>JBGUMQ010000090.1:0-20168 GCA_045116915.1 Sphaerochaetaceae bacterium | reverse complement strand
CCGCTGCCGTCATGGATCGTGTTCCATGAGACGAAGGTGTAGCCTGTCCTCTGGAAGCCGTTCGCGGGTGCCGTGGTGCTGGATCCCTTGACGAAAACCTGGTCCATGAGTCCCGTTCCGCCGTTGGCATCGAACGAGACGGTGAATCCGATGAGGTCTCCGACCGACTGGTCACAGGAGACGAATACCGCCAGTGCGAGCAGCACTGTGAGGATGATGATCGAAATCTTTTTCATCTGTGCCCTCCCTTAGAGTGTGATGCCTACGCTGAGCGACGGCATGACTGAGAAGACCTGCGAGGCCTTCTGGATCACTGCCCTGCCCTTTGCTCCTGCGGAGAAGGAGAAGACATCGTCGATGACCATTCCCATGTTCAGATCGATTTCCGAGCAGAACGAATGGGAGATGTTCTTACCGGCCATGACGATCTCATAGCCCAGTCCGATGCCGGCATCGGCGAATACCTTCTCGCTGAGCTTGAAGGCATATCCGCATCTGGCAAGAAGTGCGACGTTGTTGAAGGAACCGTAGGGAACCAGCTTCTCCTGCTGGTAGTTGCTCCACTCGATTCCTGCACCGACGGCAAGTCCTTTCCAGACATTCTTCATGTAGCCGACTGAAGCGGCGATTCCGCTTGTCGACCTGTAGACGTCCTCTTCCACCTTTATCCACTGGAAGGCGGACGGTGAAACGGAAACATCTATGATGCCCCCGTTTGCCGATTCTGCGAAGACGCATGAGAGCGCCAGGACGCAGACAACGAGAATTGAGACTATTCTCTTCGCCATTTTCGATCTCCTATTGATATGGTTGATTTGATTGTTCTCCGACAAAAATAAGTTGCCCATTGTTGCAATTGTACTCCATCTTACGTAGGGATGACAATATATCATTGAGGTAAAAGTTGAATGAAAGAGACTGGTCACAGGTCGAATCCGAACTTCGCTCCAATTCCGAAGTACGGGATGACCCGTGCGCCGAATCCCCTGTCGGTAAACGGGTATTTTTCCGGATCCGTCCAGAACTTGTGGATGATCCGGTAGAACGAGATGCCGTCGGTCTCTCCTCCCAGGATCAGGTTGACGCCGCCGAAGACATCGATCCGGATGCTGGTATCCTCGAATACAAGGAGGTCCTCAGGCAGGACCGTGACGCCTGCTTCCAGATTCAGCAGTCCGTAGGTGCTGCCTTGGTCCTCGTCGTAAACGAACAGGTATGACGGTTTTTCACCGGCGAAGATGACATCATCGTCCAACTGGTTCTCCAGTATGAATATCTTGTAGATCTGGACACCGGCGGAAAGCTCCACGTACGGTGTGACGTATCCGTTGGCGAACGACGGGAAGAGATATCTCAGACCCAGGGTGCCGGATGAGTACTCGCGTTTGAACCTGTCCTCCCTGTTCAGGTCCGACTGCTGCTCGCCCTTCTTGTCGATCGGGTTGCCGCCCAGATAGGCGTTCTTCAGGACTATCTCCAGCCTGTCCGCCACCGGGACGCCGACCGTCAGGTAGTTGTAGAAGCTTCCGTAGAAAGTGGCCTTGGAGAAGCTCAGCCAGGCATCGGTCCTCTCCCAGATCCTGGGTTCGAAGAATCCCAGGATGTTGAATCCGAAATAGCCGTAGCCGTAACCGGTCTCCAGCGATCCCGTGTATTTGATGAACAGGATGCCGGTGTCCACCGTGAACCCGATCTTCCAGCCGTTCACATACTGCAGGTACAGGTCGCGCGTGTAGCTCGGATAGTCCCCGAGTGCGTATGCGAACTCGTAACCGGCATGCACGCCAAGGATGTCGTGCGCCCTGGTCGATATCGAAAGGCGGCCCAGTATCAGGTTCTCCGACATGTAGCCCATGATGTTCTTGGTCGATGCCTCAAGCTCCGCCACGAGGTTCGTCCTGTTGAACTTGGCGATCTTGTAGCCGATGTTCAGCCTCCCGTCCAGCATCGGGAACACGTTCTTCGCGCCGTCGTTGTCGTAGGGAAGATCGACTGTGTGTATGTGAAGCAGCCTGTGGATGGCGTTCTGCCCCCACTCCCATCCGTAGTCGCCTACCAGGGCGAAACCGATCTCAGGATAGAGGTGGATGTAGAGGTCGTCCTCCATAAGCCTCAGGTTCAGGCCCGCCACGGTCTCAAGGGAATCGAATCTGCCCCTGACAACCATTGCCCCGGGACTGAACTGCTTGTCATGGTCCCTCACGTCCCATCCGTCCCTCCAGCCCCTGTTGGTGTATCCGTTGGCGTTGAACCTGGTGTACCACAGAGGTGCCTCGATCTCGAAATCGAACGAATACGACAGCTGGTCGTCGTCGTTGCGGGTGATCCCGTGGTTGAACTTGTCGTTTCCCGTATAGAGGTTTATACGGTCGGGAACATATGACTGCGGATCCCTGAACTCGTCAAGCAGACTCCATGCGCCGAGCGATACCGCGACAAGCGCAAACAGCAACAGAACAACGGTTTTCTTCATCTTAGACCCCTTTTGTCAACAGACTACCACAATCCGGGCAATCGTTCACCATCAATCCTCACCTTCTTTTCCCAGAAGGAGCTTGGCCGTCCTGCTTCCGGAGCCCACAAGTATCCTCAGGGTCTCGGAGATGACCTTCCTGTCCTCTTCAGGTATGCCGGCTATGATCTTCCTGGCCTTCGGCAGATGCGTCACAAGACCCTTGGGGATGTCCTTCACCCTCTCCGCGCCCGATACCTCGACGATCTGGAACGCAGTCCTGACAAGTGTCTCGCGCTGTTCCAGCGTGCACGAGTCCAGGAAGCTGTGAAGCGTGCCGTCCAGGAAACGGCTGGAGACCGTCGTGTCGTCGGTCTCGACGAAATGCGTCCCCCTCACGTGCCAGTAGAACGGATTGTGCTGCATGATGCTCCTGCTGTCGCTCTTGACCACAACGGGCGCAACCCCGCGGCCCAGAAGCATCCCGATTATCGACGACTCGGGGATGAACGACCTGATGCGGGGCCTGAGACTCTTCCATCTGTCGGACAGAAGGAAGTCATCCTGCAGCCCGGGCCCGTCGAAATTGAATACCCCACGTATTGATTCCGGATTCTTGCAGCATGCGGCCGAATACATGGCGAGGTTCCCGCCCTTGCTGTGTCCGCACACATCAATGCTGTCGTAACCTGCGTTAAGGACGCAGTCAAGGAAATCCACCGCGTCCTTCTGGGCCGGGATGGGGAACTTGTAGGCCATGTCGAAGTCCTCCTTCCAGCCCGTGACCGTGGCGTCGGTCCCGCGGAACGCGACAACGGCATGCTTCTTCCCGTTGAAAGTACAGCAGAACACCGCCGCGGCGAACTGCTTGTCGTTCTCGGGCTCGAAGTTCGAGACGAACCTGTCCAGAGTCACCCCGGCGAACCTGGGGTGGTCCTCCATCATGCACCAGAGGTCGTACCTGGGCCGGAACACATAGCTCGTCTTCTTCGGAAGCTCCGTCGGGTAGACGGTCCTGAAGATGGAAAGCAGTTCCGGACCCTTCCCAGGTTCCGCATGGAAGGACCTTGAGTACTTCTCCAGCGGCGCATAGACCAACTCGGCGAAGACGAGCATGTCCAGCTCGTTGAAACCGTCGACGGAGAACGGCAGATCTCCTCTCCAGGCCACATAATCGAGCAAGTTGTCCATATGATCCCGCCTACGACCTCATCAGGTCGATGAAGTCCTGCCTGATGGATCTGAAGCTCTCGTCCACCAGTCCGAAATCCTTCTCCCTGTAGTTCCACAGGGCCCTGCCGATCCCGTATCTGTCGAAAGCATGGTTGATGTCCTTCAGCCACAGGATCTTGGAAGCGTTGTCCGCCTTGTCTATCACCCCGTATTCGCCGCAGTACAGCGCTACGCCGTCGCGTTCGGCCTTCCTGATGGCCGGAGCGAATATCCTTCCGAAGAAATCGATGCCCATATCCTCCACGTCGTCCATGAACACGGCGCCGTCGGTGTCGTTGTAGATCCGCTTGTGTTCCGCCCTGTACTCCTCCGCAGGCCTGGGATAACCGATCCTGTAATCAAGAGGCATCCCCTCCTGCCAGTAGGCACCCTGGTGGGTGAAGATGATGGGCTCGTAGCAATGGAAGTTGTAGACGATCCTGTCGTCCACGGGAACATCCAGCAGCTCAACCGTCATGACGCTGTTGTAGAACACACCGCCGACGATGATGTAGCTGCGTGGAGCGATGGGCCTTATGAGCTTTATGAAACGTGCCAGGATGCCGTTCCACGCATCCTTGACCTCGAAGAGCACCACCTCGTTCAGAGGCTCGAACGCCACCTGGTCCTGATAGGCGGCGAACCGTGTGGCGATCTTCGTCCAGAGGGCGAAGAACCTGTCCTGAAGGTCTTTGTCGAAGAAGAACCTCTTCCTGTCCATGTCCTTCTTCAGCGGGTCGAACGAGTACCCGTAGCACTCGTGCAGGTCGATGATCATGTTCAGACCGTGCTTCTCACACCACTGTCTGCAATGCTCCAGATACAGGAACCCACTTGGTTTTTCGTTTCCATCCTCATCTTCCAGGACATTGTAGTCGACAGGGACCCTCACATGGTCGAAGCCAAGCGAGGCGATGTCCGCGATGTCCTTCTCCGTGATGAACGTGTCGAAATGGACTGTGTCGTACTCTTTGAACTGGGATATCCAACCTCCCAGGTTCACCCCTTTCCTGAATCCATCGAAAACCTTCATGGACGTCCTCCCTTCTTCCTCAATGCAAAATAAAGATATGTGCAGAAAAGCGCGACCGCCACACCGACGCCCACGGGATAGCTGACTGCTGCCGGAAGCCTGAAGCCCTCGCCGGCCATCATGATGTATGTCACGCTCACAGCGCTCATGAACGATGCGGGCAGGGCCGTTATCAGGCTCACATGCCACTTCATGCGGTTGTTACCAAGCAGATACGAGGTGGCCACCCACAGCGATATCATGGCCAGCGTCTGGTTGCTCCAGGAGAAATAGCGCCACAGGACATTGAAATCCAGCTGGGTGAGGATCGCCCCCAGCCCGAGAAGCGGGATCGTCACGACCAGGCGGTTGCGTATCTTCTTCTGGTCCAGATGCGTCCATTCGGCCAGGATCAGACGTGCGCTGCGGAAAGCGGTGTCTCCCGATGTTATGGGACATACGACGACACCGATTATCGCAAGGATGCCGCCCACGCGGCCAAGCATCTGGCGGCTGATCTCATACACGGTTCCCGACTGTCCGTTGGCCGATATGGCTTCAGACAGGAGCTGTGTCCCGCCGTAGAACGCGACACCTGCGGCGGCCCAGACAAGGGCTATGACCGACTCGATGATCATGGCACCGTAGAACACCTTGCGTCCGGCCCTCTCGCTGGTGATGCACTTGGCCATCATCGGCGACTGCGTGGCATGGAAGCCGGATATCGCACCGCAGGCCACCGTCACGAACATGAACGGCCAGATGGGCAGGTTCTGCGGATGCAGGTCCGCCAGCGTTATCTCCGGAATGGTGTACTGCGGCAGGAACATGATGCCTCCCGCGACACTGAGCGCCATTACGATCAGGATGACGCCGAAAACCGGATAGAGCTTGCCGATTATCTTGTCTATCGGCAGCAATGTTGCGGCGATGTAGTACAGGAGGATGACGATCGTCCAGAACTTCACGTTCAACGACGACGGAGTGAGCATCGCAAGCAGCGCCGCGGGTGATGTCACGAAGACCGTGCCTGTCAGCAGCAGGAGAAGGACGGAGAAGATGCGCATCCCGTATAGTGCGCCCTTTCCCAGATACAGGCCGGACAGCTCTGCGATCGATGCCCCGCTGTTGCGCTCGGATATCATTCCGCTCATGTAGTCGTGCACCGCACCGCCAAGGATCGAGCCGAAAACTATCCACAGGAACACGACAGGCCCGAAACAGGCACCCATCAGGGCGCCGAAGATCGGCCCGGTCCCCGCGATGTTCAGCAACTGGATCAGCAGGGCCTTCCAGGTCTTCATCGGCATGCAGTCCACACCGTCGTTTATCGCATAGGCGGGTGTCTTGCGGTCGTCAGGGCCGAACGCCTTCTCGACGACCTTGCTGTAGGTCAGGAAACCCAGGACAAGCACGACCAGGGCGACAATGAATGAAACCATCTTTCTTCCCCTTCACAGACTGAATCCCGGCTTTCACCGGGATTCAATCGAAAACGTCTCAGACTATGTTGTCAGAAGTGCAGGATGACACCGGCGGATGCGGAAAGAGCAAAGTTGCTGTATTTTCCGACACATACCTGCGGCTCGTAACCTTCCGGGAAGGGGATTTCCGAACCGGTGGCAGCCGTGACGAACAGGTAGTCGGCGTATGCCTTGAAGAATGCCGACCAGTTGTTGGCCAGCTGGTACTCGGCCTTGACTGTTCCGCCGACACCGCAGTTCACGACGACGATGACATCGGCTTGCTCACGATTCCCCTTCTCGGCAGCTGCAATGGTGACCACTTCGACAGCAGCACCGGCACCGACGGAAAGCTTCACCGGCTCTGTGACGAATGCAAACTCGAATCCGACATGTGAGTTGATATCCAGTGTGAGGATATCCATGGATTCATAAATCGCAGGATCCACATCACCGAACGGAATCTTGCCGCTGAAAGTGAGGCTGTCCTCGATGTAGAGCTCAGCCCTGTCACCGAATGTCAGGTCGAACGCGGTGTCGAAACCGAAACCGTAACCCTTGTACTTGATTGTCAATGTTCCATCTTCGTTGATAGGCATCTGTCCATTATAGAACGAGAAAGCCGGTGCGATGGAAAAGTTGACGACTCTTGCAGCTGCGAACGAGACGGCAAGAAGCGCAATGCAAAGGATCAGAATAATTCTCTTGCTCATTTTGTTTCTCCTTCCCTCTTCCGGGATGTAAATTCTTTTTTATAATACAGGCGCGCACACCCTGTTTTCAAGCGTTTTTCGTGAAAACGCATATGAAGATGGAAGAAAATACACATTTTTTTGAATTGGAGATCGGAATATGCTTCCATGGTGCTTATGAGCGGAACAACCGGAATCGGAAAAGGAAGCGGAAAGGACCTGATCTCAAGCGTGTTCATGGCGGTCGCGGTCGCCATGATATTCACATCGATGGTCGGTGTCGCGGCCACGATCATCGACGGAATCATCACTTCCAGGACAATCGGAGTCGATGCCTACTCCGGCATCTCTCTCCTGAGTCCTCTGGTCAGCACCATACTCCTTTTGGCCTCCGTCATCTCGGTCGGAAGCCAGGTGGTCATATCCAAAGCCGTCGGAACGGGAGACGAGAAGACAGCCAACTCGGTCTTCAACTTCTCCCTGATAGGAGGAGCCGCGGTCAGCGTCCTCTTCCTCCTGACCTGCTGGCTGATTCCGGGAACGCTGTTCCGGATCTGCGGTGTCTCCGTGAACAAGTACCCCAACCTCTACGGCGAGATGATGTCCTATCTCCACGGCTACATGCCCGGAATGCCGGCATTGGTGATGATACAGATCATCGGTCCCGTCATCGTCCTTGACGGCGGACGCAAGCGGTTCACCATATCGTCCGCGGTGTTCTGCGCAACCGACATATGCGCCGACCTCCTGAACGCCCTTGTCTTCAAAGGCGGGTCGTTCGGCATGGGAATGGCCACATCGTTCTCCTACTGGGTGCAGTTCATAATGCTGGCGACGCACTTCCTTTCCAAACGCTCGTACTTCAAGCCCGGCCTGCGGAACATCGGCTGGAACAAGGCGCTCGAGGTCCTGAAGGACGGAGCCCCGGCGTTCGCGCGCAGGCTCTGCTCCATAGTCAGGGATCTTGTCACAAACAACATCAACATAGCCGTTGCCGTCTCAGCCGCGGCAATAGCGGCAAGGGGTCTGCAGGGGGACCTCAACCTCCTGATGTTCTGCATAGGGAACGGAATCGGGAAGGCCCTGCTCTCCATCACGGGAATCTACCATAGCGCAGAGGACCGCAAGGGCCTCAGGCGCCTGTTCAGCTACTCCATGAAGGCTTCCCTGGTGATCCCCGGCATCGTCGGAGTGGTGCTGTTCTTCGCCGCCCCTCTCATCTCGAGGTTCTATACCCATGACGCCGAGGTCATCGCCCTGTCGGTGTTCAGCATCCGGTGCATGGCCATTGGGCTTCCCATGGACACCATAGCGGTGGCTTACCAGAGCTACCTCCAGGGAATCCACAAGAGGAAGTTCCTCAACGTCATCATAGTGATAGAAAGGCTGGTCATCCCGGTGATCGTGGCCATCGTCATGGGAAGGTTCTTCGGGTCCAGGGGAGTCATGGCGTCCCTGGCTGTCGGAAAGCTCGTGCTGGTCGTGGTCCTGTACTTCATGATCGCGGTCCACATCAGGCGCCTGCCGCGCAGGATGGATGACTTCATGTTCATCTCCGACGATTTCGGCGGATCGGACCAGGACAACATCTACGCAAGGCTCAGGACCATAGAGGAGATCAACGTCCAGAAGGACAAGGCCTACCAGTTCTGCATGGACCACGGCATATCGCACAAGAAATCGCTCTACTGCGCCCTCTTCATAGAGGAGATGGCCGGAAACATAGTCCTTCACGGCAAACGCAAGGGCAAGAACCCTCCGGAGGCCGATTTCCGCATGTTCGTCAACGACGGCAAGGTCGCCATAACGATCAGGGACTACTGCAAGATGTTCAACCCGCGCGAATACCTGGAACTGCACGACGACCCGGTCAGGGCACTGGGAATCAAGATGGTGATAAAGCTCGCCTCCGACGTGAGATACTTCAACGCCTTCAACAGCAACAACGTGATAATCCTGCTCGACTGAGCCCCTGCATGGCAGAGCCCGGAGTCCGGATCAGCGGGCAAGCGTGAGCGTCAGCACGTTCAGACCCAGTATGTTCCTGTGGTCCACCTTGCTGGCCATGGCGTAGACCATGCGGATGCCTATGTTCTTCATCGGGTCATCCGGATCCATGATGTCCTTGCGCTCCATAGGATCGAACGGGATGCAGTCGTCCTTTATGCGCAGTATCAGATCATCGTCCTTGTGCACGACGCGGATGTCCACGGAATGCTTCCTGCCGTCCTTCCCGAAGCCGTGGTCGACCACATTGCCGGCCATCTCCTCCAGGAACAGTCCGGCGAGGTACGAGCGTCTTCCGTCGATCCCCTTCCTGCGGCAGAAATCGGATACTTTGGCGGACACCGTCACAACATCCTCCATACTGCGCACGGAGACATCCATCCTGTCCTTGTCGGAGACCCCGAACCCCTTTGGAATCACCATGAACTCATCCATGTTTCGTGGCAGGCGCCTGTTCATGATCACGGAGTAACCGTACACGATCAGTATCCCGGCAGCCACACTGTTGAGGATATTCGCAAGATAAACGCCGTTCAGGGACATCGTCGGCATCAGAATCAGCGAGAACAGCGCCACACCCACTACCCCGTCGAAAGCCGACAGGACATTCACGAGGCCCTGCTTGCCCGATGCCTGCCCGTAGGCGAAGGCAGCCATGGACGGAAGGGCCAGCGGCATCACGAGAGGCATGAGCCTTATCCCCCACACCGTCATCCCGAACACTTCCTGCGCGGGATCGTGGTAGTAGAGCCTTGTGATGGGCACCGCAAGTGCGGACAGGATCCCGGCTATCACGATCATGATCGGGATGCACCACCTGTACGTATTACGCATGACATCGGTGAGCGACTGCCTGTCCTGCTCGCCTATGCTGACCGACATCAGCATCCTGGTGACATTCGCCATGGCACCCGGGATGGCCCAGAAAAGGCCCACGAACGTCAGTGCCGTCGTGTATGCGGAAACCCCCATGGACCCGACGTACATGGTGATCAGTGAATTGACTATCAGTCCCCTTATGGCCTGGTAGCCGTCACCGAGCGCACACGGGAAGCCGGTCGTGAAGATGTTCCCCAGGTCCTTCATCGACATGCCCCTGAAACGGAGCTTCATCATCGCATCGCGTCTGAAGTAATGCGTCAGCTCGATGACGAAGAACACGACCAGTCCCACCGACGACGCAAGGGCGATTCCGAACGCCTGCATCTCCCATACGGCCACGAACAGGTAGTTGGCCACAAGGTTCACAACAAGGAACACCACGCTTGCCACCGTCGTCCTCGTGCGCCTGTTCTCAAGCGAGAGGAACGCCGCCAGCTGCTGGCCCAGCACGAACGGCAGGATGCCTATGGCCTTGCCCAGCACGTACTGGTTCAGGTACACCAGCACCTCCGGGTCCTTGGTGAACAGCCTCATCCAGCCGAAGGCCACCGCAAGCAGATGCAGGGCCACACTCACGGCGGAGAACAGGACCGATACCAGGATGTCCATGGAGAACACGCTCTGGGTCCTCTCCATCTGCTGTGCTCCCATGAACTTGCCGCATATGATGGTCGACCCGAGCACCAGGAGCGAAGTCATGGCGTTCAGGATCATGTTTATCGGGTTGTAGATCCCTATGGCGCCCATGGCGGCCGCGCCGACATGGTTGGATGCGAACAGGCTTGAGATGGTGCCGTTGACCGCACCGATGGCCGCCAGAAGTATCTGGATCGGCAGAAGCCTGAAGAAAAGCCTTGTTATGAGGTTCCCGTCCGGACTAATTTCCCTGCGCATGGCTCAGATTATAACCCCGCGTGGTTGCAAATACAATTCTCCTGTGGCCGTTCATGTGCTATCATGGACGGGAACACACTTCAG
This sequence comes from Sphaerochaetaceae bacterium, assembly GCA_045116915.1. Lineage (GTDB taxonomy): Bacteria > Spirochaetota > Spirochaetia > Sphaerochaetales > Sphaerochaetaceae > UBA9732. The sequence goes on along the minus strand of JBGUMQ010000090.1, from coordinate 9,470 downwards.
GGAGGACATCCGATGAGGAACTTCAAGGAACGCAAGTGGTATCCCTATGCCGTGGCAGCCTGCATCGCGGTCGTACTGTTCGTCGTGCTGACCAATCTCCAGGCCGTACTCAAGGCGCTGGGCGCATTCATAGGCTTCTTCAGGCCACTGATCCTGGGCTGCATCGTGGCCTACATCGTCAATCCCCTCTCCGTCCTCATGGAGAAGAGCGTCTTCAGATGGGTGAAGAAGGACAAGAGCCGCAGGAGCCTGGCCGTGCTGATCACATTCGTCATAGTGGTGGCCTTCCTCATCTTCTCCGTCGTGATCCTGATCCCGCAGCTGGTGACCAGCGTCAAGACCTTCCTTGCCAATGCCGACGGCTACTTCGCCTCCGTCAAGGCATGGATCTCGAGCAAGGGATTCTCGCCGGACAAACTCGGCCTGGACAAGATCCAGTCCGTGTCGGAGACTCTGATGAACCTCGTCACCGAGAATTCAAGCACCATCCTCAAGACCACGGTGAACGTCGGAAGCGGCGTCATGAGATGGGTCATCGCCCTGATCCTCTCCCTGTACCTGCTGTTGGAGAAGGATGTCCTGAAGAAGGGATGCGCAAGACTCATAAGGGCCTGCTCCGGAGATGAGCGCTACGAGACTATCAGCATCTTCCTCGGAAAGTGCGACATGGTGTTCAACCGCTACATCGTCTTCAACCTCATCGACAGCCTGATAATCGGCACGGTCAACGCCATAGTCATGGCGATAGTCGGAATGCAGTACGTGGGCCTGATCACATTCGTCGTTGCAGTGACCAACCTGATACCCACGTTCGGACCTCTCATCGGCGGAGCGTTCGGAGCCTTCATCCTGGTCCTGGTCAACCCGCTGCACGCGCTGATCTTCCTGATCCTCACAGTGGTGCTCCAGGTCTGCGACGGCTATGTCATCAAACCCAGGCTGTTCGGGAACTCCCTCGGGGTATCCGGCCTGTGGATCCTGGTCGGCGTCCTGGTCGGAGGCAACATGTTCGGCATAGTCGGAATCCTCATCTCCATCCCGGTTGTGGCGATAATCGATTTCCTGTACAGGAACTACGTCATCACGGCACTCGAGCGCAGGCATGAGACCAAGCTCGGCTGACGTCAGGGGGAAATACAGGGCCCTTGTCCTGCTTCTTGCGGACAGGGGCCTGACGCTCTCCACCATGGAGAGCTGCACGGGCGGCCTTTTGGCATCGCTTTTCACCGATACCGAAGGCTCGTCCGCCGTCTTCAAAGGCGCATACGTCACCTATTCGAATGCAGAAAAGATACGCCTGGGCGTCCCGGCGGAAACCATAGAGAAATACGGCGTCTATTCCGGACAGACGGCCAACGCCATGGCCAGAGCCTGTGCTGAGGCCTTCAAGACCGACATATCCATAGGCATCACGGGAACCTTCACCAACGCGGATCCGGCAAACGCCGACAGCGTGCCCGGCCAGGTGTATTTCTCCATAAACGACAACGGCAGGATCAGGGACCATTTCTGCATTGTCCCCGCCCTGCCGTCACGCCATGCCTGCAAGCTCCATATAGCGGAAATCGTTGCGGACAGGCTTCTTGAAGAACTCGGCTGATTATTTCGCGAAACCGAGCTTCATGCGGAATGTGAGCTTGTCGATCGGCTTCTCACCGTATGAGGATCCCGCCTCCTCGAAACCGTAGGAAAGCTCGATGCTGTTCCCGTACAGCTGTGCTCCCACAGCGAACTCGGGATAGCCGTACCTGTAGCTGGCCCTGAGCGTCACAACATCGAACAGAGAGAGCTTCAGCCCCACATCGATGAAGGTGGGCGGCACCACGTCCTCTTCCTTGTAGAACGTGACGATATCCGAGAAAACACCGTAAACGGTCGGATTCACGTATTTGAAACCGGGCGTGTATGTGAAGCCCGCGCTCAGGTCGAACGGAGTGTAGAGCGTGTACTTGTCCGTCGCACCGGAGAACGTTGCGGCCTTGACGATGTTATCGTAGTCGGCCATGTAGTAGTAGCCGTTGAGGTTGGTGGCCGTGATGTCGAAGGCAAGCCTTCCGCCCAGGAACCCTACCCTCACTCCCAGATCCACCGGGAAGGCGATTCCGCCGCGTGCGGCCAGCGTCATGATGTCCTTGTCCCCGTTGATCAGGTCCGAAATCTCCGACGATGTGATCTGCAGCATGTAGATCTTCTGCGCCACGTGCAGTGCGGCACCGGCATCGATGGTCACCCTGTCGGTGTCAACGACGCGCAGACCGTATGCCACCGAAAGCGCGTAATCGACCTGCGGCACGTAACCGTTGGCTATCGGGGAATTGCCCTCGCTGTCCAGACCGGGCATGGAATGCACCGCGGCATCCACGTTGAAACCGAACGCCAAGTGTCCGATCTGTGCCCCAAGACCCAGGTCCGCCGCGAAAACCTCGCCGTATCCCGCTCCGGAGGCCGTCACAAGACCCAGAAGGTATGTAACCCAGTTCTGCTTGTTCCACTGGAATTTCGTGATCCCCGAAAGCGCCTCGGCGACCCCGCGGTCCTTCAGCGCATTGCTGACATTGTATGACGATGCCGAGATGTACGGCACCTGGATCTTCAGGGTGTTCTTCTGTGCGGCGGCAAGGCTGGATGCATTGCCGAAGAGCGCATAGTCCACGCCGTCTTCCGGCTCCACGAACACAGGCCTCATGGGCCTGTCCGTGACTCCCCTGTATGCTCCGTCATCCGTGGCTCCCGCAGCGGCAAGAACAGTCACGGAAACAACCAGTACTACCAGTATTGCAATTGCTTTTCTCATTTCCGGCCTCCCTTACAGCAGCTTGCCGATCATTGCGGCGAAATCTATGTTGCAGTCGTAGATGTACCCCACGACCTCCAGATCGGAGTATATCCTGTCGATGCCTTCGGAGCAGTTGGCCAGCAGCCATTCCGCGGTCAGGTCATCGAACCTTTCGGCACCGGAACCCGGATGCGAGTCGGCGTACTTCACCAGTCCGTCGACAGTCGTGTTGATGATGTCCAGGACCATGCACATGACGATCTTGTCGCCCACCGTCACATCGGTCCTGTCCTTCGTCGCCGATGCGATGTTGTCCAGGATGTACTTGAAATCCGAAATCGGGAACGGCTTGCTTTCCGACGGCTTGCCGAGCGCCTGGATGAGGTCCTGCAGGAAAGCGGCCATCCTGGGGAGGAGACCGTAGAACGCCTCTGTGGCGATGAACGCGATCTCCGAACCCTGGATGGGGAACGGTGAATCGTATGCATATACCTTCTGTATCTTGTCGGAACCGGTCGGGACGACCATCATCGTGATCGCGGCGACGTTCGGAAACACATTGATCACATGCCTCATGCTCTTATGGCTGTACCATGCGGTGGTCTTTCCGGCATAGGCCTTCTTCACTCCGTCGTAGTCCTTGTACGGCGTGTTCAGTGCGGCCTTCAGATCCTTGTCGGATGAACTGGAGTCCTTGGCGGCGATGATGTTGTCGGTGATCTCCTTCATGAGGTCGGAGAACAGCTTGCGCGAATCGATGTCGCTTCTCATGGACAGATCGCCTTCGACCCTCTCCTCACCCTCTGTGTTGATGTACCTTTTTCCGCCGTTCTGGACCCACTTCTCCCAGTCGATCAGATTCTCATACCTTTCCACAAAGCCCTCCACGGACCTTGTGGCGGCCTCCATCTTCTCGTCTCCGCCGTTGTCGGCGGTGGCGTACCTGAGCGAACCCAGAGCCTTTCCTGTTCCCATCAGCGCGTCTGCGCTACAGCCTGCAAGAAGCAGGACCGCGATCGCGGCGGCGATGACGGAAACGATTGTCTTTGTCTTTCCCATTTATCTCTCCCTTGTTAGGAATACCCGAAAAATACTTATACCACAAAAACGTGGCAAATCACAGCATCCCCTGCATGCTGCACAGCCCTACCTCTTGTCCTTGTCCACGAACTCCAGCGTGATTATCGAAAGCGCCCCGAAAACCGCAATGAACGCGATGAAGGCGAACCAGTAATGCACGATGTTGCTCCTTGTCAGTGCGTATGCCGGCTTCATCTGTGTCACCGCGGCCTTGTTCTGCAGGAAATCCTTTATCCTCTGCTCGCCCATCATCTCGATGAGCTTCCAGACCGTTATGCGCAGCGTGAAGCTCCTGTCCTTGTTCTCCTCATACCCCTTCGATGCGCGGAACGCGTCTATGGCGTCGCCGAATGAGAAGTCCCTGTACTTCCGGCCCATGGAATCGATCAGCTCGGAGAAGCTCTCCGCCTGCTCCGACGGAAGCACGAAGTCCAACAGGGACTTGGTTGCATCGGAGAACGTCTGGGCCCTCATGTTCCGGATGGCCTCATCCTGATTCTCCTCTCCCAGCATGGAGACCACCTGCTCCACCGTGAAGGTCACGTTGATGTCGGTGTTCTTCAGCTTCAGCAGCGTGTTCCATGCCGTGGCCATGGGCAGGTTGTTGTAGTCCGCCTGGGCCGCGATGCACTTGACGCCGTAGTTGCTTACCATCATCTTCGAAAGCCCGTTGGACCATGAGGGAAGCGAGAATATGCCGCCGCTGAACACCAGCTGTGTGATAAGAAGGAACGGCATGACGGACATGGCCGTCGTGGTGTTGTGCACAAGGCAGGATATCCAAAGCGCGATCATGTCGGAGGCGTAGGAGATCAGGAAGACCGTGATTCCCACATCCATGACCATGAACGGGGTCATGAAACCCTTGTCAGGGAACTTCACTCCGATCTTCACGCAGATGTAGATCGTCAGCACCGTCTGTGCAAGGCAAAGCAGGGCCTGGTACAGCATGTGCGATACGATGTAGGAGGAGATGTGCATTCCCGAACGATGCTCCCTCTTGATGATGTCCCTCTCTCGGCAGACCACCTGGACGGAGTTGAAGCACCCGTTCCAGATGGCCACGCAACTGAGCGCCAGGGCGCCCTTGAGCGTTCCCTCCATGGTGACGAAGAAATCGTTGCGCACCACAAGGGAGACAAGACCGGCGATGACGACGGCCATGGGAAGCAGCTTCCAGTCGTTCTGGTAGACGAACATCCTCAGAAGCCTGACGAAGAAGAACCCGATCTGCTCGAGCCTTCCCCTGTATCTCGTTGTCCTGGTTGTCGTTGCATTCTCAGCCATTGTTCGCCTCCGTTCTGACGGCCTCACCCTGCAGCTCGGCGTATTTTTTCACGAACTCCTCTCCCCGGCCCTCGCCTCCGGCATCCTTGGCGTTGATGGACATGACGATCTTCTCCATGCTCTCACGTCCGAAGAACGCCCGGGCCTCGTCGATGGGACCGAAGAACGCCAGCCTTCCGGTGCGGTGGCTGTCCTTGGCAAGGACGATGACATCGTCGAACAGGTCTATGACCCTGTCCGGCGTGTGGGTGATGACGATCACTATCTTGCCCTGGTCGGCGATCTTGCGCAGCTGCATCATCAGCTCCCTGGCCATGACGCCGTCAAGACCCGAATCCGGCTCGTCCAGGATGAAGAGCGACGGATTGGAGACGAACTCCATGGAGATCGAAAGACGCCTGAGCTGGCCTCCGGAGAGCTTCTCCACATGGTTGTTGCGGCTGGCCGTCAGACCGAATATGTCCAGAACCTCCTTCTCGCGCTCAACCCTGTCCTGTCTGGGCACGTTGGTGGGAAGCCTGAGCAGTGCGGCATCGTCCATGGTGTGCGTGATGGTGTCCTTGCCTCGGATGAGGTTCTGCTGGGGCACGAAACCGATCTGGTACTGCATCTTCTTGTAGTGCCTGTAGACGTCCTGTCCGTTGAGGAGGACCTTCGCCTTGGCCTTCTCGTAGCCGTTGACCGCGTTCAGGAACGTGGTCTTTCCGGCTCCGGAACCGCCCAGCAGCAGTACCATGTGGCCCGGCTTGATGTGCAGGTGGATGTCGCGCAGGAGGTACTTCCTGTGGAAGAACTCCACGACCGACCTCTCCTCGATGTCAACCGACAGCCCGTCGCCCATGTCCTGCGTGGGGACCGTGCCCCTGACCAGTTTCAGGGCATCCTCGCGCATGTTCTCCACCTTGACCGACGGCTGGAACTTCTTGCCGAATCCCCAGATGAGGGATGCGATGCCGCTGAAGAAATACCAGAGTGCGATCCAGCGCTTCTTGACCTGGAATATCTCGCACAGTCCGGCGTAAACCCTTATGATGTATAGGAATCTGATGACGAATACTGCCACGATGAAGACGGTCAGGAACAGCACCGCGACCGATGGCAGCTTGAGTCCGACACCGTCGGTCAGCAATTCAAGGGCGATGCTTGCGGCCGAGATGACGCTCAGCACGCGCCCCTCCATCTCGCAATCGGCGCACAGGGCCAGGTTGTAGTCCCTCGCGATCGGGACCAGGGCCAGCCAGGGCTTTACACCGCACTTGCCGAATATCTTCCAAAGGCCGATGATGTACAGCACCTCGAATGCCATGAAAACCCAGGTCGAGGTTCCGAGCAGCACCGTGGCCAGTACCTTGAGGATGCTCAGAAAAGTAATACCGTTCATTGTACGCCTCTCTCCTCCTTCCGCAAATGATACAATACAATACTTGACAATTCATATAGGGCGCCCATACTTTTTTGATAGTATGCAGAACTTATTCAATGTATTGTGCACCATATTCTTCGGAACGACCGGCTGGTTCATCATCCCTGAAGTCCTCTTCATCGTGGGACTCTACCCGCTTCTCCGCAAGTCGGGCGTAAAACCCTGGTGGGCGTTCGTCCCCGTCGTGCGCAGATACATGCTCTGCAGATGCGCCGGATGCGAGAAGGAAGGCCGGGTGATGATGGTGCTGGATGTGGCGTCCATCGCGGTCAGCCTTTCCGGTGCGATGATACGCATAATGTCGTTCACGGTATCCACCACCGCACTGATGCTGGCCATAATAGTCGTCGTCCTGGTCTACGACATCAGGATCGCCCGCGGCCTCACGGACACATACGGCACAAGCAGATGGTGGATCCCGCTCTGGATACTCCTCCGCTTCATCCCGGCCCTCATCTGGGGCTTCTCCCCGAAGTACACCCCCAGGGAACAGGCCCATGAGCTTGAGATAGACGACAGGATCGAGGATGAGAAAGTCCACGGCAAGCACACCTGGATGCGCGATTTCGCAGGCAATTCCAAGCGTCTTCTGAAGTTCTTCGCCTTCCGCTACGACTGGGTAAACCTCCCCATAGCGGTCCTGCTGACCACGGTGGTGGCATCCATCGCCAAAGCCGATTTCTTCACATCCATGGACGGAACGGTCAAGGGCTCGCTGGCCCTCACCTGCACCGCCATCTGGAACGGATGCTTCAACTCCATCAAGACGGTCTGCCGTGAGCGCGGCAATGTGCGCAGGATGAAGGAGAAAGGCATGTATGTCTCCTCCTACATTGTGGCCGTCGTGCTCTACCAGGCCATGCTCTGCCTCCTGCAGACGGTCCTTGCCATGTACACATGCACGCTGATCGGCATCCGATTCCCGTTCGACGGCGTGATAGTCAACTCGCTCGTGTTCGAGATCGGGATCACCATGTTCCTCATCTCGTTCGCCGCCGACATGCTCTGCCTGTGCATATCCGCCACCGTGAAGGAGGTGGCCACCGCCATGACGGTAATGCCGTTCATCCTGGTGGTCCAGCTGGTGTTCTCAGGCTCGGTCATCAACATCTCCGCATGGAGCAACAGCATATCGAAACTGACAATATCCAACTACGGCGTCAAGTGCATCGCCGCCCAGGCCGGCTACAACGACAAGCCCATGATGCTGGGCTGGAACATGCTTGAAAGCATCAGGGACAACGAGGTCGGTACCGAGTTCACCGTGGGCGAGATCATGGACAAGCTGGCCGATGCCCAGGGCAACCCGTCCGTCGAACGCCTGCGCAAGGTGCAGGTCGGAAGGGTCTTCACCGTGGGAGAGCTTCGCGACATGATCCTCGGAAGCGACCTGGCCACGACTCTGCTCGACATGGACCTCCGCCTTGACATGAGCATAGGAGAGGTGCTGCAGAGCCTGCGCAACGCCGATCTGATCCCCACCGACGACGAGCTCAAGGAGCAGACGTTCGGCAAGGTCTTCACCATCAGCGAGATCTACGGCATCCTGAGCAATATCGATGCCTTCAAGAACGTCAAGGACAAGAAGATCCTGTTCAATGCCATCTCCGTGGGCAATGCCCTGGACCTCATCGTGTCGCTGACCGGAGATGTGGAGGTCAACGCAACATTCAAGCTCGGACAGCTGGTGGACACCGTCATGGACAGCGCCATAGTCCGCGAGCTTCTGGAGAAGCGTCCCCTGCAGGGCATGACAATAAGGACCATACTCGAGAAGGTCAGGGCGTTCGAGACCCTGGATGCCTACGCGGATACCGAGATCGATGCCAGATTCACCGTCGGCGAGGTCCTGGACTGGATACTCTCGTTTGATTTCCTGCAGAAGTACAGGGATAAGAACATCGTTCTCAAGACTTCGATCGGAACACTGATAGATACGATCGGAGAGGAGACCGTAAAGGGATTCGTCATCGACAAGACATCCGACGCGGCCATGGTTCCGGAATACGAGCACACCAGGGAGAACATCCTGGACTACTGGGGGAACCTGGGACTGTTCATACTGGTCTTCACCGCGGCGTTCGTCCTGATCATGCAGTTCACCACGGGAGAGCTGTCCTTCAGAAAGAAAAAGGTCCCGGCCGGAACCGGGACCTCCACGACGGATTGAATTCCGTCAGACCGTCCACTTGAACGAAAGTCTCGCGATCTCCGATGCGGCTGCGGGAAGCAGCTGTCCGAAGATGACGACCAGGATATCCGTCCAGTCGTTGCTCTCTCCCCACTGGTAGTAGAAGGCACCGAAATTCGCAGCGCCATCACCCAGAAGCGAAAGCGGAAGGGCTGCAGGAAGTGTGCCCGTCAGGTTGGCCGAGAACCTCTCGTTGAACTTGAAGTTCAGGCCCAGGGACAGGCCCCAGAGGCCTACGATCGACTTGAGGTTCTCGGAGAAAAGGCCCAGGACATCGGCCTGGAGACCGAGTCTGAGACCGAAGACCTTGCCGTCGATGACCTTCCAGTATCCGTTGACCATGGCTCCGGGGAGCAGCAGCATGGCGATGGCGTCACCCGGTTTGACTTCCTTGCCTTCGGATATGTTGCTGATGAGGCCGGACGCACCCCAGATCAAGGGAATTCCCACCGCGCCTTCGACTCCGAAATGGTCGAACTCGGCATCGACGATGAAGCTGGTGTCCAGGAAATTCTGCATGACTCCCATGGAGATGTCCGCTGCGGACAACGACATGCATGCGACAAGTATCACGATGATTATTACGATTGCTTTCTTCATGGTTTCCTCCCGGGTGCGGGGACAACTCACCCGCACCGTCACTGGAGAAAACAAACAAGTGTGGAAAATGTTACCGGCCTACCTGCCCTCGACGGCTTCGGCGAAGCGCTCTG
>JBGUMQ010000089.1:0-7533 GCA_045116915.1 Sphaerochaetaceae bacterium | reverse complement strand
CAGGTTCCCGGAGGAATAGGAGACCGATCCGCTGGCGTCGTCGCCGACAGTGAACGATGCGGCAAGGCTCCTGTCCTCGTTCAGCCTGAACGACAGTGCGCCGGTGCCGGGAACCGAGGACAGGCTTATGTCCGATATGTCCGCAGAGACATAGTCCATGCGCTTGAAATCGCTTGTCTGCAGGGAGACGTCCAGCACCGCGCCGAAGTCCCCGGTGAGCATGTTGTCGTGGTGTCCGCCGATGGCCGACCTGAGGACCAGGTCGAATCCAGACGGAGAATAGGAGACATCCGCGAACAAATCGGATGCACGAAGTCCGGAAAGCCCTTCCTCCTCCAGTCCGGAGAATGAGAGGACCGTCATCCCGGCCTGCCCTAGCGTCCTGGCCGTCTCGAAATCATGGCTCATACTCAAGGATACCCCTTCGGAATGAAGCTTGTAATCCAGATATGAGCCATCGATCGAGTTCAGACCGGCTGTCGCCGTCATTTCCCTGATGCCGTCGTATGCACCGCTTGCGGCAAGGCCCCCGATGCTGAACGACGCATCGATGTACCTGCCGGACAGGGCCTCGATCCGGGCGGTCGCGGTCATGTTTCCGGTGCTGAAACCGTAGTCGAACGAGACCGTGGCGTCGGTGACGGAGAAGTCCGCGTCGATCTCAAGCTCGTTGAGATCCGCACGTGCGTTCTGGGCATGCAGCGCCACATAAATCGAATCTTCAGAAAGCGTGGAAATCGCCGACAGATCGGTCAGCCATGCGATGGCCTGGTACGATGCCCCGGCGATGGAAAGCCGTGCGCCGAAATCCCTGTCGACCGATCCCCTGAGGTCCTCCACCACTATCTCCGATCCGCCAGGGACCGCTCCGGAAACCTTGATCCGCGGCATGTTTATGTCCGCCCCGGAGAACACCATTCCGGAGTCCAGTGCCACATCGGCGTTGATCCCTCCGGCCTCCACTCTGATGCCCTGGTATTGCGCCGAGACCCCAAGATTCCTGACCGAGACCGAGATGCCGACATTGTCGAATATGCTCCCGCCGGACGAAGGGGCATCGGCCTGCGCCTGCTCCCCACCCGTCGCGTTCATGAAATCCATGAATACGGCGATCGCCTCGTCATCCACCGTGACCGTCGGGTCGTTGGCCGTGACCGATACGCGGGCGGCCCCCTTCCAGACGGCGATGCGCACCACGTCCCACAGCGTCATGGAGATGTCCACGCTGGGGATGTATGCGACCTGCCTGTCCCCGGCCGTCACGCTCACGCCGTTGATGGTGATGCGCTTCATCAGGGTGCTCTCCATGCCGTCGGCGGTGATGCCTATCCCGCTGTCGCCGGACGGAAGGACCGACCTCACGAGATCGCGCACCCGGTCGATGCCGAATGCGGACAGCCTGAAGAAGACCACGGTCATGACGACCGCCAGCACAAGCGCTACAGAGGCGATGACGGATGAGGCTGTCCTTCGGAATTTCATCGATACGATTATAACAGCCGGGCCCGGTCAAGGAAACAGGCATTGATTGAAATCTCACCCCTTTTGCGTGTATATTTCATGTAGAGAACACCCGGATCCGCCGCATCATTCCGGATTCCTCCGGACGGCGCCGGATCCAGCACGGAGGAGCACCATGCCCGAGATACTGCGCAACTTCTGGGTCCTGGAGGGACTCGACGGAGCCGGAACCACCACACAGCTCAAGAACCTCGAAAGCTACATGAACGAAAGGAACATGCCCGTCTTCAGGACCGCCGAACCCACCATCTACGAGACCGGCAAGTTCATCAGACGCGTGCTCTCCGGAGAGGTCAAGGTCCCGCAGTCGACCGTCGCGTACCTTTTCGCCGCCGACAGGGACAACCACCTGAACAACCCGGAATACGGGATCAGGGCCCACCTCGATCAGGGCCGCACAGTCATATCCGACAGATATTTCTTCTCGTCCTTCGCATACCAGAGCATCGGATTCGATCCCGAAGCCGTGCTCATGCTCAACAGCCGCTTCCCCTTCCCCGAAGTCGTCCTCTACGTCGACACCCCTGTCGAGGACTGCATCAGCCGCATCGACTCCCGCGGCGGTGACAAGGAGATCTACGAGAAGCTGGAATACCAGACCGCAGTGCACGACAACTACGAGAAGCTGTTCTCCGCCCTCCCCGACGGCTGCCGCCTCATACGCGTCGACGGCACACTCTCCAGGGAAGAGATCTTCGGCATACTTGTCAGGGAGCTCGGGATCTGACACCTCCCCCGGCGCGCTGTTGCCGTTTGTTGCGGTTTGCTTAACTTTTTATTGCGGACACTAATTTCACCATGCTAGAATAAATGCGATTCACACCAACATTCCCGCAGGACAGGCCGTGCGGACATCCCTGACGGACCGTTCCCCAGCGGGGAAAAGGACGCGATAGTGAAAGAAAACTGTGCAATTGAACTGCGGAACATCCGCAAGACGTTCGGCAACGTTGTCGCCAACGACGAGGTAAACCTCTCGATCAACAGGGGCGAGATCCTCTGCCTCCTGGGCGAGAACGGCAGCGGAAAGACCACCCTGATGAACATGCTCTCCGGAATCTACCAGCCCGACAGCGGTGAGATCTACAAGGACGGCAAGCAGGTCGCGATCCGCTCGCCGAGGGATGCATACGCGCTGGGAATCGGAATGATCCACCAGCACTACCATCTGGTCGATGTCTTCACCGCGGCCCAGAATGTCATCCTGGGTCTCGAGGACGAGAAGATGGACGTCGGAGCCGTCAACGACAAGGTCAAGGGCATCTGCGACAGATACGGCTTCCATGTGGACCCGAAGAAGAAGGTCTACGACATGTCCGTCTCGCAGAAGCAGACGATCGAGATCGTCAAGGTCCTCTACAGAGGAGCCGAGATCCTGATCCTGGACGAGCCCACCGCCGTCCTTACACCGCAGGAGACGGACAAGCTGTTCGCCGTCCTCAGGAACATGAAGCAGGACAACAAGGCCATAGTCCTCATAACACACAAGCTCGCGGAGGTCCTTGCCGTATCCGACAAGGTCGCCATCCTGCGCAAGGGCAAATACATCGGAACGGTCAATACCAAGGAAGCGACGGCACAGTCGCTCACCGACATGATGGTCGGACACGCCGTCACGTTGAACATCGACAGACCCGTCTACGACAATCCGAAGGACAGGCTGGCCATCAAGGGCCTCACGGTCGTCGACAACGACGGCATCAACAGGCTGACCGATGTCACCTTCACAGCCAGGACCGGAGAGATCCTCGGTGTCGCCGGAATCGCCGGATCCGGACAGAAGGAGCTCTTGGAGGCCATCACGGGCCTCTACCCCGTCAAGGAAGGCTCGATCGCATTCATCAACGACGACGGAAGCAGGAACGAGCTCGTCGGCAAGACGCCCATGCAGATCAGGCAGGCCGGAGTCGGAATGGGATTCGTCCCCGAGGACAGGCTCGGAATGGGACTCGTCGGTTCCATGGGAATGACGAACAACATGATGCTGCGTTCGTGGCGCAACGGAAAGAGCATATTCTTCAACAAGAAGGCACCGCAGTCGCTGGCCGACAAGGTCTGGAAGGACCTTGAGGTCGTGACCCCGTCCACAGAGTTCCCCGTGCGCCGCATGTCCGGAGGAAACATACAGAAAGTCCTTGTAGGAAGGGAGATAGCCAGCAATCCGCCGGTGCTGCTGACAGCCTATGCGGTCAGAGGTCTGGACATCAACACATCCTATGCCATCTACAACCTGCTCACCGAGCAGAAGATGAACGGAGCCGCCGTCATGTACGTCGGTGAGGAACTCGACGTCCTCCTGGAGCTCTGCGACAGGATACTGGTCCTCTGCGGCGGACAGGTCAGCGGAATCGTTGACGCAAGGACGACCACCAAGGAGCAGATCGGACTGCTGATGACCTCGGTCGGAGGAAAGGAAGGAGGTGCACAGTGAGCGAGGCAAAGACACCGCTGATCAGGCTTGCAAAACGCGTCAAGGGCGACATGCTGAGTCCCAGAAAGGTCTGGGCAATCAGGATCGGATCCATATTGTTCGCATTCCTTCTCGGAACGATCCCCATCCTCATGGCCGGACAGAACCCGTTCGAGAGCTACGGCATAATCATAAGCGGAGCCCTCTCCAAACCCGGATACATCAGGCAGACCGTCAAGAGGGCCATCCCGCTTCTGGGCGTCGCCCTCGCCATAGCCCCCTGTTTCAAGATGAAGTTCTGGAACATCGGAGCCGAAGGCCAGATAACAATGGGAGCCATCTTCTCCTCGGCCATAGCCATATGGTTCCAGGGCAAGCTCCCCGCCTTCCCTCTCCTCATGCTGATGATGTTCGCCGGAATCATCGGAGGAGCCATATGGGCGTTCATCCCCGGCTTCTTCAAGGCCAAGTACAACACCAACGAGACGCTGTTCACGCTGATGATGAACTACATAGCCATAGGAATAGTCCGATGGCTCCAGGGCGGTCCCTGGGAGGGAAGACCCGGAACACAGATCATCCCGATGTTCGGCGACAACGCCAGACTGCCCAACGTGTTCGGCATCTACTGCGGATGGATCATCGTTCTTGTGATTGTCATAATCGTCCATATCTACATGAATTACACCAAGCACGGCTATGAGGTCGCGGTCATCGGCGACTCGCTCAACACCGCGCGCTACGCCGGAATGAACGTCGGCTGGATCATGATGAGGACCATGCTCCTCTCCGGAGCCATCTGCGGATGTGTCGGCTGGATGCTGGTCTCCGGCGCCAACGGAACACTCAATGCCGATGTCGCGGGCGGCGTGGGATTCACCGCCATCACCGTCGCATGGCTGAGCCAGCTCAACTGCTTCGCGATGATAGTAATCGCCTCCATCCTGGCCATCATCGGCAAGGGCTCGGCGACACTGCAGACCAAGCTGGGAGTCCCGGCCTCGGTTGCCGACATCGTCAGCGGAATCCTGCTGTTCTGCATGCTCGGATGCGAGTTCTTCATCAACTACAAGATCGTCTTCAGAGGCAAGGCCGACAAGGAGGTGAAAGCATGATGGATTTCCTCAACTCGGTAGTACTTCTATTCGCGGCCGCCGGAGCCTACGGCACCGCACTGATGTTCGGAACCCTCGGCGAGATCCTCACCGAGAAATCCGGAAACCTGAACCTCGGAGTCGAGGGTATCATGTACATGGGCGGAATCTTCGGACTGATCGCCCCGAACATCTACGAGACCGCTGTCGGCGAAGGCAACGCCAACCCGCTGGTGGCCATCATCCTGGCCATCCTCGCGGCCTTCATCGTCGGAGGCATCGCGGGCGCGATCTTCTCCTTCATCACCGTCACGCTGCGTGCCAACCAGAACGTCACCGGTCTTGCGATGGCCACGTTCGGAACAGGCGTCGCCAAGTTCGCCGGTGAGCTCAGAAGGCTCCAGATCGGCGGATACGTCACCCTCTCAAACAGGCTCAAGTTCGCCTTCGACAAGCACTTCATGCCGGACTTCCTGAAGAACATCCCCGTCATCGGAAAGATCCTGTTCGACCAGAGCGAGTTCTTCTACCTCGCCATCGTGCTGGCTATCCTGATGCACCTGTTCCTCACAAGGACCAAGACGGGCCTGTATCTCAGGGCCGTCGGAGAGTCCCCCGTCACAGCCGATGCCGCCGGTATCGACATCACCAAGTACAAGTACCTGGCGACGATCATCGGAGGCGGAATCTCGGCCATCGGAGGAATGGTCTACACCATGACCACCGCCGGATGTGTCTGGATCGAGGCTTCCCTTGCCGGAACCGGATGGCTTGCGGTCGCGCTCGTCATCTTCTGCACATGGAGGCCGCTGAAGTCCACATGGAGCTCGGTCCTGTTCGGAGCCCTGATGATCATGTACCTCAGGATCATCATAAAGGCATTCCCGATAGAGCTTTACAAGATATTCCCCTACGTGGTCACCATCGTCGTGCTGGTCATCACGAGCATGAGGAACATCAAGGACAAGCAGCCGCCCGCATCGCTTGGCGTCAATTATTTCAGAGAAGATCGCTGAAAATATTTTTCATCGGCGTTCTTTGTGCTAGAATTGAATCGGTTGTAAGACCGTTAATTTAATATCATGGGCGTAGCCCACGAAGGAGTGTTTATGAAAAAACTAACAGCAGTTCTTTTGGTTGCTCTTCTCCTCGTCACCGCCGTGTTCGCACAGTCCGGTTCCGAGACGGCTTCGGCAAGCAAGGCAACAAAGATCGGTTTCGTCGTGATCAACGACGAGTCGGACCAGGGCTACACCTGGAACTTCACGAACGGCATGAACGCTGCCATCGAGAAGCTCAAGGCTGAGGGCTACAACGTCGAGCTGATGACAAAGAAGAACACGACCGAGTCCGCCATCTGCAAGGACAACAACATCGAGCTTGCAGAGGAAGGATGCGAGATCATCTTCAACAACAGCTATGGATTCGAGCCGTACATGCTCGAGGCCGCCAAGGAGTATCCGGATGTCAAATTCGTCGGAATGACGAACTGCGGATCCCAGGTCGACAACAACCCCAACACATACAATGCATTCGCAGCCATCTACGAGGCCCGCTATGTCGCAGGTATCGCAGCCGGCATGAAGCTCCAGCAGGAGATCAACGAAGGCAAGATCAAGCCGGAAGAGGCAGTCATGGGCTATGTCGGAGCTTTCTCCTTCGCAGAGGTCATCTCCGGTATGTCAGGATTCTATCTCGGCGCCAGGAGCGTCTGCCCGAGCGTCACGATGAAGGTCTACTTCGTCGGAACATGGGGCGATGCCACTCTTGAGGAAGCTGCCGCCAACGCTCTCATCGATGCAGGCTGCAAGCTCATCTCCCAGCACTCCGATACAACCTCCCCCGCTCTCGCAGCACAGAAGGCAGGCATCTACCATGTCGGTTACAACACGGACATGACAAAGGTCGCTCCGAACGCTTCCCTGCTCTCCTCCAGGATCGACTGGACAAGGTACTTCTACACATTCATCAAGAACCACATCGACGGCAAGGAGAACGCATCCGACTGGACAGGAACATATGCTGAAGGCGACGTCGCTGTCACGGCTCTCAACACAGCCATCGCAGCTCCCGGAACCCAGGAGGCAATGGACAAGGCAATCGCCGCATTCCACGCCGGCACACTCAAGGTTTTCGATCTCTCCACCTTCACCATCGGTGGTGCCCAGGGAACCAACGAGAACATGTACGACAGCTTCGCTGCCGTCCAGGGCAATGCCACATACGGCGGATACTTCCACGAGTCGGAGACACAGAGCGCTCCTTACTTCGTCGGACAGATCGACGGCATCGAGTGGCTCAACGTTGCATATTGATCGCAACCCGCTCATCCAGGGCTCCTTCGGGAGCCCTTTCTTTTTGCCCTTTGAAAGGAATCGTCCAATTTGTAAGATCTTTCGTCCAACAGAATACCTGCAAACGCCGATTGTGCGCAGGCTGTTCGCAACCTGTGAAGAGGCCAGCCGCAGCCAGGATGCCCGCGGCCCCACAGCCAGGCGGGCTGACGCC
>JBGUMQ010000088.1:0-8146 GCA_045116915.1 Sphaerochaetaceae bacterium | reverse complement strand
GATCGGTCTGAGGCGGTTCCGCAAGACCTGGCTTCATATCCTGACGGCCGCCATCGGTGTGGGGATCCTCGTTGCGAGCTACTTCCTTTCCGACAAGGGCTATCCCAAGATCGCATACGATGTGGTGAACATCGCCGGTACGCTGTTCATATGGGAGACGGTCTCATCGATGTTCCTGTCGGACGGCTACGAGCGTGTGGAGCTGTCCCGCCTTGTGACGAATGTGAAGCACGTCACCGTCATTGGCCCTGACGGGAAAGAGGCGGAACTGGACTTCAGAAACCACAGATAGGGCCACGGACAGGGCCATGTATTGGGGCCACATATAGGAGATTTGCCATGACGTTCTATGTCGAGAGGAAGACGATAAGGAAGATTCCGGGGACGGTGATAAAGGCGGTTCCCATCCCCAAGCCGGAAGTCGTGCAGGGATTCGGGACAAGGGAGCATGTTGGGGAGATCTGCGCGAAGGCCGGCTACAAGTCCGTCCTTCTTGTGACGGACGAGACGCTTTTCGGCCTGGGTCTGCATGAGAAGTCCGTGCAGTCGCTGGAGAAGGCGGGTATCGGCTGCACCGTGTTCCACGACATCAACTCCGAGCCCACGGTGGGCATCGTCAGTGCCGGACGCAAGGTTGCCATCGGCTGCGGTGCCGAGTGTGTCGTGGCAATCGGCGGTGGCTCGGTCCTGGACAGTGCCAAGATCATCGCGGCGAGCGCGAAGCATCCGCATCTTCCGCTGAAGCAGTTTTTGCTCAAGTTCGCCATCGCGACCGACGGCACGCTTCCGATGATCAACATCCCCAGCACCGCCGGAACGGGGGCCGAGTGCACGGTCGGAGCCGTGGTCAAGAACAGCCGCGGCGTGAAGAAGTCCACTGTCGTGGTTGGGCTGACCATAAGCCATGTGATATTGGACAGCGAGCTGATAGTCAACGCTCCGCAGGGCGTGACCGTCTGGTGTGCCGTCGATGTGTTGAGCCACGGACTGGAAGGGCTTCTGGCCGATGTAGGTTCATCCGAAGAGGATGTGTTCAAGAGCAAGGAGTGCGTGCGTCTGATCCTGGAGAACCTCCCGGTACTCATGGAGGATCCGAAGAACGTCGTGGCCAGGCAGGCGACGCTGCTTGCCGCCCACTACGGAGGGAACGCCATCAACACTCAGCTCGCAGGCTATGTGCATGCGTTCGCGCATTCTTTGGGGGCGCTGTACCACATCCCGCACGGCAAGGCGATCGCCTGGTGCCTGATGCCTGTGGTCAAGGCGCAGGAGAACCAGAGGTACGACCGGCTTGCGGAGCTGTACGACCATTGCCATCCGGAAGCCGGAAGCATGCCGGAGGAGGAGCGCCTTGACGAGGTCGCCGCCGACAGGATGCTCATGGAGCTGGATGCGTTCCTGGACAGATGCGGTCTGGAGAAGGGCTGCTCCCTGCTGCAGGTGAAGGACTACGACCAGCTTGTGAAGATGATAGACGCGGATGCGATCAACTATTCTCCGTCGAGGACATTCACGGACCATGAGATCAGGATGCTGCTTGACCAGATAAGAAGGGGGTTCTGAAATGAGCTATACCAAGGAAAGGATTCACGACATCGTGCTGGAGCAGAGGAAGTACTTCAGGACCGGAGAGACGTTGGATGTCAAATGGAGGAAACAGCAGCTCGTCAGGCTGAGAAGTGCTGTTGTCGCCAACCAGACCCTGCTGCAGGAAGCCTTGTACGAGGACCTTGGCAAGAGCCCGGTCGAGGCCTACCTCTGCGATGTGGGTCCTGTGATCGTCGAGATCAACGAGATCCTCAAGGGCCTGCGGAAGTGGGCGAGGCCGGAGCACCACTACAGCGGCATGATGTGTTTTCCCAGCAGCCGCACGACCGTCTACAAGATGCCCTACGGGGTGTCGCTGATCATCAGCCCGTTCAATTTCCCCATCCTGCTCACGCTGGGCGTGCTGGCAGCTAGCCTGTCCGGCGGCAACACCGCCGTGATCAAGACCAGCTCCAAGTCCGCGGCAAGCACCCGGGCCCTGAAGAAGCTGATAGAGGAGACCTTCCCGGAGAAATACGTGACGGTCATCGACGGCGGCCATGACATCGCCGATTTGTGCCTTGCCGAGCGGTTCGACAAGATCTTCTATACCGGTTCACCTAATGTGGCCAGGCATGTGATGGAGCAGGCGTCGCACAATCTGACCCCCGTGGCTCTGGAACTGGGCGGCGAGACCGGAAACTGGGCCGTTGTCAGGAAGGATGCGAACCTGAAGGACGCTGCACGCAAGATCGCGTTCTTCAAATCCTGCAACTCGGGCCAGATCTGCATCAACATCAACCAGATCGCGGTTGCCGAGGAAGTCGCCGAGCCCTTCCTCAAGGCACTTGAGGCCGAGTTCGTACGCCAGGTGGGGGAGAAGCCCGAGCAGAACCCCGAGTACACCAAGCTGATAACCGATTCCGTCTACGACAAATGCGAGCGTCTCTGCTCCGAGTACGGCGACAGGGTCGTCTTCGGCGGTACGGGCGACAGGGAGGCGCGCAAATTCGCTCCCACGATCATCTATCCGGTGGACAAGGACGAGGAGATCGTACAGCACGAGCTCTTCTGCCCGCTGCTCCCGGTCGTCCCGTTCAAGGATTCCGAAGTCGGCAATATAATGAACACTATCGCAGACAGGGAGCATCCGTTGGCCATGTATGTCTTCACATCGGACATGAAGTGGGCGAAAAGCGTGATGACCACGCAGCAGTACGGAGGCGGCTGCATCAACGAGGTCTGCATCCACATGATGGTCAAGGGCGTGCCTTTCAACGGCACCGGCCACTCTGGCATGGGAGCCTACCACGGCGAATGGGGCTTCAGGGAATTCACCCATCCGACTACGGTCCTCATCGGCAAGACGCATTGGAACCTGCCCCTGCGCGAGCATCCGTACAGCGGCAAGGCCGGCGAACGCAAGATGAAGCTGCTCAAGGTGTTCGAGAAATAACCTGACCCCGCACTGCGGGTGACGGATTTTTTTTCTTTCCTCCCTCGATAATCATGATATGATTAACTGCTTGGGTATGCATTTTTTACTAAACAGGGGGGTCGCCATGGATCACGTCTGGGACACAGCACATATCCGTATGAAGGTTGCGGTCATCTGCGCGCTGGTTTTGTTCTGCGTGGTCTTCCCCCGGACAGCATACGCGGCGCCGCAGGACAAGGCTCCCGTGCGGGTGGGCTGGTATGACTCGACCTACAACACCATCGATGAGAACGGCTTCCGCTCGGGATATGCCTACGAGTACCAGCTCAAGCTTTCCGCTTACAACGGCTGGACATACGAATACGTCAGCGGCAGCTGGCCGGATCTGCTCCACATGCTGGAGAGCGGCGAGATCGACCTGATGAGCGATGTCTCGTACACGCCCGAGCGCGAGCAATACATGTATTTCTCCTCTCTGCCGATGGGCTCGGAGGAATACTACCTGTTCGTGGCCCCGGGCAACACCCGCATCTCCCTGGATGACAAGAGCTCCGTCGACGGCAAGAAGGTGGGTGTGAACATGGACAGCATCCAGGCGAAATTCCTGGACGAATGGTGCACCCTGCATGATGTGCATCCGGAGGTGGTGCTTGTATCATGCTCCGAGGAGGAATCCCTCCGCATGATGACGGATGGCGAGCTCGATGCCTACGTCACGATCGATTCGTTCATGGATACGTCGGTCGCCGTTCCGCTGTACAAGATAGGGTCGTCCGACTACTACTTCGCCGTGAGCAAGACGCGGCCGGACCTCCTGGAAGAACTGGAATCGGCCATCAGCAGGATCCAGGACGAGAACCGTTTCTACAACATGGAGATGTACGAGAAGTACCTCCGCACGACAGGCGCAAACGCTGTCCTGTCGTCCAAGGAGGCCGATTGGCTGCAGGCTCACGGACCGATCCGCGTGGGCTATCAGGACAACTACCTCGCGTTCTGCGCCAAGGACAGTACCACCGGCGGGCTCACCGGAGTGCTCAGGGATTATCTTGAGCTGGCCGCTGACTGCATCCCCAATGTCCACATCACGTTCCAAAGCGTCTGCTATCCCACGGCCAAGGCCGCCATGGAAGCCCTGGCCGGAGGCGAGATAGACTGCGTGTTCCCGTCCAACCTCAGCGGCTACGAGTCCGAGCGGCTCGGTGTCGTGATGTCTCCCTCCCTGGTGGACTCCGAGATGTACGCCGTGGTGCGCTCATCGGACCCCAATATCTTCAACAGGAACGGCAACACCGTCGTGGCCGTCAACAGCGGCAACACCAACTACGAAGCCTTCCTGGACAGGAACTATCCGTCATGGGAAAAGGTCTACTACGATGATTCCGAGGCATGCCTGAGGGCCGTTGCCCGCGGAGATGCCGACTGTGTGGTAATAAGCAACTACCGCTACAACAACGTCGCCAGGCTCTGCGCGAAGCTGCATCTGACCACATTCTCCCTCGGCTTGGAACTCGACTACTGCTTCGCCGTGGAGAAGGGGCAGACGGAGCTCTACTCCATTATCGCCAAGGTGGTGAGCACGGTGCCCGACGCATCGGTCAACGCCTCTTTCTCCCACTACATCACGGAGGAGGCCAGGGGCACGTTCGCGGATTTCCTTTCGGACCACCTGTTCGCGGTGCTGGCCGTGGCGCTTGTGATCGTAGTGGTGATCTTCCTTCTCATGGTCCAGAACATGCGTGCCGTCCGCAAGGCCCGCACGCTGATTTCGGCCACCGAGACGGACGACCTCACCGGGCTTCTGAACCGCAAGTTCTTCTTCCAGTACGCCGAACGCATGCACCACGGGCATCCGGATGTGCCGATGGACGCCATAGTGCTCAACATCGAGCAGTTCCATTCCATAAACGCCATCCATGGCCGCGAGCTGGGCAACCAGATCCTGCGCGGGCTCGGAAACGAGATCAGCGCCATCGTGTCGGAGCTCAACGGCATAGCGGGAAGGTTCGAGGCCGACAGGTTCGACATCTACTGCCGCCACAGGGAGGACTACCAGGATGTGTACGACCGCATACAGGGCATGCTGGAGGCCCTTGCCCCGAACATGAACATCCGTCTGCGCATGGGCGTGATGCCATGGCAGGCAAAGATGGAACCCGAGCAGATGTTCGACCGCGCCCGCACAGCGTGCACCATGGCCCGCGGCCACTACAGCACACGCCTCATCGTGTACGACGCCACCGTCAGCGCGCGCGAAAGCTACGAGCAGCGCCTCGTCAACGACCTGCGCCATGCCATAGAGCACAACGAGTTCACCGTCTACTACCAGCCCAAGTTCGATATCAGGACCGATCCTCCCGCTCTGGCCGGAGCCGAGGCCCTGGTGCGCTGGGAGCATCCCGAGTTCGGCCTGATCCCTCCCGGGGACTTCATACCGCTCTTCGAGAAGAACGGCCAGATCGGCCTCGTGGACAAGTTCGTGTGGGAGAAGGCCGCATCCCAGGTGGCGAAGTGGAAGAGGGAATACGGCAAGGTCGTCACCGTATCGGTCAACCTCTCGCGCATCGATGTCTTCGATCCGGACCTCGAGGAGACCCTCGAGGGCATCCTCGACAGCAACGGGCTCGACCACAGCGCATTCAGGCTCGAGGTCACCGAATCCGCCTACACGGAGAACTCCGACCAGGTCATCCGGGTTGTGGGAAGCCTCCGCCGCAGGGGTTTCGAGGTCGAGATGGATGACTTCGGCACAGGCTACAGCTCGCTGAACATGCTCTCCTCGATGCCAATCGACGAGCTCAAGATGGACATGCAGTTCATCCGCGACATCGACAACAGCGACAAGGACCGCCAGCTGGTCGCCCTGATCATCGGCCTGGCGGAGAACCTGAAGGTTCCCGTGATCGCCGAGGGCGTGGAGCGCGAGTCCCAGCTGAGGCTCCTCAGGGACCTCGGTTGCGCCATGGTGCAGGGCTATCTTTTCTCACGCCCGCTTCCGCCGGAGGATTTCGCAAGCCGCTTCCTGGTCTGATGACATCGGGCCGTTCATGAATGACAAGTCACTCGCGCGGTGTTATCCTTATATCCGGAGGAATCTCCGGAGGGAAAAATGAAGAAAACCGTGAAGAACGTCATCGTCCTTTGTGTGCTCGTGGCCGCAGTGTTCGTCTGCATGGCGATCGCGGACCGGATCCAGCGTGACTGGGGCAACATCATCGTGTCCGAAGGCACGATCACAGTCAACGACCAGGGAGAACTCAAGTACAAGCTCTACACACCCAAGGGTGCCACGGAAACGGACAAGGCTCCAGCGGTGCTGCTCCTGCATGGCTATCAGAACGACCATGAGACGAGCGCGGGCTACGGGATCGAGCTTGCAAGGCGCGGCGTGATAGTGATGTGCCTGGACGAGTACGGCCACGGCTACACGGAGATACCGATGCGTGAACGGGGCTGGACCAACCATAAGGTCAAGGTCAACTACGGCGAGGACAGCGAGGCCGACAAGACCTATGTGATGGTGAACAGCGGCGTGAAGCGTTATAAGCTGATGATGAACTTCTCGAACCTCACGTTCTTCGACGACCATTACAGCAAGGGTACGGACGGATCGGAGATCAAGGATTCCTCGATGGGAGGCATAGCGGCATACGCCGTGCTGGCCACGATGGACAATGTGGACTCCACAAGGCTCGCCGTCTCCGGCCACTCCATGGGCACCTGGGCATCGTGGTCCGTGACTGCCGCATTCAGCGGGACCGACATCATGCCTCGCGCCACGGTGCTGCAGTGCGGGGAACTGTTCAGCGGCAATGCGTATGATGCGGACAACATAAAGTTCAACAACGTGCTGCTTCTGAACGCGAAGTACGATGAATTCAACTACTTCCGCGACTACGAGGACACTGTCGAGCCGGATCTGATAAAGAGCCCGCTCAGGACTGAGTTCCTGGGAGTAGGGGCGGATGAGGCCGCCTGGAACATCACGTTCGGTTCCTTCGGCGACGGCAGCGCGCGGCGTGTGGAACTGATAATGAACAACCACAGGCTCACCACGCACGACAGCCATGCCATGGCCACCGCGCTCGACTGGTTCACGCAGGCCCTTGATCTGAAGACGGATATCAAGAGCTCGGACCAGACGTTCATGGTCAAGGAAGTCCTTGTGTTCATCGCCATGATATGTGGGATATTCTCCATGCTCCCGCTGATGGACCTGCTGCTCGGGATCCCGTTCTTCCGCGCCCTGGACAGGAGGCTCGTACCCGATGCGGGCAGGGAACGCTGCATGGGCAAATGGTGGAAGGCGGCGATCATCACGATCCTGATCTCATTCGCCACCTATCCGTTCATGACCCAGCTGGGCCACGGTCTCTTGCCGCTTCCCGAGAACATCTTCCGCATGACCATTGGAAACGGTTTCTTCTCGTGGTATCTCCTCCTGATAATCATCATGCTTGTCACCACGTTCACGGCACTACGCAGGAAACGTCTGGACGGAATCAAGGCCGATGCCATGTTCCTCGGCCTGGGCTATTCCGAAAGGAAGGTAGACTGGGGTACAATGGGAAGGGGAGCGTTGCTTGCGGTGTGCATGGCAGTCTTCATGTATCTCCAGGTCGTGCTGTGCCAGCTGTTCTTCGATCTGGACTTCCGCTTCATCTGGCCGTTCTTCAAGGGCTTCACATGGCAGAGGTTCGGTCAGTTCCTGGTCTACATCCCGATATTCGCGCTCTTCTTCCTGCTGAACAACAGCAAGATCTTCGCGCAGATGCGTGCAGTGCACAGCGCTGATCCCGGAGCCAGGGGCTTCCTGAACGCATGGTGGAAGAACGCCTTCTGCATGGCCGGCGGAATCCTTCTCGTCATCCTGCTGGAATACATCCCGTTCTTCCTCGGAATCGGGCCCGGTGCCGACATGCTGTTCGGCTCCACATTCGGCGGCCCGTTCATGAGCCTGCTGATAGTGTTCTTCCCGCAGATCCTGGTGTTCAGCCTCATCTGCACCTTCTGCTACAGAAGGACCAGCTGCGTGTACCCGGGAGCCTTCATCGTGGCCATCCTGGCCTGCTGGGTCGTCACCGGAGGATCCGCTCTGTTCTAATCCCATCCGTTCCCGTTCTCCGCAGATGATTCCTGTCTGCGGAGAACGATATCATTCTGGAGGTTTCCATGCGTGTA
>JBGUMQ010000087.1:0-37091 GCA_045116915.1 Sphaerochaetaceae bacterium | reverse complement strand
GATCGTACAGATATTTATCAACAAGCTTCCGCAGACCCTGACCGCCAGTTTGAAACTGTCAGCCTAGGCTTCTGCGAAACTTGAGTTTCCTTAACTTTCTCCACATATGCTCTTTTTATCGGATCGTGGACAGGGATTGTGATCGGCATGTGTCCTTCCTTCCTGAAAGTCATATGGCTGCTTCCTGAAGACGGTCCTTTCATCTCGTACCCGTATCTCTCCAGGACTTTCTTCAATTCATTGAACCTCATGTTGTTGTCCAGTGTTTTGATTCGCCTGAGCAATTTGTCGAACTGCGACATGAGTGCTTACCTCCTGAATATATCATGGTGTCACATATGGTGTCAAATATACTCGACTTGCATCGACTACCATGCTTTGCCCCTATATACGGGAAAAGTGTTCCGAATATTGGAGTTTTATGAAAAAACTCTGAAAACCGGATACTCGCTCTTACAGGTGAAAGACAAAATCTTCGTCCAAAAATCGAGACTGCTAATAGGGCTGCTCATGATGTACAGACCGATTCACACCCTGTGCAGAGCCTGGCACCTCCCCTTCGTCCGCCCGTTTGGCTGTGGGGCCACGGGCCTCCTAGTTCCGGCTGGCCACTTCACAGGTTGCGAACAGCCTGCACACAATCGCAGCTTCCGGAACACCAGAGAATTACAGGGAGTATTGTTGAGTCATTTTCAAGCCGGATCGGGATTCCTGTGGTCAGTTTCCGAATCCCGGAAATGCCGGTGCGGACAGGTTTGTCAAGGGACAGTACGCTGGCTGGTCGTCCCATGATGTGTTTGCTGTTGTCCGGATCCGTATTGCGTATATGTTGGTCAGCCGGGCAGCCCTTGACAAATCGGTCACGGAATACCCTTCTTGCACCGAGCGGCCATTTCCCGCCGCTCCCTGCCTTCCGGCGAGGGTCATTGTTATATACTGTTTCAGACTCTTGTCGCACTTCTTGCAGGTTTGTACTCCAAACCTTTTTTGTAAACGTTGATTCTTTCTCTTGCCCTACCGAAAACATCTGCATGCAGAAAACGTCTGGAATCCGACTGGGCATTGTGATCTGCTTCACAAAGTTTGAACTCTATTTCTTCCGTCTCTTTGAGAGATGCAAAATCTGTCATTTCTTTTGCCTTCTCCATAAGTTGTCACTTCCTGCCGCGGCGGGCCTTGTCGAGGTACTTGTTGCGGATGGTGAAGAAGATGCAGGCGTCGGTCATGAGGCGGGCGACGATGCCCAGGACGCGCATGGTGGTCATGCCGTTGCCGGAAGACAGGGCTATGAGCGCGATGTCCGCGATCAGCAGGATCCAGAAGAGGATGTGGGTGTCGGTCTTGCCGTGGTCGAGGCCGACGCCCAGAACCAGCAGGATGACCGCCTTGACGATGTTGAAGGCCAGCTGGCCCCAGAGATGGATGTCGGCTGTGAGCCTGAGGTCACGCACAGCCATGAGGATCTCGCAGAAGCATGCGGCCATGAGCAGGAGCATGAATGCCTTGTAGTGGGTGGCCGCGTGCTTTGAGGAACCGCGGAAGAAATAGACCATGGCGCAACCTACGCCGAGTGCGATGAAAAAGTTGAGGAAAATGTAGAACCAGACTACCGTTTTCTCCTCAGAAGCCAGAACCACAGCCCTGTTGTAGGAGCCGTTGATCACAAGGACCATGCTCACGATGCTGAAGAGAACGACCAATACCATCAATGCAAGATGGACATATCTGAAGGTCTTTTCCATACTCTATCCTCCCGATGCCTGATTGCAGGCTCTGTACAGTTTACAACACATCCGGCGATAATGGCATAAAGACTTTAAAAACTTGGAGGACAACCGCAGGTTGAGCGGTTTCCCAACCAATGGTATCATGAAAACAACCGGCGGTACGTTCACTTCAAGGCCGCGGAAGGGCTATTTTCAGGTCAGGAGGTTCGAAGATGACAGAGACATTCGGACAGAGATTCTCAAGGATCAGGAAAGCCAGGGGCTTCACGCAGGATGATGTGGCGAACAAGGTGAATGTGAGTTCGCAGGCGGTTTCGAAGTGGGAGAACGACATCAACATGCCGGACGTGGGGATACTGCTCACGCTGGGCGACATGCTCGGTGTGACGACGGACGAGCTTCTGGGCAAGGAGATGCCAGTTCCGGCGAAGTTCGAGCCGGAGACGGTGAAGAAGGACTTCTCCAAGCTCATGCTCAGGATACTGGTGGACAGCACGGACGGAGACAAGGTGCGCGTGAACCTTCCGCTTCAGATAGTGAAGATCGCGCTCGATGCCGGAGCGTCCCCCGCGTTCAGCGTCAACGGCGACAGCAAGATGGCCCAGGCCATCGGCTCCATCGACTGGAAGCAGGTCTACGGCCTGGTCGAGCAGGGCCTTCTGGGCGAGATCGTGACCGTCGATTCCGCTGACGGAGACCACGTGAGGATCGTAGTGGAATGAAGATCAGGATAAGGGCACCCAGGGAGAACGGCAAAGGAAACTTCAGGCTTCTCCTGCCCGTTCCACTGGGACTTGCAAAGTGCCGCTTCATCTGGAAGCACCTGCCTCAGGAGCAGCGCTTCTGGGCGGATATCGCCCCGCATGTCGTTGAGGCACTGAAACAGTATAAAAGGGAGAACGGCTCATGGAACCTGGTGGAGGTCCACAGCGCAGATGACGGCACTGATGTGGTGATCCGCATCTGAAAACAAAAGCCCGATGGCCTTGATGTGGGGCATCGGGCTGTTTTCTGCTGTGATGGGGTTCAGTGGCGCACGTCGTTAAGGAAGCGGAGGAGGCCCTCACTCCATTCGGAGCGCTCGGGGAGGCCGGTGTCGCCGAGGACGACCATCTTGTTCGTGCCGTGGTAGTCGCTGCCGGCCGTGACGTAGAGCGAGTACTTCGCGGCAAGGTCCAGGTTGGCCTGGCGCAGTCTTGCGGTGAAGCCCGAGTAGTAGGCCTCGATGCCCTGCAGGCCGAACGAGATGAGCTTTTGCATCCTGTGCTCCATGTCATCGCCCAGGATGAGCTCGTCGCCGCTTCCGTATGAGGGATGGGCCAGCACGGGGATGCCGCCGCCTGCAAGGATGCTTTCGATGGCCTCCTCCGGGCGGATGTAGCGGCTGCGGTAATGTACCTTGCCTATGAACCTTTCTATGGCGTCATTGATGGATGTGGCGTAGCCGAGCTTGACCATGAGGTTGCCGATATGGGGCTTTCCCGGGTTGTCCAGGGCGTAGAGGGCATCGATCTCCTCCTGCGGGAAGTGGAAGCCGAACTCCTGCTGGAGTTTCTCCATCCTGCCGCGGATCTTCTCGAAGCGCAGCCTGTGGCATGTGTCCATAATCTTCATGATGGAATCGGAATCGGGGTCGAAGCCGTAGCCCAGGATATGGTACTTGCCTTCGTCGTCGCGGCAGGAGAACTCGCATCCGGTGATGAACACGGGGTCCCCTTCCCTCAGAAGGGTCCGGATCATGCGCGAGCCCTTGACATCGTCATGGTCGGTCAGGGCGAAGCATTCCAGCCCGAGTTCGCGCACACGGTCGAGGATCCCCGCGGGGGTATCCGTTCCGTCGGAGACAGTGGAATGCATGTGGAAGTCCAGGACCGGTGCGATGTTCACAGAGATGTTGTCTG
This sequence comes from Sphaerochaetaceae bacterium, assembly GCA_045116915.1. Taxonomy (GTDB): domain Bacteria; phylum Spirochaetota; class Spirochaetia; order Sphaerochaetales; family Sphaerochaetaceae; genus UBA9732. The sequence continues at coordinate 33,463 of JBGUMQ010000087.1, read as the reverse complement.
CCATGTTACCTGTCTCCCCTTCCCTTGTATTCCATGCAGAGCATCGTCAGGTCGTCGAACTGCTCGGCTTCCTGGACGAAATCGTCAACGGCGTGGCGCATGGTCCTGATGATCGTCTCGGAAGAGGCGGCCGGACAAGTGTTGAGGACATCGACCATACGGTCCATGCCGAACAGCCTGCCATCCGCGTCCGTGGCCTCGGTCAGGCCGTCGGTGTAGATGAAGAGCTTCGAGCCCGGTTCCAGCTGGACATCGTACTCGTGGTATTTCGAATAGGGCATGCCGCCCAGGACGAATCCGTGCTTGTCCTTCAGGACCTCGAACTGTCCGTCGGGTTTGCGGATCACGGGATACTCGTGGCCTGCGTTGGCGGCCCTGAGCATTCCGGTGTTGATGTCCAGGATTCCCAGCCAGACGGTGACGAACATCTCCTCCGGATTCTGCGAGCAGATGGCCTGGTTGGTCTTGTTCAGGATCTCGGCAGGGCTTCCGCCGAGCATGGCGCAACTCTGAAGGATGATCTTGGATGCCATCATGAACAGCGCAGCGGGAACGCCCTTGCCCGAGACATCGGCCATGACGATTCCAAGATGGTCGTTGTCTATGAGGAAGAAATCGTAGAAATCGCCTCCGACCTCCTTGGCCGGATCCATGGTGGCGAAGATGTCGAACTCGTTCTTGTCTGTGAACGCCGGGAAGACGTGTGGCATCATGGAGTACTGGATCCTGTTGGCCAGGGCCAGCTCGGTGCTGATGCGCTGCTTCTCCTGCGTGACCTGGGTGAGGTCACGGATGTGCTGCACCATGTCGGTCTCCATGGTGTCGATGGACTTGCCGAGGTTGGAGATGTCGGTGAGCCTGCTGATGGAGGCCAGGTCGACGCCCTTGGTGTTCTCGCGGGCGAACCTCGCGGCTTCCTCGGAGACCTTCATTATCGGCTTGATGAAGCGGCGCCTCATGTTGATCATGACGACGATTGAGGCGAAGGCCGCGGCAACGATCGATATCCATGCGAAATGGACCAAAAAGAGGCTTCTTGCCGTGTAGATTTCGCTGATGGGGCGCTGCAGGCACATGAGTGCCACGACGACGCCGGCCGAGTTCTTGATGGGGACCAGCGTGGTGATGTGCGGGTGGACGCTGCTACCGGTGTTCAGGCGGAAGACGGTCTCGACCAGCGAACGCTTCTCATACAGGAGCTTGTACTTCTTCGCGTACTCGTCGTTGGTTGTGGCGCGCTGATATCCCAGCTCCCAGGGGGTGTAGTTGGTGTTGTCCACCCTGTTGTTGACGGAGTTGAAGATGGAAACGAAACTGCCGTAGTCGCTCTGGTCGACCGCTATCACATAGACGAGCGAGATGTTCATGCTGGCGCTGTAAGAGTTCAGCCTCCTCAGCGTGATGGTGTACTCGTCCATCTCCTCGCCGCGGAGGTACTCGTCCAGATGGTCGCCGTTGACGAACGACTTGGCCGTCTCGGCCATATGGTATGTCGTGTCGGAGTACTCTTCCTTGAAAACGCGCATGAAGCTGAACACGCTCACGATGCTTATGACGATGCCGATGATGACGATGATCGCGACGACACCGCCGATGACGTTGAACGTGAGGCTCGAGCGGAGCCTGTTGATGAACTTCCTCACAGGATTCTCCGGATCACTTGATTGTCAGGACCTCGCAGAAGCCCGTGACCTCGAAGATCTCCATGATGGTCTCGTTGACGTTCTTCACGACCATCTTGCCCTGGGAGCTCATGGTCTTCTGTGCCGAAAGCAGGATGCGCAGTCCTGCGGACGAGATGTACTCCAGATCCTTGAAGTCGAAACTCAGGTCCCTGATTCCTTCCAGTGATTCCTTGAGTACGCCCTCGAGCTCCGGGGCCGTGACTGTGTCCAGACGTCCCTCGAGTATGAATTCGGCCTTGTCGCCATTGATGTTCTTCTGTATGTTCAGCATGTCGTGCTCCTCCGGTCTGATCCGTATCTACTATATCATGATGATTATAACAGATTATGTCGGGAAGATAGAATGCTTTTTTCGAAAAAACACATTGCGGCCGGTCCGCTTCATCTGGCCGGAAGCAGGTCCATCACGACGTACTCGCTGTGGCCCTCCGTCCTGAACGGGACGCCCCATCCGCTGAAGCCCGACGATACGAACACATCGGTCTCCCCCACCTTGTACCATCCGTATGCATCGTAGCCTGCGACGTTGTAGACGAACTGCAGCGGGAAGAACTGGCCGGCGTGGCTGTGGCCGGAAACCTGCAGGTCCGCTCCGGTGGCGACGATGTCCTTCTTCTCGAACGGAGAGTGGTCTATGCAGAGGATGAACGGACCGTCCTTAGTCTGCGGAAGGTCCTCGGGATCCTTGCGCGAGTCGTGGTTATAGGCCTCCCTTCCCAGGAGCACGAGGTCGCTCGAGATCATAGCCATGCTGTCGTCCAGGATGATCAGGCCTGCATCACTGATGGCTTTCTCCAGTTCCTCGGGAGAGTAGGTCGGTCCGCCCGCCCTGGCCGATCCGGCCTGGCGGTCATGGTTCCCGTAGACGTAGTAGACCGGGATCCCGAGGCTTCCGAACATGGACATGATGTCCTGCATCTCGTCCTTCTGCGTGAATTCGTCGGTGATGTCGCCAGCCAGGACTATGAAATCCGGATTCTCTGCCTTGATGCGCTCCAAAGCCTCCGCTATGGTGCTCCTGCTTTGGGCGGCGCCCATGTGGATGTCGGAGACAAAGACGAACCTGTGCGCATTGCTGAGTTTGTCCGATGTGTATGTCTCCCTGTCGGCCCTGATGGTCTGCATGTTCAACGTGCCGTAGAGCACAACGGCGATGGTTACGAGAAGGCTGACCAGGAAGTTGAAAAGCAGGTAAGGCTTGTCCTCGCCTCCCCTGTTCCTTATTGCCGAGACGGGGATCATGATGATGTCGGATGCCACATCCGCCATAAGAGCCGCGTAGACGGCCGTGGTCGGATAGACTCCGCGGGAAGAGAACCAGCAGGGCACCACCATGATGACGTACGCGGTTCCGACCATCATGGCCGCCTTGACCACACAGAGCGTTATGCGCAGGGCAAGTCTTGTCTTCCTGCGCAGCGGGATCTGCACGGCGAAAAGCACCAGGTATGCCCCAAGGCACATCGCGAACCATTTGATCAAATCTCCGACTGCCATTGTCCTCTCCTCCCTGTCACGGTATTGTAGCATATGTCACGCATGTGTGTGGGAAAAGAGAGCCTCAAAGAAGGGACAATTTACCTTGTTCCTCCATCTCCATGAAGACCTCACGTGGGGTCCTGTATTTGATAGCACTGTGAAGCCGGTCGTTGTTATGGTATTCGATGTAGTCAACCACCGCCATCTTGCGTTCATCATTGTCATGGAACCTGTATCTCAACATCTGCTCGGCTGCAAGCGAACTGAAGAATGATGATACATACCGTGAGACAGGCGGAATTGATTGGATCCCAAGATTCCGGCAAAGACTCTGCTTGAGCTTATCCGAATTGGAGGAACCGAATTCATAGCCGAGTATCATCCTGGATTCAAAGTGCATGACGACACAAAGGTAAAGCCTTGGTCCGACTTTTCCTGTTCCGATATACAGTTGGCTCATGTTTTCTTCTCCTTCCCCCTCTCTTCCGCGTCGGATGAATACCTGGGCACGTTTTCTGCAACATAACGGTCTTCCCAGCTGAAATCAAGGCCTTCCGATTCCCGTTCCGCAGGACGACCATATTCCCTGACCATCGCTTCTTTTGTAACGACCCACTGCTTTCCGTATTTGCAGCAATCGGTTCCAGCCTTCAGCTTCCCATAGACCAAGGCCTTCCTCAATGTGCTTTCGTTGAGGCCCCATATCCTGGAGGCATCGCTGAAAGCCAGAAGATCGTTGAATGAGTTGTCGACAGTATCCCCGTTCGCCCAGATCTCTTCGGACGAAAGATCGATTTCCTCATTCCATACTACGCCATAGCCTCCGGCATCGATCCTTGCCTTCAGGAAGAGTTCGGACTTGGATTCGAATATCTTGAATGCCTTGTTTCTCCGCGAGAGTCTCCCAACATCGTATGACTTGATGGTACCGTCATCGAACTGGGCTATCAGATGAAGGTCTCCGGTCGTCCCAAGACTCCTGATTAGATGAAAAACTGACCTTTCCATAATCAACTCCGATAGCAAATATCACGATACAAGGATATCACTATACAGTGATATTGTCAACCGTTCATCGTCACAGGATCCAGGGTTCAGATCCTGCAAAATGAAATTGTTGACGGCAAAAATGCGGATATTCTACGTTCGCGGGCGGCCAGCAACCTCAGGACCGGATCGATGCCTCGGACCTTGACGTCCGCCTCATGGGCGGCCCCGACTGGGTTTTCTGAATTGCTTTCCTTTTCGCGGCTTTCCGGGGCTCAACCCAGGAGCTTGACTATCTCATCCCTGTGGCGGCCGTAGCACACGATCTGGTGGTTGCCGCATGGATTGCGCAGCAGGTCCGAGACGCGGTACCCGTCGTCCAGACGGACTTCTATCTGCGTCCTGCAGAGCGAGCTCTCATTGAGATTTCCGATGATCTCTCCTTCGGCCACCCAGTATGTGCTGAGGTCCTTCGCCAGCCTGAGCACCGTGACGGGACCTTCCTCCAGCTCACCTTTCACAGCAACACCGATGCCCGATTCGAAATGTGTGTCATGGCCGTAGGATGTGGCCATGTCGTAGGGCATGGTGCAGTGGGCAAGGACCATGGTGTTCGAACCGACATCGATTCTGGATGGATTAGCCTGGAACGACGACTGGCCTGTTACCTTCCGCACAAGCGCCATGGTGATCATGCTCATCACATCGCCCTCGCATGTGCCGATGAATCCGTCGCCGTTAAGCTGAGCAAGAGACAAGCACCCCGTCGTGTGGATCAGTGTCAGAAGGTCGAAGCATCTGATGGTCAGACCGTCCAGCTTGTACTTCTCCCTGAGCCTGAGAACAGCCCTGACCAAGCGTTCGGCTGAGCCGAAATCAAGGCCTTCTCTTATGTCATCGACTGATTTTTCCTTCTCATATTCGGAAACCAGGACATCCATCGGGATATCCACAAGCTCTGTTCCGAATCTCTTGATTGCCGCCTCGCTCTCCGGAACGGATGCTATCAGCCAGTCCGACGGCTTTCCTACAACACCGTATCTTCCGCCCAGCACCACATCGGCTGCGATGTGCCTGACCGCCGGTTCGGGGGTGCAGTTTTCCGCTTTTTTTCCTGAAATCAGGTCCTTGATACGCCGGGCGATGTAATCGGGGCTTCCGTGCAGGATCTCCCCCTCATAGCCCTCGCAGTTGAGGTAAGTAAGGATCTCTATCGAAGCGGCAAGGCTGTTGTCCGTCCCGCTTGCCAGCAGGTAGTACGGCGCCTTCATCTCTGCGAAGTGCTCCAGGAACTTGCCTTCGCTTCCGCCGGACGAGATGAAGACCAGCTTGAGGTCGGCATCGTAGTCGTCGATCGGGGCGACCTCAATCTCCTGCCCCAGAAAGGATTCTATCGATGCTAGGAACGATGCATGCCTCTGCGCCAGCACATCCTGGCGGTGGAGATCCGAATGGAAACTCGATACCTTTATCATACTGTCTCCTCATTCTTTATCTTGTCCATCACGTCTTTCAGTGTGAAATCGACCCAGATTATGCCCACATCGTTTCCGGTGTAGCAGCCGTCCACGATCATCTGTCCGAACTCCTGCGCCGGATTGTCGAACTTGCTCCAGATCCATTCGTCGGCATCATAGCCTATCTGGAACATCACGGGGTTCGGCGCGAACCTGTTGGCCCAGCCGGAGAACACGTTCACCGCATCCTGTTTGGATTTGAACATCTGCCAGTCATCGACATAGATGATGCCGTCGATCCTGGACGGCAGCCAGTTGTAGTCCCAATGCTTGACGAACAGCGTGTAGTCGGGGTTGATAGCTTGTACTGCATCGAGGACTTTTTCTGCAATTGTGTTTGAAAGTTTTGAACTGTCACCCTCTTCTTCGTTGTACTTCTTTCTGTATTCGTACCACTCCACGTCTATTCCGAACCCTTTCACGCATGGATGATGTTTGTAGCGGTTCATTACTTCTGTAGCCAAAGCTACAAGGTCGGCATCTCCGGGCTCGACCTGAAGCCAGACAGTCTGCCCAGAGTTGTCCATGGCGGTAAGATAGTCCTCATAGAAATCTTTCTTAGATCCAGAAGCATTATCGATCTTTTTGGACAAAGGGAATTCCAATGAACACCTTCCATTGACTATATTGCCGGAATCATCCTTATCGGTGCTTATTGTCCCGACAATCAATATGCATGCTCCAGTACTGTTATCGTAACATGAAGCCATTTTGTCCATGATACCGGCTGTAGTATCAGGGCCTGGGAAGTTGTCCTTGCCATAGCTGTCTCTAATACCGTATTTCGAGAATCTTACGCCTGCCCATTTCACCGTGCTCGGCACTATCAGCGTCCATTTCGCATACAAGGTCAGGTCGGACATCACCTTGGTCTTGAAGTTGTATTTCTCCGAGAATGCGGCATCGGCATACCATCCGTCGAAGACATAGCCCTCGTTCTCGGGTGTCGTGGGAGCGGAGACCGTCTTGCCTTCCTCCACGGTCTTGTCCTCTATCACCGCCTCCGTGTTCGTGACGAAGCTCACCACGTACGTGTTCACGGGCGGATCCTCCTCCGGCGTGACGAAACATGCCGCGCACAGCAGCAGAACCAAGACGGACAACAAAGCGGCTTTTCTCATCATCCCTGCCCCCTTTTGCAAAGATTATATTCCGTGCCGGTCCAAGGGCGCAACAACAATGAAATTCATACTTTATATCATGAAAGAATATCGTCGCGCAGAAGAAAATCAATCACCGAGACATGCAGATAGCCTCTGTCATCGTACCATGGTTTTCCTCCGTATCGTGTCACAATGATCTTACGGAATGAATCGTTGACTATGTTGAAGGGCTTCAACTCAGACTCTTTCTTTTCTTCACTGTCGATTGAGAAAGCACTCTGCACATAGTACTGGTACATACCCTTGTTTATGACAAAATCTATCTCATATGTCTTGTTTTTCAACTTCCCATCTTCCGCTCGTTCACGCCTCTCGATTATTCCGACATCCACAGAGTAGCCGAGATTGATCAGATGGTTGTATATCACATTCTCCATGAGGTGGGATTCCTCAACCTGCCTCATATTCAGTTTTGCATTTCTCAACCCCGGATCAGAACAGTAGTACTTGCACAAAGATGCGAAATGCTGCTTGCCCCTGACATCATAGCGTTTGGCCTCACAGAAAAGAAAACTGTCCTCAAGATACCTGAGATATGAACTCACTGTCTCGTAGGATACCTGCTCTTTTTTCTTGGACTTCTTCATGCTGTTGATTGTATCTTTGAGTTTGTTCACATTGGTAATCGAACCTATTGTGGAACAGAGACAGTCTGTCAGCTCGGACAAAACATCAGGCCGTTCGATTTTATGCCTCTCGATGATGTCCTTGAAGTATGTCTCATCAAAGAGGTCCTTGAGATATTGAACCTTATCCTCTTGTGTTGCCTTGTTGAGAAGACCGGGCATACCTGCCATGCGCATGTATTCGGAGAAAGCCTCGTTCTTTTCCGAATCGGTTGATCCAAGGAATTCCCCAAATGAAAGAGGTGCCACATGGATCTCGTCGCTACGTCCTCTGAATTCCGTCCTGATATCCACAGAAAGAAATTTGGAATTGCTTCCTGTGATATAGACATCGACATTTTTTTTGTGGAGCAGTGAGTTCAAGACACCGTAAAGTGCAATATGAGAATCGGGCTTCCTGCGTTCCTCTTCCGTTATCGCAAACTGCGCCTCATCAAGAAGAACATAATACTTTCCCTCATCTGTGATTCTTGAGAGAATGCTCTCATGAAGGACTCGTGCGTCGCGGAGCGGCTCGTTCTCGATTTCATCCAGGGCAATGGCTATTATATGATCCGATGGAACGCCGGATTCGATGAGATGCGAACGGAAAAGCTCAAAAAGAAGATATGATTTGCCGCACCGCCTGATACCGGTAATAACCTTTACCAAACCGTTGTTCTTGCGTTGGATCAGTTTGTTCAGATAGAAATCCCTCTTGATCTCCATTTCCCGCTCCTTGAATACCAATTAGAAAAAATAGTAACATGTTCAGGTTTTTTCTATTTGAATAATAAATCTGACAGCAAAGACTGTCAATTAAAACACAACAAGCGAACTACACTTATTAGAAAAATTTATAACTTGTTCGGTTTTTTTTCTAATCAGATAACGAGAAATAGTTCTCTACAGTTGCATATTCCATTAGACAGTATTCATTGATCTTGCCGTACAGGAGAAACTGGCCTCAGTGTATCAAGAGGGATGACGAATACAACGTGCGATTAGTGGAATTATCCTATGACCCTGCTTTTTGGGGGTTTTACGGAGTTTTTTTGATTGAAGGGTTATGCCATGAACGAGACTCGAACTCGTACGCCTGTGACGGCAGGGGATTTTAAGTCCCCGGTGTCTACCATTCCACCATCATGGCAGGGGTTTGTGCTATAGGAGGTCAGTCCTGGGAGTCCACGACGTCCTGGGAGATCAGCTTGGCGTTGGTCTTGCCGGGAAGGACCTTCTTCCAGAACGCCTGGGTTCCGGTGTAGGTCTTTGCGAACTCGTCCTCGCTCTCCTTCAGGGCGCTCTGCCAGGCGGCTCCGAAGCCCGGGCTGTTGATGATCAGCCTGTCGACGGCCTGCTGGTAGATATGCAGCCTCTGGACCTCCGCCCTGCCCGGCTTGTTGGCCAGGTTCGCGTTGGTGATGCGGAGGTTCTCGTTGGCCTTCCTGAGCTCCTCGTTCTCAACCTTGAGCTTGTTCAGGCCTTCGGACTCCAGGTCCATGCGGTCGGACAGCATGTTCTTCAGACGTGTGATCTCCGACTTGTTCTTCCTGTCGGCATCGTTGCGCGCGATCCTCTGCCAGATGTAGACGATCAGCGCTATCACAAGGCCCACGCCAAGGCCGATAAGGACTTCCTTCATCAGGTTCCTCCCATAACAAGGATTTCAACAATAGATAATATACAACCCTGCGCCCCTTTGGGCAAGGAATGTCTCAGCGGATGAAATGAGTGGGAAGCCAGTCCTCCTTCTCGGGAAGGCCGTACTTCTCCTTGCCCAGGGCGATGCTCTTCATCAGGAAGGCCAGGTTGCGCGCAAGCGTGCGCATGGTCTGGAGGCCCTCCGCGTCCTGGGCGGCCTCTCCCTTGATGCGGCCGTGGACGCTGTTCCAGTATTGGCTGGATGCCACGGGCATGCCGCAGATGGTGAAATACTTGTTCAGCTCATCGAATGTGGCGGAACACCCGCCGCGTCTGGCGATGGCGACCGAGGCCCCGACCTTCATGGTCTTGTCGAACTTCGCGCTCTGGAACAGCCTGTCCAGGAACGAGACCAGCGTGCCGTTTGCCGATGCATAGTAGACGGGCGACCCCACAACAAGGCCGTCGGCTTCCTTCAGCTTCTCCGCTGCGATGTTCACATCGTCGTCGAAAACGCACTTGCCGGCCTTGGCGCACGAGCCGCAGGCGATGCATCCGCGGATGGCCTTGTTGCCCACCTGCATGACATCGGTTTCGATTCCTTCCTGTTCGAAGACCTTCACCATCTCGTCCAGAGCGATGGCCGTGTTGCCGTCCTTCCTGGGACTTCCGTTGATCAGCAATACCTTCATGGTTCTCCCCCTTTATAATCAATCCTTACAAAGTTGTTTGTCGGATATCAGATCCCTCACTACCTCTCCTGCAATCATCAGTCCTGCCACAGACGGGACGAATGCGATGCTTCCGGGCGCATGCCTGGATCCGTCACTGACAACAGTGTTTTTTGGCTCCTCCGTGGAGAAGATGCACTTGAGGTGGTTTATCCCTCTTTTCCTCAGCTCTGTCCTCATCACGCGGGCAAGAGGACAGACGCTTGTCTTGGATATGTCGGCGATCCTGAGGAGCGACGGGTCGAGTTTGTTGCCGGTGCCCATGGAGCTTATCACGGGCACTCCGATGGCCTGACAGCGCACTATAAGCTCGATTTTAGCGCTGACAGTATCTATGCAGTCCACTATGTAGTCGTATTCGGAAAGATCGATGGAATCGGCGGTCTCCGGCAGATAGAACATCCTGTACGGCTTCACCCGGCAGTCAGGATTGATGTCCAGGATGCGCTGGAGTGCGACATCCACCTTTGCTTTTCCTATCGTTGAATGTAGCGCATAGAGCTGGCGGTTGATGTTGGAAGGCGCTATCACATCGTTGTCCACGATGCCCAGCGTCCCCACGCCGGTGCGGGCAAGCGCTTCCACGACGTAGCTTCCCACCCCGCCCAGTCCGAAGACAAGGACACGGGAAGAGCAGAGTTTTGAAACTGCCTCCTCACCCAGAAGGAGTTGTGTCCTGGAGAGCCTTTCCGCGATGTCAGGCATCGGCCTTCTCCATGTGCGCGAAGATGGCGTCCCAGATGGCGGGATCCTGTTCGGTCATGCGGCGGAAATCCTTGGTGTCCATGTACTCTTTCTTCTGCTCGAACGTTTTGAGCTTGCGCTTTTTGACGAGCATCTCGTACTCGCCGAATGTCTCGCGGAGGTAGCCGACGGCGTCGGTCGTGTAGTTGGGGTTGTGGAACTTGCCGGTGGTCTCCAGGTAGGAGACGTTGCTGTTGTCGATGCGGCTGCGGACATAGTCCAGGCCGGTGCTGATGTCGGCCATGTTGTCGTCGCGCGAGTGGATCCAGAGGACCTTGACGGGCGTGGTCCTGAAGGCGTCCACACAGTTCGTGTCGGCGTACTGGGGGTTGACCTTGCGCTCGTGGCGGGCGATGGCCTGCTTGAGGAGCTTCAGCTGGCCGCCGAAGCCGGCGTCGGAGAAGGCGTCTATGCTGGCGAACGCGGAGATGACGGTGACGGAGGCGATGTTGCGCTGACGGAAGTTCAGGATGTTGGCCGCGGCGAATCCGCCCCAGGAGTGGCCCATGACATGCAGCCGCCTGTCCTTCAGAGCATCCTCTGATGCGATCCAGTCCATGCAGCAGACCAGGTCGTTGACGGACTCGGAGAGCCCGCGGATGTCCTCGCCGTCGGACTCGAAGCAGCCGATGTTGTCGTAGGCCAGGACCTCGTAGCCTTTCTTGCAGACCACATCTATCTCGCGCATGTAGGAGCGGTGGCCGCCTCCCATGCCGTGGCAGAAGACCACCAGGTCGTCTGTGCGCGCGCCGGGATAGGAATAGATGTTGCCTCTGATGCTGAGGTTCTGCGGCGTGCTGAACTGCACGGGACGTGCCTCCATGCCCGGGAAATCGGTGTATGAGAAATAACGGATGATGTGGTCATCGTCATAACGTTTGACAAATGCCTTCTTGAGAACAAGATCTGTAACGCTCATATTGCTCCTCCCTGAACCCGTATCCGGTTCATCTGCACCCCAGATACTCGCACGACTTGCGGAAATCGTGGAAGATCCTTTCCCTGTCCATGGTCAGGAACTGTCCGTTCTCGTACAGCACCTTGCCGTCGACCATTGTCATGACGACATCGGAAGCCTGGGCCGAGTATGTCACGAGTGCGGGTGTGTCGTAATCAGGAACAAGATGCGGCGCATCAAGATTGATGGCGATGATATCCGCCTTCTTTCCTACTTCCAGACTTCCCGTGTCCGGTCTTCCCTGGGCAAGCGCTCCGTTGAGCGTGGCCATGCGGATCACTGTCTCAGGATTCATGATGGTCGGATCATTGTGAAGACCGTTGTGGATTATGGAAGCCAGATGCATCTCCTCGAACATGTTCACGTTGTTGTTGCTGGCGCTCCCGTCCGTTCCCAGAGCCACATGAAAACCTTTTCCGATCATGCGCGGCACGGGCGCGAACCCGCTTCCGAGCTTCAGATTGCTTGTGGGATTGTGGACCGGGATCACGCCCTTTTCAAGCATAAGGTCCATATCATCTTCCGTAACCCACACGCAATGTGCGGCATATGTCGGGACATTGAAGAACCCCAGATCATAAAACCATCTTGCCGGTGTCTTCCCCCTCTTGCGGACGCATTCATCGTGCTCGCTCCTGGTCTCGGAAAGGTGGATATGGAGTCTGCCTCCCAGGCTCTGTATCTCCTGCGCCCATCGCTCCGCAAAGGCGGTGTCTATGGTGTATTCGGCATGGACGCACCAATCCACGTGAAGCCTGCCGTCATAGGCTCCGTCGAAATCCCTGAAGAACTCCAGCGATTCGGTCCTTTTCGGGTATGTCAGGTAATCGGTTTTTTCGTCCCCGCCCATGACCACGCGTGTCAGGTCAGCCTTGATTCCGCTTTCCCCCACCACCTTCTGAGTGATCATCGGACGCCAGTACATGTCGGAGAAGCTCGTGGTTCCTCCCGCAATCATCTCCAGTATGCACATCTCCATGCCGGAAGTGAAATCCTCATCCCGCATGCTGTCTTCAATGGGCCACAGCATGTGCAGCCAATCCATCAGAGGAAGGTCGTTTCCCAGCCCTCTGAGGAGGTTCATGGCCGTGTGGGTGTGGCAGTTCACAAGACCCGGCATGAGAAGCCTGCCGCTCATGTCTTTCTCTGAATCATAGACAGACGATGGCCTGTTTGTACCGATATAATCGATAAATTTGCCGTCCACTCCTAAAAACGCGCCATCAAGAACCTTGAAGGCTCCGTTTTCCGTTGTAAGAATCCTGGCATTTTTGAAAAGAACTGACATATGAACTCCGCTTTTCAGACTACGTTTTTGGCGCAAGTGCCGATTATGCGGATTATATACCAGATAAATGCCTGCAGGCAATTGCCACTTCCGTAGAAGAGTATATATATTAGCTTAGACCAATTTCAACAGTACAAAGGAGCCGCCATGCTCAAAACCATATTGAAGAACATCGGGCAGTACAGAAAGTACGCCATCCTTACGCCTCTTTTGACGGCGTGCGAGGTCTTCATGGAGATCCTCATCCCGTTCGTCACAGCCATGATCATCGACAGGGGAATCGCCGCCGGAAGCATGAGCAACATCCTCCTCTACGGAGGCATGATGCTCGTTCTGGCCTTCATCAGCCTCTTCTTCGGCGTCAAGGCCGGACAGACAGCCGCTGTGGCATCAACCGGCTTCGCCGCCAACCTGCGCGACGCCATGTACACCAGGATCCAGACATTCTCGTTCTCCAACATCGACCGCTTCAGCACGGCCGGCCTCGTCACCCGCATGACAACGGATGTGACAAGCATAGAGAACGCGTTCCAGATGACGATGCGCATCGCCGTCAGGGCCCCGCTGATGCTGGTGCTGAGCATGGTCATGTGCTTCATGATCAACGTCAGGCTCACACTGGTCTTCCTAGCCGCCCTGGTCGTGCTGGCCATAGGACTTTTCGGTATCATGCGCCTGGTGATGCCGGTGTTCAAGAAGATGTTCGAGAAGTACGACGAGTTCAACGCCAGCATCCAGGAGAACGTCACGGGCATCCGCGTTGTCAAGGCTTTCGTGCGCGAGGACTTCGAGAAGGAGAAGTTCGGCAAGGCCGCCTGGAACATCTACAGCCTATCGGTCAAGGCCGAGAAGATCCTGGCGTTCAACGGGCCGATCATGATGTTCGTCATCTACGCCAGCATGCTCCTGCTCTCCTGGCTGGGCGCCCACTTCATCGTCCTGGGGGACATGACCACGGGCAACCTGACATCGCTTTTCAGCTACCTGCTCAGCATGATGATGAGCCTGATGATGGTCTCGATGGTGTTCGTCATGCTGACAATGAGCCTTGCATCGGCAAAGAGGATATCGGAAGTGCTCGGAGAGGAGCCCGACCTCAGGAATCCGGAGAACCCAGTGACGGAGGTCAGGGACGGGTCCATAGACTTCAACAACGTCAGCTTCGCATACCGCAGCGGCAGCGGAGAGGACACGCTCCATGGCATCGACCTGCACATCAGGTCCGGTGAGACGATCGGTATCATAGGCGGCACGGGAAGCGGAAAATCCACGCTGGTGGCCCTGATCTCGCGCCTCTACGATGTCTCGGAGGGCTCGGTGGCCGTCGGCGGTGTGGACGTGAGGGACTACGACATGGAGGTCCTGCGCAACCAGGTTTCCGTCGTGCTCCAGAAGAACGAGCTTTTCAGCGGCACGATCCTGAGCAACCTGCGCTGGGGCAACGAGAGCGCCACCGAGGAGGAATGCAGGCAGGCGTGCATCCTGGCCTGCGCGGACGACTTCATCCAGCAGATGCCGGACAAGTACGACACCCACATCGAACAGGGCGGAACAAACGTGTCCGGCGGCCAGAAGCAGAGGCTGTGTATTGCGCGCGCCCTGCTCAAGAAGCCGAAGGTGCTGATCCTTGACGACTCGACCAGCGCCGTCGACACGGCGACCGATGCCAGGATCCGCAAGGCGTTCCGCGAGAGCATCCCCGACACGACCAAGCTGATAATATCCCAGAGAATATCCAGTGTCATGGACGCCGACAGGATAATCGTCCTGGAGAACGGCACGGTCGACGGTTTCGACACACATGAGAATCTGCTGAAGAGCAACGCGATCTACAAGGAGATCTGCGATGTCCAGATGCAGAGCGGCGGCGACTTCGACGAGAAGATGAACTGAGGAGGGTCATATGAGCGACAAGGACGATTACAAGAAGCAGCAGAGACCCGAGCGCCCGCCGCGCGGAATGATGGTCAAACCGCAGAAAGGCGCTTTCAAGCCCATCTTCAGGGTCATGCGCTATGTTCTGAAGGAATACAAGTTCGCATTCATCGTCGTGGTGTGCTGCATCGTGGTCTCGGCCCTCACCAGCCTGGCCATGACGCTGTTCATCAGGAACCTGATAGACGACTACATCCTGCCTCTGATGCAGAGCGCGGGAGCCGACTTCTCTCCCCTGGCCCGCAGGCTGCTGACTCTGATGTTCGTCATGGCCGCAGGCATCCTGTGCAACTACGGCACCAACAGGATCATGGTATCCGTCAGCCAGGGCTCGCTCAGACGCCTGAGGATAGAGCTCTTCGACAAAATGGAGAGCCTTCCGCTGAAGTACTTCGACACCCATACGCGCGGCGACATCATGAGCGTCTACACCAACGACATCGATACACTGCGCCAGGTCATCAGCCAGAGCATCCCGCAACTGATAAGCTCGTCCATCACGCTGGTCTCCACACTGGTCAGCATGCTGGTCCTGAACATCCCGCTCACGCTGCTCAGCCTGCTGATGGTCTTTGTCAGCCTGCGCGTGACGGCCAAACTCAGCGCCGTATCCGGCAAGCATTTCGGCCAGCGCCAGCGCGACCTCGGAGCCGTCAACGGCTACATCGAGGAGATGATGCAGGGCCAGAAGGTCGTCAAGGTCTTCTGCCACGAGGAAAAGAGCATGGAGGAGTTCCGCACGCTGAACCAGAAGCTGCGTGAGAGCGCCAAGAACGCCAACTCCATCGTGAACATAATCATGCCGGTCAACGGCAACCTGGGCAACATCAGCTATGTCCTTGTGGCGATCGCCGGCGCCCTCCTCGCCACCAGCGGACTGACAGGCCTCACCCTCGGCGCACTGGTCGCGTTCATGACGCTGAACCGCAACTTCTCCATGCCCATCACGCAGGTCAGCCAGCAGTTCTCCAGCATCGTCATGGCAAGCGCCGGAGCCGCACGCGTGTTCGACATGATGGACCAGAAGCCCGAGGACGACAACGGCTATGTCGAGCTCGTACGTGCGAAAATCGATGCCCAGGGCAACATCACCGAGACCTCCGAGCGTACCAACATGTGGGCTTGGAAGCATCCGCACCAGGCCGATGGAAGCGTCACCTACCGCAAGCTCGAGGGCGCGGTTACGTTCGATGGCGTTGATTTCGGCTATGTTCCCGAGAAAACAGTCCTTCATGACATAAAGATGTACGCCAATCCCGGGCAGAAACTTGCCTTCGTCGGAAGCACCGGAGCGGGCAAGACCACGGTGGTCAACCTGATCAACCGCTTCTACGACATCCAGGACGGCAAGATCCGCTACGACGAGATAAACGTCAACAAGATCAAGAAGGCCGACCTCAGGCGCTCGCTGGGCGTAGTCCTCCAGGACACCCACCTTTTCACCGGAACTGTTATGGAGAACATCCGCTACGGCAGGCTTGATGCTACCGACGAGGAGTGCATACGGGCGGCCCGTCTTGCCAACGCCGACGGCTTCATCCGCCGTCTTCCCAACGGCTACGACACCGTCCTGCGCAACGACGGCTCCAACCTCAGCCAGGGCCAGAGGCAGCTGATCGCCATCGCGCGCGCCGCCGTCGCCGATCCCCCCGCCCTCATTCTGGATGAGGCCACATCCTCCATCGACACCAGGACGGAGGTCCTTGTCCAGCGCGGCATGGATGCGCTGATGCACGGCCGCACCTCCTTTGTCATCGCCCACAGGCTCTCCACCGTCAAGAACGCCGACTGCATCATGGTCATGGAGCAGGGCCGCATCATCGAGCGCGGCACGCACGAGGAACTCCTTGCGCAGAAGGGCCGCTACTACACCCTCTATACCGGAGCGAAATCGGAGTAGACGGCTTCAATGTTGTCCACAATCAACCAGATACTCGCCTTAACCACCAATAAAAACATAGTTAAGGCGCACACCTACAAAGATACGCGCCCTAACCATTATAAAAACTATAGTTAAGGCGCGCATCCCCTTGTAATCCATCGTCCAGGTGGTATAATCGGAAGTATGGATGCAGTTAACATAATCGGAAGGACGTATGAGCGCAAATTGATCAGACAATGCGCCCAGTCGGATAAATCAGAACTCGTAGCAGTATATGGTCGCAGACGTGTCGGGAAGACACACCTGATCAAAAACTCATTCGACGGACATTTCGATTTCTGGTTCACCGGGATATATGGTGCAAACAGGGATGTTCTTATGCTGCAGTTCCGCATGGAACTGTCAAAGGTCAGCGGGAAAGAGTATTCGAATTTCAAAGACTGGTTTTCTGCATTTGAAGCATTGAAGGAATACCTGACCTCATTGAAGAAAGATACTGTTCTTGTTTTTCTGGATGAATTGCCATGGATGGAAACCAAAAACAGCAATTTCCTCCCCGCCTTCTCCTATTTCTGGAACATGTGGAGCACAAGCGGCATAAGACTCAAACTGTTTGTTTGCGGTTCTTCAACTACATGGATGATAGACAGGTTGATCGGGGACAAAGGAGGTCTGTATGGAAGGGTAACACAGTCAATCTATCTGCATCCTTTCAATCTTGCCGAGACGGAGGAATTCCTGAGTCTGAAAAAGCAGATGGAACTGAACAGAGTGCAGATTCTGGAACTGTATATGATCCTCGGTGGTATTCCTTACTATCTGGACATGCTGGACAAGGAACTGCCCGTGTCAAAGAACATCGACAGATTGTTCTTCTCTGCCAATGCTCCACTTCGGACGGAATACGAGTTTCTATTCAGATCCCTGTTCGAAGACTCCGCTTCATATAGGAAAGTCATCTCAGCACTTGCATCGAAACTCAAAGGGATGACAAGACTGGAGCTCAAAGCCGCAACGAAGCTCGAAGGGGGAAATCTTTCCAAGATACTGAGAAACCTGTGTTCATGTGATTTTCTGCGACAATACTTGTCGATCGGAAAAACCGAACGAGATGCGATGTATCAGCTTTCCGACAACTTTTCCCTTTTCCACCTCAGGTTCGTGGAAAACGGAAGCGGTCAGGATGAAAACTATTGGACAAACAATCTGACAAGCGGAGAAAAGAATTCCTGGGCAGGATACGCATTCGAACAGACATGTCTCCATCATCTGCCGCAAATCAAGGAGAAATTGGGTATTTCAGGAATTCTGAGTAACTGTTACACGTGGAATACCAGATCGTTCACTGACCACGAGGGGACATCGTGGAGAGGGACACAGATAGATCTTCTCATCGACAGGAGAGATGATGTAATAAACATCTGTGAGATGAAGTTCGCATCAGATGAATACGTCATCACACAGGACTATGAAAACAAACTCAGGAACAGGGAGAGGATCTTCAGGGAAGCAACAAACACAAAAAAGGCAACCGTACACACCTTCGTAACCACATATGGAGTCAGGCACAACATGCATAGCTCCATTGTCCAGACAGAAGTAAAGATGGACGATTTGTTCAATCCAAATAGAAAGTGATAAGGGATATGGACATGAACAATACCACGTTGATCCACAACCCGGACCTATACAATGATGAGCTAAGACTGGTACTGAGGGAGACCACGGAAGCCGATCCTGCGAAGGGCTATGTGCCGGCCTACAAGTACGATATCGCACTGCCCGACGGCACTGTTGCGGGCCGTATCAGCCTGCGCGTCGGCCACAACAGGCTGACCTGGTACGGCGGAAACATCGGCTACGGGGTCGATGAAGCCTTCCGCGGCCACCGCTATGCGGCCAAAGCCTGCAAATTGCTCTTCACTCTTGCGGTCATGCATGATATGGATCATGTTCTCATAACCTGCAGCCCTGACAACGAGGCCTCCGACCGTACCATCCGTCTTGCCGGCGGAATGCTCATCGATGAGACGGATGTGCCTGCGGATACCGAGCAGTATCAGAGGGGCTCCAGACGCGTCAGGATCTACAAGGTCCTGCTGCATGACATGAGGACGCTGTTCGACCTCGACCGCAAGGATTATTCGGATAGCGACCCCATCCGCAACAGGCATTCCGTGAGAGGAATCATCATACGTAACGGCAAAATCGCCATGGCGCACGTGACAAGATTCGGATACTACAAGTTCCCCGGCGGAGGATCGGAAGGAGCCGAGACCAAAATCCAGACGCTTGTGCGTGAAGTACGTGAGGAATCAGGTCTTGTCGTCAGGCCGGAGACGGCAAAGCCGTATGGTCTGGTCACCAGAACGCAGAGAAGCCGCAGGGGCGACCGCTACTGCCAGGACAACTTCTACTACATCTGCGAGGCCGAGGATAAGCCCGTCAGCCAGCAACTGACCCGGTCGGAGTCGGAAAACGGCTACGTCCTTGAATTCGTCGACCCGCGCGAGGCAATCAGAGCCTCCAGGGCATCGGCCTCCTACTCCGACCCCTTCGCCTCCCTCTCCATCGACCGCGAGTGCATGGTGCTCGAGTCCCTGATCTCTGACGGCTACTTTTCCTGAACCTGTCTACTTCCTGGGGTATTTCGTAAGGATTCGTCGTACTCCCGCGTACTCCTCGTACCCCTTCCCGGACAAAACAAAAGAGCTGCCACCGAAGTGACAGCCATTTAAGTGAACAATGCCATATCTGTCATCACAGAAAAAGGAACTTACGATCTATATCCACCGAGTATCGACCTTCTCCATCCCAAGAATCCTTAACCTCCTTTATTGATTGAAATCCTTCAATTTTATCAGAGATGGAGATGTAAATTCTTTCATCTATTATTTCTTTTCTAAAGAGAGTGTAGGCCTTTTCGGATGTTTTGATGGTAAATGCACGGTCGACCAGATAGTGTTCACCATTGCTGACATTTATGTCGTCTCTTACCAATACAACTTCAGAAACATGTTCATTCACTATGAAGGAGACTGGTTTGTTATTGGCCAAAGGAACATACTTTTCAGACAGTCTTCTTTTTGCGCAGCTGAAATATGATACATCTTCGTAGATTATCTTGTTGTCATAACTTATGAGCGGCTCAACATGGGAATTGCAACTTACATCTATTGCAAATTGGCCAAAAACCAGTCTCACATCGTCAAATGATTCATATAGGGAATGGAAGAACACTCCGCAAATTGACTTCAGTGTTTTTCCTTTCATTAATGAAAGAGTCTTCAACATGTCCTCTGTAAAACCGGCATTCACACTAATATTCATTTTATAGACTCCCATAACAGAAAATGGATACGCTGCCATCTCAAAATCTTTGAGTTAAAAACATGAACATCAACTGCCGGACTACCGGCAGTTGAAGTATAAGGACGGAATGATATTATATCACCATCTTCGAATTTTGAGAAAACAACATCTTCCCTTACTTGAGTAACGCTACCGTATGAAAGATCCGAATACATATCCATCGCATCTTTAATCGGATTATCGCTATAATAGTTATTGTACCCAGGATGATCCGTCTTTTGGCCCAGATTCCCTCCTGTCCTCAACGGGTACTTGTCCTGAACTTTCAGGTAGTTTCCATCTATGGAACTGCCCTCCACCTTCGGACGTTCAATCATATCCCTGCAGAACTCATCCAGATAATCCTCATCGAACACTCTCCGATATTCTTGTTCCGACTCTCCGACTTCCAGCACACCATGATACGTGTGCAAAACATATTTCGTACTGAGTCCGCTTCCCATGATTCATTATCCCTCGATGACAATCTCTTTGCGGAGCTTCCTCATGTATGTCGTCCAGTCAGGATACTGATAGAACTGGGATAGAAACCTGATGTGGCTGGTGAATATGCTGTCAGGCATCGATCCATACACCAGCACAACCTCCGGTTCAAGATATTCGAGCATGGCCTCAAGTCCCGCCTTGAAGTGTCTCTTCTCCTCGGCTGTCTTCACAAGCCCGTATGACCCGATACTTACAATGCTGTGTTTCTCAAAGCCCATGAAAGCCAAAGGTTCCGGAAACACTTCCGTTGTGTAGGTCCTCTCATCTCCCCATCTGACATTTGGAATCACGTAAACACCCTTCTTTTGAAGATAGTGGGCTATGGCATGGTTCCGATACTTGTTGATTACCTGAGCGGAGAAAGGAGCGTCCCAGAACATCGAGGCATCAGGGCTTATCACAGCCTGAAACTTCTTCAGTTTCTTTACAAAAGAATCCGGATCCCTTATGAACTCTGAGAACTCTATGTCATTCTCGTAAAAACAAAGTGCAAACTGATTCTCAACAACCTTATCCCTCATACTGAAGGGACACATCGCTTTGGGAACAGCAATCTGTTCCGGAGCACGGATGACAGGGATTTGGAACCGACCATCAAAGACGGCATCCTTCACCAGTTCGGGATTGCAGCCGTCTGTGATAATGGCAGGGTTCTTTACACCAAAAGTCTTCATTGATGTCTTGTTCTTGCTTGCAGACATTTTCACCCCTTTTCCCTATCCATAGATAATGATAACACTTCCAGTGGTTTTAACCAAGCTTAAATTTGCAGTTTTACTTATTAAATATTAAGCTTTTTTGAAATAGACTGTCGACAGTGTGTATCCAATATTTCCTTGCGATTTAGTGTCTACTTTTTGGGGTACAATTCATTGCTCGTACTGGTCGTACTCCCCGTACTCCTCGTACTCGTCGTACTGGTAAGGTTTCGTCGTACTCCTCGTACTCCCCGTACCCCCTTGATATAACAAAAAGGGCTGCCACCTGAGTGACAGCCCTGTGAGGCATCGACCTATTGCGATCAGCGACCGAACTGGCAGTCGTTGTTGCCGGATGTGGTGGTCCACATCTCGAGCATGTTGATCGGGTCGTTGAAGTCTGCGATCCAGCCTTCACGAGCGAAGTCGAAGTTGCCGTTCTTCCTTTCCTCGAGGAAGACGTTCCAGTCCTGGACCTGGATCGAGAGGCTGATTCCGACAACAGCGAGGTCCTGCTGGACGGACTCGGCGATGGCGATGTGGCCGGAGCTCTGGTTGGTCAGGTATGTGACGCTGATCGGAGTCTCTGCGGAGAGCTTTCCGTCGGCACCGAACTTGTATCCGGCTGCTGCCAGGAGTGCCTTGGCCTTTGCGACTGTAGCGGCATTGTCCTTGTTGATGGCGTATGCATCGTAGTAACCGGCCTCGGCTGTCTCCTTGAAGATGCCGCCGTTTCCGTCTGCCATTCCGAGCGGGATGAAGGCGTTGGCTGCGACCTGTCCGGTCTGTCCGATGTTGTCGACGATGTAGTCACGGTCGATCAGGATGGAGAAGGCCTCTCTCATGCAGGCTGCCTGTGCAGGAGTCTTGCCCTCGAAGAGCGAGCTCTTTGCGTTGAATGCGACGTAGTATGTTCCCAGCTCGTCGACAACGTGGAACTCGGGGTTGTTGGAGGCGATCAGTGTCGCGACCTCGTCTGTCGGGACGGAGTCGATGAGGTCGAGGTTGCCTGCGTTGTATGCGGCGTAGATGGCGTTGTCATCTGCGGAAAGCATGAACTCGAGCTTCTCGAGCTTGACGTTCTCGGCATCCCAGTAGTACGGGTTCTTCTCGTATGTCATCGAGACATCGTGGTTCCATCCTGTGCAGACGAACGGTCCGTTGGAGACGAAACCGGCTTCCTGGCACCATCCGCCCGGGCTTGTGAGCCAGTCGGCGTAGGACTCGACGGCGCTCTGCTTGACGGGGAAGAATGTCGGGAATGCCATGAGGTCCTCGATGTATGCGCACGGAGCGATGAGCTTGAACTGCAGTGTGTTGTCATCCAGGGCGACGACGTTGAGGTTGCCCTCGGCGTATCCGTCGAAACCGCTGAACATGTACTCGTAGTCGGCGGCTGTCTCGGGAGCGACTGCACGCTTCCATGAGTAGACGAAGTCGGCTGCCGTGAGAGCGGAGCCATCGGACCACTTGAGGTTCTTCTTCAGTGTGACGGTGTATGTCAGGCCGTCTGCTGAGACCGTGTAACCCTCGGCGAGTGCGGGAGCCGTGACGCCGGCTGCGTTGTAGGTGTACAGACCTGCGAAGGCAGCGGAAGCAAGGCAGGCGCCGTCGACGGAGCTGTTGAGAGCCGGATCAAGGTAATCGGGCTCGGAAGCCAGGTTGATGCGCAGTGTCTTGGAACCGTTGGACAGTGTGGCATACTGGAAGAACTTGGTTGCGAACGGGTTGGAATAGACGCCGCTGACATAGCTCTTCTGCATGTACAGGTCGTTGTAGTAGTAGATGGGGATGACACACCAGTTGCTCATGAGGATGTCCTCGGCCTCGTGCATCATCTGTGTTCTCTTGGCTGTGTCCGTCTCGGCCTTGATGGCGGCGATCAGGGCATCATAGGTTGCCCAGCCGGAGATGGGATCGACATAGCTTTCGCCCTTGTAGACTTCGGCGACGATCTCCTCGACTGCTGTCTCGACTTTGGCGGTTGCCTCGGCGGCACCCTTCGCAAAGACGAAGGAACACAGGGAAACAAGCACTAAAAGAATAGCAATTGTTTTCTTCATACGATTTTTCTCCTTTGATATTTACGGGCGTGCAACGCACACCTTGGATTACCTATTTCACCCAGCAGGCGACCATGTGGCCGTTCCCGCGGTCCGTGAGCGGCGGCATCTCCTGCGCGCACTGCTCGCATGCGTAGCGGCACCTGGTCCTGAACGGGCAGCCCGTGGGCATCCTGAGCGGACTGGGGACATCGCCCTGGAGCACTATCCTGTGCCTCTGGCGTGTGTAGTCCGGATCCGGGATGGGGACGGCCGACATCAGCGACTGCGTGTATGGGTGGATGGACGTGTAGTTCACGTCGTCCGCCGTACCGGTCTCGACGATCTTGCCCAGGTACATGACGGCGATGCGCTTGGAGATGTGGTGCACGACCAGCAGGTCGTGGGCGATGAAAAGGTACGCCACGCCCAGCTTCTCCTGGAGCTCCTCGAACATGTTGATCACCTGCGCCTGGATCGAGACATCCAGGGCGGACACCGGCTCGTCGCAGACGATGAACTTGGGATTGACGGCAAGGGCCCTGGCGATTCCGATCCTCTGCCTCTGGCCGCCGGAGAACTCGTGGGCATAGCGCGTGGCATGCTCGGCGTTCAGTCCGACATATTCCATCAGGGTCAGGATCTTCTCGCGGCGCTCGGCCTTGTTGTCGTAGAGCTTGTGCACATCCAGGGGCTCGCCGATGATGTCCTCGACGGTCATCCTGGGGTCCAGCGACGAATACGGGTCCTGGAAGACCATCTGCATCTTCTGCCTCATGCTGTGGATGTTCTTGTCCGTGACCTCCTCGCCCTGGAATATGACATGGCCGTCGGTGGGCTCGTAAAGGCGTAGCAGCGTGCGGCCGACAGTTGTTTTTCCGCAGCCCGATTCGCCGACAAGGCCCAATGTTTCGCCCTCACCTATCGTGAATGAGACATCGTCGACGGCTTTCAGGAACTCGGTCTTGAAGAAACCGGTCTTGATGGGGAAATACTGTTTGAGGTTCTTCACCTCCACAAGCGGTGCACTCATACAGACCCTCCTTCAAAGGCTTCGCGGACGTTCATCCAGCAGGACGCCTTGTGGTTCCCGTTGATGTCCAGCTCCATGGGCTTCTGCTCCAGGCAGATCTTCATGCAGTTCTCGCACCTGGCGCAGAAGGCGCATCCCTTGGGAAGGTTCAGGATGTTGATCGGGGTTCCGGCTATGGGCACGAGCTTCTCCTTCATGTTCTTCACGTTGGGGATGGACCTCAGAAGGCCCTTGGTGTATTCATGGCGGGCATTGTAGAAGATCTCGGCCGCGGTTCCGCGCTCGCAGATGCTTCCGCCGTACATGACTATGATGTTGTCGCACAGCTCGGCTATGACGCCAAGGTCGTGAGTGACCAGGATGACGGCCATGCCCAGCTTCTTCTGCAGGTCCTGGATCAGCTCCAGGATCTGGGCCTGGATGGTGACGTCAAGAGCCGTGGTTGGCTCGTCGGCTATCAGGACATCCGGCTCGCAGGCAAGGGCCATGGCGATCATGACGCGCTGGCGCATTCCGCCGGAAAGCTCGTGCGGGTACTGGCGCATGCGGCGCTCGGGCTCGTTGATACCGACCAGCGACAGCAACTCCACCGCCCTGGCCCAGACTTCCTTGCCCTGCTTCTCCGTATGGAGCGTGATGGCCTCGGTCAGCTGGTTGCCGATGGTGAACACCGGGTTCAGGCTGGTCATCGGATCCTGGAAGATGATGGAGACGCACTTGCCGCGGAACTCGGAGAGCTTCTTCTCGTTCCACTTGGTCAGGTCGTCGCCCTTGTAGAGTATCCTTCCGCCGGTGACTCTTCCGGTGGACTCCAGTATCTGCATTATGGAATAGGCGGTGACGCTCTTTCCGGAGCCCGACTCGCCTACTATTCCCAGTATCTCGCCCGGGTCCAGGTTGAACGATACGCCGTTGACCGCGTGGACCTCGCCCTTGTCTGTGAAGAACGATGTGTGCAGGTCCTGGACACTGAGAAGATGTACTTTTTCCTGTTTGTTCTCTGCCATGGTCATTTCCTCAGTTTCGGGTCGAACGCGTCCCTGAGACCGTCACCCAGGAGGTTGAAGCTCAGGACTATGAGACATATCGTGAGTGCCGGGAACAGAAGCTTGTAGGCGTAGCTCTGCAGGCCTCCGCGCGCCGAGTTGGCGAGCGATCCCAGCGACGGCATCGGGGCCTGGACTCCCAGTCCCACGAAGCTCAGATAGCTTTCGGTGAAGATGGCCGACGGTATCTGCAGCGCCGTCGATATGATGATGACGGAGATGCAGTTCGGCAGGATGTGCTTGCGGATGATCCTTCCGGTCGGAGCCCCGATGGACTTGGCGGCAAGGATGTACTCGTTCTGCTTGATGGAGAGGATCTGGCCTCTGATCAGGCGGGCCATTCCGACCCAGTACAGCAGTCCGAACACGATGAAAAGCGATATCATGTTGGTTCCCAGCGAATCCAGGAACGAACCCGGCTGGAACTGAAGAACCGTCTGCAGCACGACCGACAGCAGGATTATTATCAGCATGTCCGGCAGCGAGTAGATGATGTCGACGATACGCATCATGACCAGGTCGACCTTGCCTCCCAGATAGCCGGATATGCTTCCGTAGAGCATGCCGATGATCAGGACGATGATGCTGGCGAAGAATCCGACGACCAGCGATACCCTGGTACCGTAGACCACGCGGATGAAGTAGTCGCGGCACTGCTCGTCGGTCCCGAAGATGTGCGGGAAGCGCGAGCCGCCGGCGTTTATGTAGTCCTGTTCCAGCTTGCTGTACGTGAACGGGGCCAGGTTCTTGGCGCCCTTGTCCCTGACGCCGTTGACGCTGAGGATCTCCTCATAGCTGTACGGCACGATCAGCGGGGCGAAGATTATGACCACCAGAATGAAGGAAAGCACGATGATGCTTCCCACCGCCAGCGGGTTCTTGAAGAGCTTGCGCATCCCGTCCTTGAAGAACGTGGTGCTTTCGCTCATGACATCCTGCTGGCTCTTCTCCTCGTCCGTGGCCTTCTCGAAATCGGCACAGCTGAACTTGGAGAGGTCCAGCTGCAGGCTGAAGGGAACCTTCTTCGGATTCCCGCTTTCGTCTCTTCTGACTTTGAAATCCATGGCATCCTCCTCAGTCGTATTTGATTCTCGGATCCACGAGCTTGTAGAGTATGTCGCAGATCAGCGTTGCGATGACCATCAGCGTGGCGAGGAAGATGGTCGTGGCCATTATCAGCGTGTAGTCGCGGTTGTTGATTCCGCTGACGAACTTCGTTCCGATTCCTCCGACCGTGAAGACCGTCTCGACGACCATCGATCCTGTGATGATGTAGGCGATCTGGGGTCCGGCGTATGTGATGATGGGGATCATCGAGTTCTTGAGCGCGTGCTTGAAGATGACCTTCCAGCGTGCGACTCCCTTGGACTTGGCCGTCCTGATGTAGTCCTGTCCCAGCGCATCAAGCATGCTCGTCTTGGCAAGACGCGTCGTGTACGCCATGGGGTATGCCGCGAGTGCCAGGACCGGAAGCAGGTAGTGCGTCTCGTTGGCGCTCCAGACCGGGACCCAGCCCAGCTTGATGGAGAACACCAGGAGCAGCAGCGTTGCAAGGACGAAGCTCGGCACGGCCGTGAACAGCGTGGAGAAGAACACGATGATCCTGTCGGGGAGCTTGTTGCGCATGATGGCAGCCGTGCTTCCCAGCACGATTCCCAGCGTCAGCGCGAACAGCATGGCCGTGAGGCCCAGCCTGGCGGATATCGGGAACGACTCGGCGATCATGTCGCTGATCTCACGTCCGTTCTTCAGCGAGACGCCGAAGTCGCCGTGGAGTATCCCCTTCATATAGTTGATGAACTGAGTGAACAGCGGCTTGTCCAGCCCGTAGCGTGCGTTCAGTGCATCTATCGTGGCCTGTGAGAGCGCCTTCTCCCTGTTGAACGGACCGCCCGGAACCGCGTGCATGACGAAGAACGTGATCAGGCAGATGATCAGAATGGTGAGAAGAGCAAGCAATATGCGCTTGATGATGTATTTGAGCAACTTTCCTCTCCGTGTGTGTATCCGTTACTATATATAGATACAATTTTGCACCAATACTACCATCAGATTGGATTTTTATGCAAGAGGAATCGATAACAATGCATTATTTTTTTCAGAAAAACAAATGCCGGCGCGCTTATCCGCAGCTTATCCGTTTACAGCGTAAATAATTTCGGGCAGCAGCTGCATCTTGCGTGAAACCGCATCACGCATGTCGAACATATGCTCTCCGATCTTCTCGAAGTTCAGCCGCTCCTCGAACTTGTGCCCGCTGGAAAGCAGCATGCTGCGGCACTTGAGCACATCCGTTATCATCAGCAGCACCCAGTCCAGGCGCTTGGCGTCCTTGACCGTGTTCAAGGCCATCAGGTACTTCTGGCTGTAGGATCCGATGTCGTGGAGCGTGGGGACCTCGCACTGTGCCACGCCGATCTCCAGGCCGCCTTCGCTGTAGACCTTCATGTCCGCGGTGATGACCTTGGCCGGGTCGCGGCTTTCCAGGCCTTCCACCTGCTCGAAGATGGCATGGCCGAAGGCGCGGTAGTCGGATATGCCGGCAAGCGGTGCGAGCCTTTCCACGGAAAGCACATCTATGCCGGTGGTTGTGGGACTTCTGAGAAGGATGGTATCCGTCAGGATCCCTGCCAGCAGGACCTTGGACGTGGTGATGTCCGGAACAAGGTTGTTCCTGACGAAAAGCTGGTAGATGATGGTGCAGGTGCTTCCCACGGGCTCGGCGTCGATGAAGATCGGCAGGTCCGTCTTGGGGGCATCCAGTCTGTGGTGGTCGATGATCTCGCGGATAACGGCCTCCTCGACGCCGCGGATGCTCTGGGAGGGCTCGTTGTGGTCCACCAGTATGACGCTGTGCCTGGGCTTGCGGAGGAAGCATCTTCTTGTGACGAATCCGACGTAGCGGTCTCCGTCGAAGACAGCCAGGCCTCTGAGTTTGGATGTGGAGAGATGCTCCTTTGCCTCATCGAACATGTCGCCCATCTGGAGCACATGGCCCTGCTGGCCCAGGAGGTTGCTGACCGTAGGTGCGCGTCTGAGGCGCCTGATGGTCTCGGTGAGCTCTATGTCGGACACGAAGACGCTTCCCTCGTAGTCCTTCCAATCCATCTCGGGCAGTTTGCCCTTCACGTCCGTGAGGATGATGGAGGGGACCCTGCACTTCATGGCCTGCTTCACGTAACGCTCGCCGAACGGCATGACGACTATCGCGTTGGGGTGCTGCTCCACGTGGGATGCACCGGCAAGGATGGTGGCATGGAACGTGGTGTTCTTTCCCTTCTTCAATGTCCTGCATTGCAGCACACGCTCGATATTCTCCACTGTAAGCTCGTATTCAGGATATTCAGCCAGATTGTCGTTGAGGAACCAGCCGGCGATGTCGTCGATACTCAGAAGGCCCTTGAACTTCTCCCCGTCGAAGATGGGGATGACGGACGGACGCTTCTCGTACTTGTTCATGATCCTCATCAGCTCGAACACCGGAAGGCTCGCCTGCACCGGATCGACATCGGTGCGCACGACATCGGCCACCTTGGGGTGCACGTCACGCATGTACGGAGGCGGTTCGATGCCGGTTATGCCGAACTGCGCGCTCACGTTGTCTGAAAGATGCCCGCAACGGACGGCCGTATAGTGGTTGACCCTGTCTATCGAGTTCTTGAGCACGGCATACGAATAGGCCGCGCACAGCGTGTCCATGTCCGGATTCCTGTGGCCTGTGATGAAAATCTCGCTCATACGCAAAGTCTAATGCACAAGGGCCCGTCTTGCAAGCCGAGCCCCCGTCGCGGATAATGTATTCCGACATCGGATCGCGACAAGGAGGGACCATGCTTCCGTTCTTCAATGAAAAGGCTCTACTCAACCCGCAGGACCTGATAAAGGACAGGGGCTCCATGCCGTTCGCCATGATCGTCACGTGGCAGACGAAGCTCCTCCAGGCCGCGGACAAGAAGTACCCGCTGAAGAAGGCATCGGTCTTCAGATGCGGCATCCCCGTCCCAGTCTACACGATGGACGTCCGGGGAGAGACCGTCGGCATCGTCAACCTCCCCATAGGCGCTCCGGTGTCCGCCGGATTCATAGAGGAATACATCGTACGCGGCGTCATGCGCTTCGTGTGCATAGGCTCTGCGGCATCGCTCTCAAGCCGTACCGCGGGCCACCTCATCGTCCCAACCAGGGCCTACCGCGACGAGGGCACCAGCTGGCACTACGCCCCACACGACAGCCAGTGGATCGACATTGTCTCCTCCCGTCAGCTCGATGCCCTGCTCACCGGCCTGGGCGTCCCGCACATCTGCGGACCCGTATGGTCGACCGATGCCTTCTACCGCGAGACACCCTCGGCTGTGAGGATGATGAAGGAGCAGGACTGCCTGTGCGTGGACATGGAGTGCGCGGCCAACATGGCGGTTTCGCAGTTCCGCGGCGTGCAGTGTTTCCAGATGATGTTCGGAGCCGACCGCATGGAAGGAAGCAGGTGGGACATCGGCAGCATGCGCAGCATGGGCGCGGACATGTACGAGAAGTTCGCCGAAACCGCAGTGCGCGTGGCGCTTTCCTGAAAGTTCACTAAACCCGGAAAAACGCCGGATAAAACACTTCCAATGCGGAATTTCCTGTGTTAGGATGTGTGTAGTTGATAGACTTGGTTGCGGCGAAGAGACGTAATTCTCTTGCTCAAACTTACAGAACGGATTCCGGCATAGAAGCCGTGCATTGCTCCCGCCTCCGTCAGAAGCGGACGTTTCAGGGAACAGAATCGGCGACTTAACTGGGGATCCCCCTTGAACTCCGGTTCAAGAGATTCCAGTCCCAGTAACCGCAGCTCTTCTATCCTTCCCCTGCAGTCAGTCCCCTCAATATGCGTTGTTGTTCCTCTCGTCGATGTACTCGCTGGCATAGTGCGCGGCTATCGCTCCGTCGGAGGCCGCCGTGACGATCTGGCGGAAGACCGTGTCGCGGACATCGCCCACGGCGAAGAGGCCGGGAACCGATGTCATCATGCGCGCGTCGGTCCTTATGAAACCGCCCTCGTCCTTCACGCTGTCGGGCACCAACTGCGACTGCGGGATGTTGCCCACGAAGATGAACACCCCGTCGAAATCCTCCGTATAGGTCTCTCCGGTCTCCTTGTCCAGGAACGTGACGGACTTCACCTTGTTGTTCTCTCCGTTGATCGACTGGACGGTCGTATTCATCTTGGTCTTTATTCCGGCATCCGTCATGGCCTTGACGATGGAAGCCTGGGCTCTGAAGCGGTCGCGCCTGTGGGTGACCGTGACATCGTCGGAAAGCTTTCTCAGGTACATGGACTCCTGGCATGCGCTGTCGCCTCCGCCGCAGACAAGGATCTTCTTTTTCCTGAAGAACGGGCCGTCGCATGTGGCGCAGTAGCTGACGCCGTGGCCTGTGAGCTCCTTCTCTCCCGGAACCTCGAGGTTGCGGTGCTTTGCTCCTGTGGCGATGACGACGACAGGACTTGTGTACTCACCGTCCGATGTATCCAGACTGAATGATCCGTCCTCAATCACCTTCAGTGAGTTGACCGTGGCGTAGGCGATTTCGCATCCGAATCCCGTGGCCTGCTGCTCGAATCTGGAGGCAAGCTCATAGCCTGAAAGCTTCTCCAGTCCGGGATAGTTCTCGATCTCGTCGATGATCATGCACTGTCCGCCGGGAGCCATCTCCTCCAGGATGACGGTCTTGCGTCCCGCCCTTGCGCTGTACTGTCCGCAGGCCAGTCCGCCCGGACCTCCGCCGACTATGATGATGTCGTAGTTCTTCGCCTCTGCCATGTTTTTCTCCCCCTTCACTTCAATCCGTTCTTCTGTTTCTCTTCCAGAGCGATCTCGGCGTCGCTCTTTCTCAGGTACACCGGCCCCTGTCCGATGTCGTCCGCTCCGTCCCTTGCGAACTTCTCAAGGCCAAGGACAGGAAGCACCGCCGGTATGGAATTGACCGCGACCGTATCGGCGATGACAGTCTTCGTTCCCTTCGCCGTTGCGAACAACTCCCTGAGAAGCGGTGCGAATGCCGCCGCATCCGGGCCTGTGACCAGTATCCTGTCGTAAGGCTCCAGGGCCTCCCTCAGGTCCTCGGCAATCCCGTCGATGTCGGGTGTCAGCCTGCGCAGCGTGTGTCCGTCTTCCCGGATCCTGTTCTCGAAGGCGGCAAGATACCACCTCTGCTTCTTGGCATCCAGGACGGTGACTATGGCGCCGTCGAAATGCGGTACACACCCGGCATAGAGCTCCATCGTGGAGACAGACACCAGTGGCTTGTCCAGTGCCAGTGCCATGCCCTTGAAGGCGGCCATCCCGATCCTCAGTCCCGTGAACGAGCCGGGGCCCCTTGTGCAGACCAGAAGGTCTATGTCCTTCTCCGTGATTCCTGCATCCGTGCAGAGCTCGCGTACGGTCGGAACAAGGCGCTCCGAGTGCTGCAGAGCCCTGCCTGCAAATGTCTTGGTGACGAATACCGAATCCGTCCTGAGTGTCACAGTCAGCGGCTGTGCCGATGTGTCGGTTGCGATGATGTTCACGTCCGGCCTCCCTTGAGCGTGACCGTCCTGCTCTGGTCCGGATTCACTGTTATCTGTACGAACAATGTCCCGACAGGCAGGGTATCGTTTATGATTTCACTCCATTCCACAAGAGTCACGCCATCGGAGTAGAGCATGTCCTCCCCTCCGATCATCTGGAAATCATCCTCGCTCGTGATCCTGTAGAGGTCCATGTGGTACATGGGGAGCCTTCCGCTGTACTCCTGCACCAGCGTGAAGGTGGGGCTGACGATGGCTTCCTCAATACCCAGGCTCCTGGCCACTCCCTTGGCGAACACGGTCTTCCCGGCGCCAAGGCTTCCCCTCAGGGATATGACCGTTCCCGGCGTGCAGGTCGCTCCTATCCTGCGTCCCAGGTCCTCCATCTCCTGCGCCGTCCTGCATGTTGTCGTCATGTCCATGGGGCGCCTCTCAGAGTTCCCTGTACGGGATGCCGTTGTTGAGCCTGCTGTCCTTCAATGCGGCAAGCTCCTCGTCGGAATAGACTTCCTCGCTGATGACATCCCCGATCCTGTCGCCGGTTGCCTTCTGGTATTCCTCCATCAGGTACTTCAGCTGCGGGTCCTCGGGGTCGATCGTCCTGGCCTTCTCCAGAAGCTCGCGGGACTCTGCGAACTCACCGGATCCCAGATGCAGGAAGGCAAGGTTGGTCAGGTATACCACATCCTCCCCGTCCAGGTCGACGGCGATCTGCAGATAGCTCTTGGCAAGCTCCGTATCGCCGCTCTCGCGGGCGCAGATGGAAAGCTCGTTGTAGACCTCGGCGTTCTTCCCGTCGATCCTCAGGCTCTCCAGGAGGTCCTCCTGGGCGCCCTTGAAATCCTCCAGCACGCGCTTGGCCCAGCCCCTGATGAAGTAGGCCTCCCACTGCTTGGAGCCGGCGGCGATATACTTGTCCATCGTCTCCACGGCCTCGTCCGGACAGCCCATCATCATCTTGTCGTAGGCGTACATGATGCGGTCCTTGGAGTCCAGCATGCCGTTGATGGAATCCAGCGTCTTCAGGGCCTCGGCCTTCTTCTTGCCGTCGGCCTCCAGCTCCGTGTAGCGGGCCAGGTAGTCGCGCGCGTTCTCCACGTCGCCGTGCCTCATGTGGAAGGCCGATATCTCGCTGTATGTCGGGGCATAGTCCGGATGACGGTCCCTGCATTCGTTGAGGACAGCTATGATTCTGTCGTCATACATGTCCGCCAGGGTATCGTTCTTCTCCTTGTGGAGCTTCACCGTCATCTGTGCGTAGAGCACAGCCAGGTTGATGTAGCTCTCCGGAGCGTCGGAAAGATGGTTCACGGCGAGCATCAGCTCCTCGGCGAACTCAAGGTCCTCCTTCTTGCTCTGTGCTATGGCGGCAAGGTTCAGCTCCTTGACGACATCCGGCTGGATGTCCAGCAGAAGGTCCTTGTAGTAGTTGTAGTTCTTGTTCTCCGTGTCCCAGGCCACGACCTTGATCAGGCCCGCGACGATGCTGTTGACGTCTATGTCGTCGGTGACGCTTCCCTCGGGGAACTGGATCGGCAGGGGGATGTCCTTCCTGACGGTCACGGATCCGAGCTCGCGGTCCTCCGGCAGCGTGATGAAACGTATGTCCTTCATTCTGTTC
>JBGUMQ010000086.1:0-34926 GCA_045116915.1 Sphaerochaetaceae bacterium | reverse complement strand
AGATTGCATCCACCCCCAGACTCTTGATATAGGGAAGCCTCCGGACGATGCCCCTGAGGTCGCCGATTCCGTCTGAGTTGGAATCCTGGAAACTACGCGGATAAATCTGGTAAATTACAGCATTCTCGTACCAAGCCATATAACCTCTGAATAGAAATCGTAGCGTTTTGCTATCGTTCTTATTAAACTTCTATAGCACAATGATTTAAAGAATACAAAAGTTCTATGGAACACCCATAGAACTTCTTAAAATTCACAACAAAATTTATATAACTTTTATTCAGCTTTTGTATTTCTTTGAGAATTCCTTCAAAGCAAACCTGATTCCGCCGGCCCAACCGAGACCCAGCTCCGCAAACAAGTCCTCAAGCTCCTTCTTGAACGAAGGCTCGATGGAGAAAGTCGTCAGGATCTTCGTCTCCGCCTTGCGCTTGCCCGAACCGTTCGTGAAAAGCTGCTTTGCTTTCGACGTTACGGAAATCTCCTCATCGTACTGGATAGAATCCTCAGGGTTTCTCTTCAATGCCATAATACCATCCTGTCGGGTCCGTCAATCCCAGATGACCTTCTCAAGCTGCTGGATGGACTCGACGGTCTTGTCCTTGAGTCCTCTTCCGCGCTCCTTGAAAAGCTGCGGTGCCATGGAAGACTCCTGTGCCTTCCTGAACACCGGATCAACCGGAATCCTGTAAACCTCGAACGACCCTTCCTGGGCCGCCTTCAATATATCTCTGTGCTGTTTGATTCTTTCGTCGTAGGAATTGATTATGACCCTTGAATGCCTGACCTGGCTGCGGAGGTTCTTCTTGAGCCTCTTGAGCTCGTCTATGAAGATCTCGAGTCCGTCAAGGCTGAATACCTCGGGAGTCATGGGTGTGATGACCTCGTCGCTGGCGATGATCGCAGAACGCTCGAGACGTCCCAGGCCGGGGGAAAGGTCCAGGATGATGTGGTCGAAGTCCTTGGAGAGCTCCATGACCAGATCCTGGAGCACGAACGGCTCCTCGGCAAGCTTTGTCTCGCTGTAGTTCTTGAGGACTCCTCCGATTCCGAAAGTCGGAAGAAGGAAGAGGTTTTCCACCTGCTCCACCGGAACCAGCGCATCCTTGATATAGCAACGGCCCTGCACGACATCCGCCAGCTCGTACTTGGGTGTCTTCTTCAGGAACCAGGACGATGCGTTACCCTGCGGGTCGACATCTATGAGCAATGTCTTGAAACCGTCCAGAGCGGACTGACATGCGAGAGTTCCTGAAATAGTCGTCTTTCCGACTCCACCCTTCTGAAGATGGAATGCAATGGTTTTAGCCATAGAAATACCCTAGAACAAATATATACTGTCAACAGAAATCATACAAGAGTTTTCTGTTTTTCAATCATTTTGATATCATACTGCAAGTGTTTTATTATGCTTTACATACTTTTTTTATATAAGTTTGCAACTATTACGATTATTTTCAATACAAAAAAACAGGGTCCTCAATGGACCCTGTCATACCCGGCATTGCCGGAATCATTTCTTGTCTTCGCCCAGGAGGCTCCTGAGGAACTCATCGTCGTCACCCTGAGGGGCGTCCTCCTGTCCATAGGACTCATCGTCCCCGTCCTCATCCTCACCGGATTCCTCTTCAGTGTCCTGCGTGTACTCCTCATCGTCATGACGGCGTCTCGGCTTCTTGGGATGTCTGGAGATGAACAAGGCGGCTATCAGATAGACGACACCGACACAGCAGACCAGGATACCGATGCTCAGGAGTTTCTCCTTCATCACGAAGTTCCCGACATTGCTCAGGAAAGCGGCGATCCCGCTCTTCTCCTTGGAAGAAGCCATCTGTGAAGCTGTAGACTGCGTTGACTGGGTTGTCCGGGCAGCCTGGGTTGCATCCGCTGCAGGTGCCTCGGCTGCCTTGGGTGCTTCTTCAGCCGGCTTGGCGGCCTCTGCGGCCTTTTCAGCCTCCGCGGTTTTCCCTTCGTCGGGAGCAGTTGCGGTTATGACCTTGCTCCAGTCCTGGTCGGCGAGGGCCTGGATGATCTCCTCGGCTGTGGCTTCGTCGATCGTCTCAGGCTCCTCGACAACGATAACTTCATCGTCGGCAAGGACTTCTATGACAGCTTCAGGTTCTGCCGGCTCCTGGGTTCCAGACTCCGGAACCTCGGTTTCCTGCACCTCTTCCTCAGCGGAGGAAGGTTCGGTGGCCGGAACCTCGACGGTGGGAGCCTTTTCAGGTGTTGCGGCGACGACCTCGATCTCAGGTTCATCCTGCTTGGTGCTGGCTGTCGAACATGACGTCAGTACAAGGAGGACTATCATCAAAAACACAAAGATTCTTTTCATCTGTCTAACCTCATCTCAATCTCACTTCCTTCAATATAACATGAAAAATGTCAGAAGGAACGGAGAACTTCCATATGTTTGATGGATTTGCCTATCTTCTCCTCGAACTCGGCCTTCTTGGCAAGCTCCTTGTCGATGGCCTCCTGCTTCGCGTTGGACATGAACTTCTCATTGGAGAGCTTCTTCTCGACGACATCAAGAAGAGCCTTCGTCTTGGTGATGTCCAGCTCGATCCTGGCGATCTCTTTTTCGATATCAATTGCATCCCTTACAAAGACATAGGTCTCGAAACCCTGTCCTGCGATCGGGAATGCCCCCGCCACATCAAGCGAGGCGTTGTCATCGATCTGCAGGTCATCGGCGTTGGCGAACACCTTCAGAAGCTGCACATGGTCCTTCATGAAGGATGCGAGCGATGCCGAGCTGTCGACCCTGACAACCATCCTGAGCTTCCTTTCGGCACCTATGCCGAGCTCGGCGCGCATGTTGCGCACACCGCGCACCAGATCCTGCATTGCCACCATCATCCTGGCCTCTTCGGGGTACTTTCTGCCCTCAAGATACTCCGGGAAGTGTGCTGATATCACCTTGCCTTCCGTATTCGGAAGCTTTGACCATATCTCCTCCGTGAGGAACGAGAGCATCGGATGCATCATCTTCATGGACTCGGCAAGGATGTCCATCAGGATGGAGACGACCCTGTCCTTCTCGGCCTCGTCGCCCGTGTAGAGCGCCAGCTTGGAGGATTCGACATACCAGTCGCAGAAATCGTTCCAGAAGAAGTCGTATGCCGCCTGTGCGGCTTCGTTGAACTTGTAGCCTTCTATGGCGTTGCGGACCTTCAGGACGTTCTCGTTCAGGCTGTGGTAGATCCATTTGTCGACGGAATTGAACTTCGAGGGATCCACGGGAACAAGATTGCGGCCATCCAGGTTCATCAGTAGATATCTTGTGGCATTCCAGATCTTGTTCGCGAACCTGGAACCGAGCTTGAACGAATCCATGTCCACAAGCACATCCTGTCCCTGCGTGGCCAGATAGCAGATGGTGAACTTCATGGCATCGGCGCCGTAGAGGCCCACGACATCAAGAGGATCTATTCCGTTGCCCAGGCTCTTTGACATCTTGCGTCCCTTCTTGTCGCGTACAAGACCTGTGATGTAGATGTCGTGGAAGGGGACCTGTCCCATGAACTCGAGCGATGCCATGATCATCCTGGAAACCCAGAAGAATATTATGTCATAAGCAGTTACAAGAGTGCTTGTCGGGAAGAAACGCTTCAGGTCCGGTGTCTTGTCGGGCCAGCCGAGCGTGCTGAACGGCCAGAGCCACGAGGAGAACCAGGTATCCAGCACATCGTTGTCCTGGTGGATCTCAGTGTTGCCGCACTTGTCGCAGCAGCAGGGATCGTCGCGTCTGACCATCATGTTGCCGCACTTGTCGCAGTACCACACGGGAATCCTGTGTCCCCACCACAGCTGGCGGCTGATGCACCAGTCGCGGATGTTCTCCAGCCAGTTGGAATAGGTGTTCTCCCAGCGCTTGGGATAGAAACGTATCTCCCCGTCACGCCAGGCTTTGAGTGCCTTGTCGGCAAGCGGACGCATCCTGACGAACCACTGCTCGCTCATGTATGGCTCCACGGTGGTGTTGCATCTGTAGCAGTGGCCGACCTCGTGCTTGTATTCCTCGCACTTGACCAGGTATCCCTGCTCCTCGAGCACGGCGGCGACCTTCATCCTTGCCTCCTCGGCGGGAAGACCGCGGAACTGCTCGGGACAGACGTCGTTCAGCGTCCCGTCGGGATTCAGTATGTTGAGCGGCTCGAGGTTGTGGCGCTTTCCGCATTCCCAGTCGTTCGGGTCGTGGGCAGGTGTGATCTTGACCATACCGGTTCCGAACTCGATGCCTACGAAACTGTCGGCGATGATCGGGATCTCCCTGTCCGTCAGCGGCAGTCTGAGCATTTTTCCGACAAGATGCCTATAGCGCTCGTCATCGGGATTCACGGCCACAGCCTGGTCGCCGAACATGGTTTCGGGCCTTGTCGTGGCAACCGTGATGTAGCCGCTTCCGTCCGCGAACGGGTATCTGACATCGAACAGATGTCCGGTGTCCTCCTGATGCTCGACCTCGTCATCGGCAAGAGCCGTTCCGCAGTGCGGGCAGTAGTTGACAAGATACAGGCCCTTGTAGATCAGACCGCGCT
The DNA here is from genome assembly GCA_045116915.1 of Sphaerochaetaceae bacterium. Lineage (GTDB taxonomy): Bacteria > Spirochaetota > Spirochaetia > Sphaerochaetales > Sphaerochaetaceae > UBA9732. Next base: position 30,382 of record JBGUMQ010000086.1, on the reverse strand, counting down.
CGTACAGCGTGACGAACGTCTCGCGCACGGCCCTGGAAAGGCCCTCGTCCATGGTGAAGCGCTCCCTGGACCAGTCGCAGGACGATCCGATCTTCTGCAGCTGCTTCACGATTATGTCGTGGTGCTTCTCCTTGACCTGCCATGTCCTCTCGACGAACTTCTCGCGGCCGAGGTCCTGTCTTCTGAGACCTTCCTTGGCGAGCTGCCTCTCGACGACGTTCTGCGTTGCGATTCCGGCATGGTCGGTTCCCGGAAGCCAGAGCGTGGGCCTTCCGGTCATCCTGTAGTATCTTGTCAGGATGTCCTGGAGCGAGTTGTTCAGGGCATGTCCCATGTGGAGGATACCCGTGACGTTCGGTGGCGGCATGACGATGACGAACGGTTTCCCGTCCCCGTCCACCGGCTTGAAATTGCCGTCCTCCACCCACTGGGCGTATATCCTGTCCTCAAAATCCTTGGGATTGTAGGTCTTGTCGAGTTCAATGGCGTTCATCACGACTCCTTGCGTGCGCGCATGCGTGCACATTCATATACTTACTGTAAGCTGTCTGTTCATGCTATATCAAAACATCCATTTGCGCAATGGACCGGAATCCGGCCGAACCGATACATATTATGAATCATTTGAATACAATTATGATATCAACATTCTATGATTATTATATTATTCCAATAAGTTTTTAATGTATTATAATTGTTTTAATATGATTATTATATAAAGTTCATATTCATACAGTTTTAATTGATATCGAAATACAATCAAAATGATTGCACGTGCAGATTCTCCGTCTTTGGTTCATAATGAATGGGTATGCGCAAACTTCCGATCTGGCTCCTGGCCTCCACATGGGAACTCCCCCAGACCCTCCTGGCCCTTGTGCTGACATGCGTCCTGCACGCAAGGCGGATCGACGGCAGAGGCCGTGTGTTCCTGGTGCACCGCAGCAGGATCCTCACATGCTTCTCTCTCGGGGAATTCATCTTCTTCGACGAGTGGGCGCCGGATGAGGAGACGGTGCGCCATGAGACCGGGCACAGCGTCCAGAGCCGAATCTTCGGACCGCTCTACCTGCTGCTCATAGGCCTTCCCTCGATCGTGTGGAACATCCTCTCCCGTATGCACGGCGGCAGAGGCCGGTGGTTCAGCTCACGCTACTACGACACACCCTGGGAACATGGGGCCGACGTGCTGGGCAAGGTCAAGCGCCGCTGACCATCTTCTGCGCTTTTCCTGCCCTTCCTGCTCTTGTTGCCTGATGCCGGAATAAAAAAGGAGCCCTCCGAAAGGAAGGCTCCGATGCATCTCAATGATTGGACCGGAAACTAGTTCTCCAGCACCGTGGTCTCGTCCGCTGTCCAGAGCACCGTTCCGTCCGATGCGACAATCTGGTTGTCCTTCAGCAGGACACCGGTCGCGATGATCGTTCCGTCCGCATCCTTCGCAAGACCGTCGGAAGTGATCGTGATGGCGGCATCGTCGATCCTTGCGATCTCCACGACCTCGGCTCCCATCTTGTCCAGTGAAAGGGGCTGGATGCTCTTGAGGCGGATATCGACGTCGTAGCCGCGAGCATCGAGGTTCTTGAGTATCTCATCGAGCGAGTAGCTCTCGAGGCTCTTGGATGTGGTGTTGTTGTCGCTGGACCTCGTCTGGGTGATGTTGTTCAGGTCGATGGTCGTGTTGACATCCGGAAGGAGTATCGTGCTGCCGGAATCGTTGTTGTGCCCGAACACGGCCCAGGACCCGACGAATACGACCACGAATGCCGCGGCCACGCCGATCATCTGGGGAGCGGAGAGCTTGAACGTCCTGCGCAGGAACGACTTCTTTCCCTTGCCCTTTGAGAGGTAGTTCTTCTCGATCATGGAAAGGACCCTGTCCTGGTGGGGCCGGATCTCCGCATCCGTGAGAGCCGATGACTTCACGGCGTCGCTGATCTTGAGAAGGTTCTGGTAACGGGTCCTGCAGCCGGAGCAGTATCCCAGGTGTTCCTCCACCTGGCTTTTCCACGGCTCTGCGAGCTCGTTGTCGAGATATGTATTCAGAATCTGATCGTCAAGGCACATTCACTTCCTCCCGGTCCAGAGTCGCCTCGAGCTCCTTGCGTGCCCGATGCACCCGGACCTTGACATTGCTCTCCGAGATCTTCAGGACTCCCGCAATCTCCTTGTAGTTGAGTCCTGCATATTCCCGAAGGACAATCACAGTCTTGTAAATCTCGGGCAGCTCGCTCACCGCTTTGCGCACAGCAGCCGTCGATTCCTTCAGAATCAGCTCCGAAGCCCCGTCCTTGAAGGGGTTGACCTGCGGTCCCCTCATGACTTTCTCCAACGATGCGGACTCCCTCATCTTCCTCTTGACGTGGTTGATGGAAAGGTTCTTCACCACCCTGATCAACCAGAACTTGGCGTCTTCCACAGAAGGAAACGACATGTCCTTGTCATAGAACCTGATGAATGCGTCCTGACAGATATCCTCAGCAACATCCTGATTGTAGGTCACGTGGTACGCGACCCTCATCACAACCGGAAACACCTCGTTGTAAACCTGCCTGAAGGCCAACTCATCGCCGCTTCTGATTTCCATAAACCTTAACAACCGTCCTCTTCAAAAGTTACTGCGAAATCACATCTTTTTTTGCAAAGATGGTCCGGTCGGAGTATCCTTCAGCAGGTACCCCAGTTCCTCTATCCGGCTCCTGTACGAATCGGCGGCGGCCCAGTCCTTGTTCTTCTTGGCCTGCGCGCGCTTCTCCACAAGTTCCGTCACCTCCGCAGGGATGTCGTCCCCGTTGTCCTTGTTTGCCTTGACCTGATCCAGCTTCAGACCCAGCACGCTGTCCATGTAGTTGACGGCAAAACGCTTCTCGGCATCGGAAAGGGCATCGTCCTTGAGCATGGTCCAGAGCACGGACAGTCCGCGTGCGGTGGCAAGGTCGTTGCACACGAAGGAATCGAACTGGTCCAGGTACGAGCGTGTCTTCTCCGAGACCGATTCCTCAGGAGCCACCTCGTCGCCGAGCGACGCTATCCTCTCCAGCAGTCCGAGTCTGGCGGCGCGGGCACCGTCCATTCCCTGGTACGAGAACTGCAGCTGTGTCCTGTATGTGGCACCCAGGCAGAAGTACCTGTAGTCCATGGGATCATAGCCATGGTCCTTGAGCACCGACATGGTGAGGAATTCGCCGGAGCTCTTGGACATCTTGCCCTTGTCGGAGAGCAGGAACTCGCCGTGCATCCAGTAGTTGACCCACTTCTTGCCGGTGGCCGCCTCGCTCTGGGCGATCTCGTTGGTATGGTGCACGGGAATGGCGTCGATTCCTCCGCAGTGGATGTCGAACGTCTCACCCAGGTAGTACATGCTCATGGCAGAGCACTCGATGTGCCATCCGGGATAGCCGCGTCCCCACGGGGAGTCCCACATCATGGCCTGCTCGCCGAACTTGCTGTTGGTGAACCACAGGACGAAATCCTTGGGGTTGCGCTTGTTGGAATCGATGTCAATCCTGGCGCCGCTCTTCAGGTCGTCCAGGTTCAGCCTGGCCAGTTTCCCGTATGCGGGGAACGTGTCTATCGAGAAATAGACGTTGCCGCCGGCCACGTAGGTATGGCCGCCTGCCTCCAGGCGCTTGATGAGCTCTATCATCTGGGGGATGTGCTGCGTGGCGGGACAGACGACGTCCGGTCTGATTATGTTCAGGGAGTCGTAGTCCCTGAAGAAGGCATCGGTATAGAACTTCGCGATGTCCCAGACGCTGCGTCCGCTCTCACGGGCGCTCTTCTCCATCTTGTCCTCCCCGTCGTCGCCGTCACCCGTGAGGTGCCCGACATCGGTTATGTTCATGACGTGCTTCACTTTGAAGCCCGCATGGCGGAGGACCCTCTTCAGGGTATCCTCGAAGATGTATGTCCTGAGGTTGCCGATATGCGCGTAGTTGTAGACCGTGGGTCCGCATCCGTAGAGTCCGACACACTCGTCGGAGATGGGGATGAACTCCTCCACTGCACGCGACATCGTATTGTAAAGGTAGACTTTCTTTTTCACGGCTCTAGGATATGAAATAATGTTAATCTTGTAAATATAATCCGATTGTGCTTAAATCAAGACAGCCGCCGCCTTTTCGCGGTGGTCCGAACAGCAAACAACAAACAATATCCGGAGGATGCAAATGGTTATTCTGACACTGAACTGCGGAAGTTCTTCCGCCAAGTATCAGGTATACGACTGGGACAACAAGGATGTCCTGGCGGTGGGTGTCGTGGAGAGGATCGGACTCGAGTACTCGACGATCGAGCACAAGGCCACAGGCAAGGAGGAGTACACCGAGAAGTTCTCCTGCCCGACCCACAAGGAAGCGATCGAGCTCATAATAAAACTCATCACCGACAAGACTTACGGCGTCATCAACGACGTCTCAGAAATCGGTGCCGTAGGCCACAGGGTCCTCCATGGCGGCGAGATTTTCAAGAAGTCCGCCCTTGTAACGGACGATGTCGTCGAGAAGCTCAAGACGCTCATCCCGCTCGGACCTCTGCACATGCCCGCAAACATCATGGGAATCGAGGCCGCACGCAAGGTCATGCCGTCCGTCCCGCACGCGATCGTCATGGACACAGCCTTCCACCAGACCATGCCGCCGGAGGCATACATGTACGCCGTGCCCTACGAGTGGTATGAGAAGTTCAACGTGAGACGCTACGGCTTCCACGGAACAAGCCACCTCTACTGCGCCAAGAGGGCCGCCGTCCTCCTGGGCAAGGAGAACAAGGACACCAACGTCATCATCTGCCACATCGGAAACGGCGCATCGGTCAGTGCTGTCAAGAACGGCATCTGCATCGACACATCGATGGGTCTCACACCGCTCGAGGGTCTTGTCATGGGAACAAGAAGCGGCGACATGGATCCCGCGATCATCCCGTACATCATGAACAACACGGGCATGACGGCCAAGGAGATGGATACCGCGCTGAACAAGAAGAGCGGTCTCCTGGGAATCTGCGGCATGAGCGACCGCCGTGATGTCGAGAACGCTGCCAACGAGGGCAACGACAGGGCAAAGCTCGGAATGCTGATGGAATGCCACAGGATCAGGAAATACATCGGAGCCTATGCAGCCCTTCTCGGAAGAGTTGATGCGGTTGTTTTCACAGCAGGCGTCGGAGAGATGGGTCCCGCCATCAGATATCTTTCCACATGTGGTCTGGACAACTTCGGCATAAAGATCGACAAGGCAAAGAACGACATCCTCAAGTGCAGGAACGCGGAGTTCGAAATCAGCACTGACGATTCACCTGTCAAGATCTATGTCATACCCACCGACGAGGAGCTTGTCATCACCGAGGATGCGGTCGCGCTGATGAACGGCACATACGACATCCACACCAACTTCCACTACAGCTTCGAGGATCCCTCATACGTCAACAAGGGACGTGAGAGAGGACTTGTGAAGAACCTGGAGAAGAAGCCGGAGCTGAAGGCCATCATGGCCAAACCGGCAAGAAAGTAAGGTACAACACAAAATAACGGGTTTTTCCGGAAGTTTTTCCGGAAAAACTCCAATATTCGGAACACTTTTTCCGTAAAGGCAGGCATGAAGAAACTTATCATACCTGTCTTTCTTTTTATCGTGACCGTCCTGGCCCATGCCGGAAACGATCTCACACTCACCTACAGCCAGCTGAAGAACTCCCGCGTCGTCAGGGCCCTGTTGGACACGGACTCCGTGGTCTACTCCTTCACCGTCCGTCAGGACAGAAGCGGCCTGTTCAGCCTTGAGGCCCCGCCCTTCCTTGTCGCCGACTTCGACGGTCGGATACGCATCGGGGAGCTGAAGGACTCCGGGCTGTTCACGCTCATGCTCAATCCCATGACGGACAGCGATTTCCGCAACGGGTTCCGTAGCGGCGGCAACTTCCAGAAGATCGAGCACCCGTCGGTGAATCCCCGAATGTCCGGAATCGTGTTCTCGACCGACAATGCGGACATCATCACACTGAGCCCCGTTTTCAATCCCCGGTCCCCTCTGGGATTCGGCATCATAGCCGGAACCCGCAACGCCTTCGTCGGATTCCTCACCGCAGGGCAGAACGACAGGACCCTGGCATCCGATGCCGTCGGATTCCAGGTCGACTGGCAACAGCTCGGAACGGGCCGCCATATGCTGTTCACACTGCTGGGCACCAGCGCGCAGGGTCGGATCGGAGCTTTCACAGCCGACGGTCAGATATTCATACAGAACGCGTGGGACTTCCACTTGGGAGGGGGAACGACCACCGGTTGGAAGATATCGCTCGCATCAGCCGACGTGAAGCTCAAGGCCTCCGGGAAACTCGGCGGGACAGGAGTGAAGCTGAAAAGCCTTTCCGACGATGATGCACCCATGGACTCGCTGCGTCTTGAAGCCTCGCTCTCATCCGCGGACGACAAGGTCGGACTGGATGTGAAGTACAGCTCCGACACTTACAGGGTCCCGGTCTACGGAGGCAGCAGCCAGAAGCGCGACATCACATTGAGCATAGGCGTGAAGTACGGACTGTTCACTCTAAAAGCTGTCAGCACCACGCTTTACGAGACCGACAGGGGCAAGACGTCATCCACGGATTATCTTCTTTCAATGGAAAAGGATGGCTTCAGGATCCAGGCCGGATTCTCGCTCAAGCGTCCGGCAGGCGGCATCCCGGAGCCGACAGACGGAGAGATCAGAGTCAGCACACCCCATGCCGTTCTGGACATCGGTCCTGGCGGCACGGAACTCGAGATGGACTGGGAGTTCGATCTGGACGGTGCGGTTTTCAAGGCATCGGTGGACCAGGACAGGCTGGTGTCGGCCAGCCTGAAGTTCTCAGGGATATGATTCCGTGAGAGTCAGAAATTCCTCATATTATTGGTTGGGAACTTCGGCTCGCTTGTCACGTTGATGCCCAGCTTCCTCAGACCGGACGAATCACCGGCGCTGGGGATGTGGCTCATGTGGGACTCGCAACCCCTGAGCTGAGGAAGCATGCTCAGGGCCTTCTTGGCATAGCTGTTCATGGTGGCGGCCATGGCAAGGCAGATCAGTGTCTCGTCCAGATTCAGGCTGATACCGCGTCCCTTCAGGTCGTCGCGCTTCATTGCGTAGACGCTGTCCAGGATCTCGTGCGGTATGAGCTCCACCTCGCGGTCGATTCCCGCAAGCACCTTGAGGGAATTGAGCACCAGCGCGCTGGAGGCATGCATCAGGGACGAGTTGTGGGCTGTCACGAAACGTCCGTCGTTCAACTGGATCGCGGCTGCACATGCGATTCCGTTCTTGCTCTTCCCGCGGGCTATGGCGTCCTCGAGGGCTCCGAGCGCGACCCTGACAGTGGGACGGTCCTCTGCCGCAAGACCGGCCCTGGTCATTATCTCATACGACCTCTGGACGGTCTCCTTTGTTCCTATTCCCTGGGCGTACTCGCAGGCGGACCTGAAGTAGCGCCTGATGATCTCCTGGTTGGCGGCCTCACGCACGACCTCGTCGTCGCAGATGCCGAATCCGAGTCTGTTGACGCCCATGTCAGTCGGGGAATTGTATGTCAGCGATCCGTTGGAGATCTTGTCCAGGATCCTCTTGAGAAGCGGGAAAGCCTCCATGTCGCGGTTGTAGTTCACAGCTATCTTTCCGGTTGCGGAAACATAGTAGTGGTCAATCTGGTTGTAGTCGCCGATATCGGCTGTTGCGGCCTCGTAGGCGATGTTCACCGGGTGGTCTATCGGAAGGTTCCAGATCGGGAAGGATTCGAACTTGGCGTAGCCTGCCTTCCTGCCGTCCTTGAAATCGTGGTAGATCTGGGAAAGGCATGTCGCCAGCTTCCCGCTTCCGGGACCCGGGGCCGTGACTATGACGACAGGAGCATCGGTGGGGATGTAGGGGTTGGAGCCGTAGCCCTGGTCGCTCACGACCATGTCCACGTTGTCCGGATAACCCATGATGGGCTTGTGGAAGAAGACCTTGATCCCGCGGCGGGTAAGCATGTCCGCGAAGTTGTTGGCGCTGCGCTCGCCGTTGTAGCGTGTGACCACGACCTTGTCGGCCTTGATCCCCCAGGCGGCGAAATCGTCTATCATCTTGAACACGTCGGTGTCGTACGAGATCCCGAAGTCGGAGCGCATCTTGCGGTGCTCTATGTCTCCTGCGTGGATGCAGATTATGACGTCGAGGTTCTCCCTGAACGACTGGAACACCTTCATCTTGTCGTTCGTGTCGAATCCGGGAAGGACGCGCGCCGCATGGTAGTCGAAAAGGAGCTTGCCTCCGCATTCGATGTAGAGCTTTCCCTCCACTTTTGACATCCTCTCGAGGATGAACGCCTTCTGTTCCTCAAGGTATTTCCCGTTGTCGAACCCGATCCTGTTCATTGCGCCCTCACCTCACCAGCATGCCTGTTCCGATCTTCCCGCTCACCGCGCTTCCGAAAAGCGCCCCGGAAATCGCAAGTCCGAACTCGAGTGCCGTACCCGGCCCCGCGCTGGTGATGACGTTGCCGTCCTTCACAACGCGCTCACCCGTGAACGCAACCGACGGCGCGACGCTTTCGCAACCCGGATAGCAGGTGGCCTTCTTCCCTTCAAGGACTCCCGTCGGGGCAAGGACATATGCAGGCGATGCGCATATGGCGCATACAAGGTCGCCCCTGCCGAAGGTATCCTGTATGACCTTCGTGACAAGGGCGCTTTCATGGAGGTTCCTGGCTCCGGGCATCCCGCCGGGAAGGACAACGGCATCGAAGGCCTGTCCCGCGACATCGGCAAGGAGGGCATCGCAGACGACATGGACATCATGTGCGCCCCTTACGCTCCCGGTACCGGCTTCAAAACCGAGTGCCGCCACCGTGACGGCTGCACCGCTTCTTCTCAGGACATCGATCGGCGAAAGAGCCTCGACCTCCTCGAATCCGTCTGCAAGAATGACCAGAACCTTCTTGTCCATCGTCGCCCTCCTGTATCAGAAATCCGCCTGCTTGGCTGCCCTGGGATAGGGAATGACATCACGGATGTTCTGCATTCCGGTCACATACTGGACGGCCCTCTCGAATCCCAGACCGAATCCCGCGTGGGGCACCGAACCGTACTTGCGCAGCTCCAGGTACCACCAGTAGTCCTTCTCGTCCAGTCCGAGTTCAGCCATCCTGGCACGCAGCACGTCCAGGCGGTACTCCCTTTCCGAACCTCCGATGATCTCTCCGAGCCTCGGTGCAAGGACATCCATGGCGCGGACGGTCCTGCCGTCATCGTTCAGCTTCATGTAGAAGGCCTTGATCTCCTTGGGATAGTCGGTGACTATCACGGGACGCTTGGCGACCTCCTCGGTAAGGAACCTCTCGTGCTCCGTCTGGAGGTCACAGCCCCAGAACGGCTTGAAATCGAACTTGTCCGCGGCCTTCTCCAGCTCCTTGACGGCTTCCGTGTAGGTCATGTGGGCGAACGGACTTTCGACGACATGCAGCAACGTGTCCTTCACGCCGGGCTCGACGAACTTCGAGAAGAAGTCCATGTCCTCCTGGCAGTTGTCCAGGACGTACTTGAAGACGTACTTCAGGAAGTCCTCGGCGACCCTCATGTCGCCCTCCAGGGTGCAGAAGCTCATCTCGGGCTCGATCATCCAGAACTCGGCCAGATGTCTCTTGGTGTTGGAGTTCTCGGCCCTGAACGTGGGTCCGAACGTGTAGATGTTCTTCAGTGCGGTGGCGTAGGTCTCGCCTTCCAGCTGTCCGCTGACGGTCAGGCTGGTGCGCTTCCCGAAGAAGTCCTTCGTGTAGTCGACCTTGCCGTCCTCCGTCCTGGGGATGTTGTCCATGTCCAGGGTCGTGACCTGGAACATCTGGCCGGCGCCCTCGGCATCGCTTGCCGTGATGAGCGGTGTGTTCACGTAGTAGAATCCGTTCTCCTGGAAGAAGCGGTGGACGGCATAGGCCATCGTGCTCCTGACCCTCTGGACGGCTCCGATCGTGTTGGTCCTTGCCCTGAGGTGTCCGATCTCGCGGAGGAACTCCAGCGTGTGGCGCTTCTTCTGCAGCGGATAGTCGTCCGGGCACTCTCCGACAAGGGTGATCCCCGTGGCCTGGAGCTCGACCTTCTGGTCGCCGCCCATCGATGCCACGAGCTTTCCCTCGCAGATCACCGAGCATCCGGTGGAGATGGAATTGAGGAGATTATTGTCGATGACCGATCTGTCCGCCACGACCTGAAGCCCCTTCAGGCAGCTTCCGTCGTTGACCTCGATGAACGTGACGGTCTTGCTGTCGCGTTTGGTCCTTACCCATCCTTCGACCCTCATGGTCTCGGAACCCGGTTCCATTGTCTTGATTCTGCTGATCAGTTCCGACATTGTGTAATCTCCTATGAGTCCGAATACTAATTACAACGCAATCCTTGGTCAAGTTCGGGAAATGCTGAAATCGTACTGCCTTCCGCGCTCGCAGACCACCGAATTGAAATCCTTCATGACCTGCGCCACAAGAGAGGGATCGTTGTTGTTGTCGGACAGATGGATCAGGCACACGGGCTTGCGGCTGCGGTCGTATCCGCAGTCCAGAAGGAAGCTCCTGGCCTGGTCGTTGGACAGATGGCCCTTGTCCCCGGAGACACGCTTCTGGAGCCTGAGCGGATACGGCCCGGTCCTGAGCATGCCGACATCGTGGTTGGACTCCAGGAAAAGGACATCGGCCTTCATGGCCTCGTCCATCATCAGGCTGTCGCACACACCGGTGTCGGTGATGATCGTGAACCTCCGTCCGCCGACGGTGACCGTGTATCCGCAGCTTCCGGCGCTGTCATGGCTCGTGTAGAAGCATCCGACGCGGAAGAGACCCTCGCTTACGGGTTTCCCGGGTTCGATGGTGAACGCCGTCTCCTCGGGCAGGTTCAGTGCAAGATACTCCGTTGCCGCATGGCTGCGGCAACGGGAGCTGACATAGACCGGGACGTGCATGCGTCTGGCCATGGTTCCGGCACAGTGGGCGTGGTCCGGATGCAGATGTGTCAGGAACAGGGCACGGACCGATGCCGGATCGTACCCGCCGGCGGCGATGCGCATCTGGAGCTGTTTGAGCGACAGCCCGGCATCGACCAGCAGGGACTGGCCGTCACAGCTGAAGATGTAGCTGTTGCCGCAGCTTCCGGAACAAAGAACCGAATAACGGACCATTGGAACCTCCCGTAACCCTCGGACACGAAAAAAGGCATCCAATGTCGATTGAATGCCTTCTGATTTTAGCGGCGAAGGGCCACGATCCCCTGACCGATCGGATATGAGCCGATTGCTCTACCAGCTGAGCTACGCCGCCAAGACTTTGACTTTATAGACCATTTACGGAAAAAGGACAATACCCTCCGTGCGTGTTTTTGAAAAAACGGTTCAGCGGTCCGCTTCCCTCATGGACACGATAAGGCCGTCCGACAGCACGAATGACATGCACGAATCCCCTGTCCTTACGGTGATGGATGTGCTTCCGTCGGCATTGCTGCGGGAGACGGACATGAGTATGTCGGTGCACGGCAGATGTGTGGACAGCCACTTGTCGAACAGCCTCACGAGAGCCGCCCGGACATCCTCGGCGATATGGGTCTCCGTCCAGTCGAACGAGTACTCCTCACGGAGCGCTGCATACAGCACGGAGTGGGCCTCGTCCGAATCCGGTTCAGCCGTCTGGCCGATGGAGGAATCGACCGGCAACACACCGGTCCATGTGGCATTGGCCGGAAGCGACGTCCTCACGGACGACTGCGTGGCCGCGCAGAGCGGCAAAATCACGAGTACAGCCAGAAGCAATGTCACTGCGGTTCTCTTTCCTTCCATCGCCACCATTTTGCGACAAAACCGACGGAAGGACAAGGTCCGGATGTTTCCAATCCTGCTTTTTTCCATTACAATGCTTCCGGGACGGATGGCCACACCATTGCCCGGATGACAATGGACAGCGTTTTTCCACAGGGGGTCTTGATGAAACAGGCGATTGTCAGCGAATACGACAGCTCGAAGCTTTCCTACAGGAACATGATCGCCGGGAACATGAGCCCGTGGGTGATGCGGTTCATAAAGGACGTCGGAAGGGGCATAAACGACTTCGACATGATCCGCGACGGAGAGGACATCCTGATAGCCGTGTCGGGAGGGAAGGACTCGCTGGCCCTGGCGATGGCGCTGTCGCTCAGACGCAGGTGGCTGCCGATCACCTACTCCCTCCACGCCGTCATGATCAACTGGATCGAGCACCCGATCGACCCTTCGTTCAGGGGCCGCCTGGAACAGTATTTCCGGGATCTGGACATAGACTTCAGGATCATAGACGAACCGCAGTTCCCGACCACCGTCCCCGAGGACTACAACTGCTACATCTGCGCCCGCAACCGCAGGAGGATCCTGTTCGAGATCGCCAACAGGGAGGGCTACAGGCAGATCGCCATGGGCCATCATCTGGACGACCTTGTGGAGACCACGATGATGAACCTGTTCCTCAGGGGCGATTTCGCCACGATGAACCCGGTCCAGGAGTTCTTCGACGGCGACCTGTACATCATCAGGCCCATGATCGAGATTCACGAGAGCACGCTCAGAAGGCTCGCGGAGACCTACGACCTTCCGGTCATCAAACCCGTCTGCCCGTACGACCAGACAAACATCAGGTCGCAGATCAAGCCCATCCTCAGGGAGATATGCCACATGGACAGGTTCGCCCGCGAACACGTCATGCAGGCCCACAGACTCGACTGCCGCATCAGACGCGAAAACTGAGCACAACCGGGAACCCCGGCAATTAAAACAGATTACAGATTGCCTCGCGACGGAATTGCATATATTATGGTATGGTGGTATCCCATATACAAGGAGTTATTATGATGGTTGCCAGAAAACGCATCGCAGCAATCGCACTGCTGCTAGTAATCATGGTGGGAATCGCGTTCGCAGCCCCTCTCAAGGCCGTTTCAGGATACGGCGATGCAAGGATCTACAACGACAGCTTCAAGGCTGTCCGCAATCCCTCGCAGATATCCGACGGCTACGTCATCAGGACAGCCGAAGACGGTCTGGTACTGTCGGGAGACGACATCAGGATCAGGATCCTCCCGGGATCCCTTGTCCGCATAATCAGTCTCGGGGACAATCCGGAGATCTATGTCCTTGACGGAAAGGCCGAGGTATTCTCGCACAAGACATTCACAGCAAGGACAACCGTCGTAAGCTACCATGCTGAAGGTGGAACCACGATTTATGTTGTCACGGAGGACAGGCTCGAGACCGCCTACGTGAAGACCAACGCCGTGATCGCCACGAACCTCATCACCGGGAAGAAGGCGATCGTCAACCCGGGCAAGTACCCCGAGGAACCGGAAAAGGCAGCCGCTCCGGAGGAGACCACACCTGCGGAGACAACACCCGAACCCATCGTGGAAACCGAGCGCGTCCTCATGTCCAGGACGATCGGATACCAGGGATTCAGCGCCACGGTCACGGCATGCGACGGCGAGGCTGTCATCGAGTATCCCGCATTCGTAACCGGCGAGGAGCTGATCGATGCACTGCAGGCCGTATTCGCCGGATACCCCGAATTCGCCGATGCGATCATGGTCTCGCTGGGCGAGCCGGGCACCGCATACGCCTATTATCCCGCCGAGTACGGTGAGGAAGGATTCAACCGTGCCATCGACATCATAGAGAAGGAGCTTCCCCCGTATCTGGACAACCTCTTCGCGATGTACGCCGCACAGGCTGCCGCAGAGGCCGAGGCGAAGGCCGCCGCAGAGAAGGCCGCCGAACAGACGGAGGTCCTGGTGCCGTACGAGATCGTCGGAGATCCGGTGGCACCCGAGACGACAGCTCCCGAAACGGAACCGAGTCCCCTGGTGTGGACATTCGACTACCGCGGAATCGAAGCCGAGGTGATCGCATACGTCGGAACGGCCGATGTCATCTATCCGGCGGCAGTCACCAACGAGGAGATCGACACCGCGGCCGCCGCTCTGGTCGCCACGTACCCGGAGTACACACAGGGAATCACATACGAGATCCTCAGACCCGGTCTTGCGAAACTCAGCTATCCCGAGTCCTACGGCCCGGCCGAGTTCGAGTTCGCGACAGGAATCATAGACACCGAGCTTCGCGCCTACATCGACTGGATCATCGCATCGATGCAGACACAGCCGGAGGAAGGCACCATTGAAGTTCCGGAAGAGGAAGCATCGCAGGCCGAAAGCACCAAGACACCGATCGAGGTCTCTCCCAGACCCACTGAGCAGGAGCAGCCCGAGGAGCAGCCGGCAGAGAAGGAGAAGAGCCTCTTCAACTTCGGCCTTTCGATCGGATTCGTGGCCGGCGGCAACGGTACAGAAGGCGACTACTACTACGCACCGTCCTTCATCAACAGGAGGATCGGAATGTTCGCCAAGAACTTCACGATCACAATCGATCCCAGATTCGAGATCGGAAACTTCAACCTGGGCCTGCGCCTGAAGGTCGAGGTCAAGGACGGCAAGTTCATCAATCCGTTCTCATTCAACCCGAACGGAAGGACGAACCTGGCCTATTCAATCATGCAGTACGTCTCCGGATTCGGATTCGCGACCGACAACGGCGTGTTCAGCATCCACGCCGAAAGGAACGTGGGAATCGGGTTCACAAGCGCGATCCACGATCCGTTCAAGGTCGACTTCGAGAACGAAGACAGACTGACACTGAACGGCGCGGTCAAGGTCGGCGGATTCACGTTCAGCGTGTTCGTGGAGGACCTCCAGTTCAAGAACAAGCTCAACGGACGCAGCGACTACTCCGGAGTCAGGGCATCCTATGAATTCAACGGATTCGAGATCGGAGTCAGCGCCATCGTGGATGTCAAGCGCGGACTGGCACACATGATCTTCTATCCGGGTGCCGACTTCAGGATGAACTTCACACTCGGAACCCAGGAGTTCGACTTCTCGGTGCAGGCCGCGGCCCAGATCGAGAACGGAAAGCTCAACGCGATCCTCGGCAAGGTGTCGTTCGACACCATCCTCGACAACTGGCTCGTATTCGGCCTCGGTGCCGCATACAACCACGGCTCGCACATCAACGACCTGATGAACAACGGCCCCGTGGAGGTCATGCGCCAGTACAGCGGAAACTCCATAGACGCATCGCTGAAGGCCGGCCTCGTGTTCGGGCCGTTCAGCATCATCGGCAACTTCACCATCCCGTTCAAGCTCAAGATCGATGGCGGCATGCTGGTATACAACGTGGTCAGGACAAGGAACGACAAGTACATGTCCATCACGGCCGACACCTTCGACGCCAGGGCAGAGCTGGTTCTCGGCGACTTCAAATTCTCCACAGGAGTCGTCTTCAACGGATTCAGCGGAAGGCTCTCGAACCTCGTCAAGTCCCTCGTCAGCAAGTCGGAGATGGTCAAGAACCTCAAGGCCATGCTGGATCCCGAGATCGCGACATACTTCGCGCTCGCCACGTACAGCACGGAGATCGGGAACGTGAAGCTCTCGACATTCTCGAGGATCGACCTGGCCAGAGTCGACGGATATCTGACCATACCGTTCTCGACGGGACTCGTGGTCTCGTTCTGATACGGAGCAGGCGATGGCATCGATCAGGCAGCTTGACCCGATAGTCGCTTCCAGGATAGCGGCGGGAGAGGTGGTCGAAAGACCGGCTTCCGTGCTGAGGGAGCTTCTGGACAACTCGATCGATGCCGGAGCCACCAGGATAAGCGTCTACATAACCGAAGGCGGAATCAGGAGCCTGACCGTGATCGACAACGGTTCGGGCATGTCGAAGGAAGACCTTGCCCTGGCGTGCACAAGCCACGCCACAAGCAAGGTCTTCTCTCTCGAGGACCTTTTCAACCTCAGGACACTGGGGTTCAGGGGTGAGGCTCTGAGCAGCATCTCATCCTGCTCACGGCTCACGATCAGTTCCAACGGCAACAGCATCACGGTCGACAACGGAGTACAGTCCGAAATCGTTCCGGGGAGCATCTCACAGGGCACATCCGTGTGCATGGAGGACCTGTTCGCGAACATCCCCGCACGCAGGCTCTTCCTGAAGCGCCCCCAGAGCGAGGCCGCAGAGTGCCGCAAGACATTCATGGAGAAGGCCCTGGGATTCCACGACATCGAGTTCCTATTCTTCTCCGAAGGCAACCTTCTGCTCCATTACGAGCGCTCCGACAGGAAGACACGTGCCGTGCGGATCATGTCCGCAGACCGCAACTTCATGCCGGCCGGGATACTCGAGATGAGCTTCACGGGAGACAACGGCAGCCTCTACGCCGTGTGCTCGGACCCGTCCTGCTACAGGCGCGACAGGGGCCAGATAAAGATCCTGGTGAACAACAGGATCATAGACAGCTACCAGTTCGTCCAGGCCATCTCAAGCGCATACTCGGCCGCCCTCCCCGGCGGAGCCTTCCCGTGGTTCTATCTGTTCATAGAGGACAACCCAGCCCTGGTGGACTTCAACATCCACCCGTCCAAGCGCGAGTGCAAGCTGCGCAACCAGAGCCGGATCTACGGCGCCATAACGGAAATGGTCCGCAGGGCGCTGATGGAGAAGAAGTATGAGACAGATGCCAGGACAGGCGGCACGGAAGAAAAAGAGACACAGAACACCCTCTTCACTCCCCCTGCCCCGTCTCCGGCGGAGACCATAAGCGAGAAACCCGAACATCCATACGGATCGCAGCCCTCCACAGAGCAGAAACAGTACCCGACGCCGTCGGACAAACCTGCACATGGCGGCACGGAGCGCAAAGCGCCCTCAGGGCCTTCTGCGGCAGCAAGACCGTTCGACCCGTCGTGGTTCGACAATGCAAGGGAGATACTTGCGAAGAAGGAACAGAAACAGCCGTCGGCACAGGTGACGACCACCAGGATCGTTCCGGCATACAGGTATGTCGGACAGGCGTTCAACACGTTCCTTGTGGTGGAGCTGGACGACAGCCTGATGTTCATAGACCAGCATGCACTGCACGAAAGACTCCTCTACGACGAGATAACGGCCCAGAAGGACGTCCAGCGCCTGATGGTGCCGTATACGTTCGAGGTCGACCGCAGCGTCGACGACTTCCTGCAGGAAAGCAGCGTCCTCTATTCGGATTTCGGAATCGAACTCACACGCAAGGAACCCATGCTGTGGGAGATGTCCAGCCTTCCCGCCGCATGCAGGAAGAACGAGCAGGAGATAGTCTCCTATATACAGACACAGACCGGCGACATCGAGAGCATCAGCAAGGGGCTGTTCGCGATCATAGCCTGCCACGCCGCCATCAAGGCCGGGGACGAGCTGGATGAACTGACGGCGAAGAACCTGGTCAGGCGCTGCTTCGAGCTGGAGCGCATGGTGTGCCCGCATGGAAGAAGCTTCACGTTCAGCATCGGGAAAGAGGAGCTGTACAGGAAGGTCGGAAGACTGGTCTGACCGCAGTCAGGGAAGGAACGTGAGGTTGCTCTCCTCGTCGTAGACGGCTTCGTCGAGGTCCTCGGGAATCTCATAGGAATCATCGTAACCGACTTCGAACTCCCTGGTGATGGTGGTACCGTCGCGGAAGAGGACATCGACCTTCCATGTCCCCTTCGGCAGGGCACAGCCTTCCGGCATGCGGATGTCGGGACTTCCGGCATAGACCGTTCCGTCATAGGAAGTGAGAACCGCGTTGAAGCTCCAGGTGAGCTTTCCGTCAGGTGATGTCACGGACATCTGCAGCGTCTCATCCGATTTCGCGCTTGTCATCATATACAGACTCAGACCCATGGACCCGTTGGCGCGCACGTATGGCTGGACCTGCAGTCCGCTGACAGTGTTCTTGTCGCGCGAGCATGACGGAGCCAGGATGGCAAATGCAATGACAAGAATGGCGGCAGGAAGGAAGCGGTGTCTCATTTTACCTCGTTGAGCATTGAAATCACAGGATTGGCGTACTCACGGAACACCAGGTCCCGGACCTCAGGCTTCAGGTGTCTGTAGTGTCTGACGAACGCACGGGTGTTCATGTCGGCATACTCGGACTCGAACCGCTTTGTTCCGTTCAGATGGTCGTAGGCGAAATAGTTGGTGTCCCAGAGCCTGTAGTTCATGTGTATCTGCCTGTCGGTCTCGCGCACGGCGGAAGCCACATCCTCTATCCCGTCTCCCAGCGCGGTACCGACCTGGATGTGGACGTTGCCCTTGTTAAGGCGCAGGCCTCTGACAAGATCAAGGACATCGGCATACTTCTTCTTCACGTAGACGTTGTAGACACCCTCGGCCTTGAGCTTGCGGATCTGCTCCTCGCTCTTGGTGATGTCGCACGGGTCGTACTGGTAGCTGATGGCCACCGGGACGATGGACGCCCGTTTTATGAAGTCGGCGAACGATATGCCTTCCTCGCGGTAGGCCAGGTACAGCATCTTGAGGATCGCCGGACTGGTGTTGTCCACCCCGTCCTTGGACCTTCCGCTCTTCTGGGCTATCCAGATGCTCACACCCTTCTTCTCCACCGCGTACTTGATGTAGCGGCTCAGGCGGAGCGTCTCGTCGCGAAGCTCTCTGGTCGTGGAGAGCGATCGTCTGACCGTGATGGCCCCGTTGACCTTGAAGAGGTCCGTGGTGAACTGGTTGACGAGCAGGTTGTCTCCTATCACCATCTCACATTTCTTGCGGTTGTCGCTCCTGTAGAGGGCAAGGTCCAGAAGGGCGGCGTCCAGGACTATGTCCCTGTGGTTGCTTATGTAGATGTGGGGTGTGTCCAGACCCATCTCATCGATTCCGGAGAACGTGAAGTCCTCTATGCTGGATGACTCGATCATGGAGAGGAAGATGTCGCACGTGATGGATTCCTGGAACTCGGTGTAGTTGCCCACCTGTCCCAGCATGTGGCGCAGGAGCTTCTTGGCATGGAAGGACTTCCACTTGTTCACCACCCTGTTGTGCCGGGAGATGATGTCGGTGAAGTTGTCCAGCAGCTGCGGATACTGCTGCAGGCGGGATATGGCCTGGTTGAAGTCGTCGCCCTCGTACGGGCCGATCCCCTTGAATTCATCCTCTGTCATTCGGACCCTCCGATCCGATTATAGCAGATAGGGGCACGATGGGAAAGAACGGGCCCAGGATAGCGGGAAAGCACAACAGGGTGCCGCTTTTTTTATCATTCCATCAGTTTTCAATATTAAAATTTGACTTCAGCGAAATACATGGTACAATAATCATTGGAAAAGCCCGGCGGGCTGTAATCAAGTATTTCCAGGAGGCAACATGCTTATTCTGATTTCAGATGCCTTTGATGCATCACTCGAATCCAAACTCCAGGTTTTCGGAGAAGTCACTTCCGACAAGGCAAGGGCCCCGGAGGCCGACATCATCCTCGTACGCGCCAAGACGATCTGCGACAGGGAGTACATCGACAAGGCCCTCAACTGCAAGCTCATCATCCGCGGCGGTGTCGGAATCGACAACATCGACAAGGCTTATGCCGAGTCCAAGGGCATCATCGTCAGGAACACGCCCAGGGCCAGCTCCATCGCCGTTGCCGAGCTCACGTTCGCGCTCATGCTCAGCGTCCCAAACCACATCGTCGAGTACGACCAGGGCATGAAGGCCGGCCAGTGGCTCAAGAACATCAAGAGGACGGAGCTTTACGGAAAGACTCTCGGACTTCTCGGAATCGGCAACATCGCCTCCAAGGTCGCCGAGCGCGCCAAGGCATTCGGAATGAACGTCGTGGCATACGACAAGTACGTCTCCAGCTCACCGGTGGCAACCCTCGTACCCAGCGTGGAGGATGCGGTCAGGGATGCCGACTACATCTCCATCCACATGCCTCTGACGGACGAGACACGCGGCATGTTCAATGAGAAGCTCTTCGCGGTCATGAACCGCAAGCCCGTCATCGTGAACGCTGCCCGCGGCGCCATCATCGATGCCGATGCCATGGTCAAGGCCCTCTCCGACGGCCAGGTCTCCTGGTACTGCGCGGATGTCTATCCCAACGATCCCCCGGCAGAGGATTATCCCATCCTCAAGGCCGATCATGTGACGCTCACCCCGCACGTGGGAGCCAACAGCAAGGAGAACCTGCTGAGGATCGGCGATGAGATCGTCGCCACCATCAGGGACCTCAAGGACAACGGAAAGATCTGATGAAGCTCGACGAAACGAACAAAGCCATAATCAAGGAACTCGGCAACGGCAGGAAGGCATTCTCCACCATTGCCGAGAAGATCGGGATCACGGAGAACACCGTCCGTTCAAGGGTGAACAAGCTCGTGGACGACGGCGTGCTCCAGATCTCCGGACTGGTGAATCCGCAGTACATCCCGGAGATGCAGGTGGTGGTGATGGGCATCAAGCTCAGCACCCTGGACCTGGAGGAAAAGGCACGCGAGATGCTCAAGCTCAAGGGCGTCATCTCCGTCATGGTAGTCACCGGACGTTACGACCTCATAGTGCAGATCGTGACGAGCTCCGGCGATGACCAGAGCCTGCTGAACTTCTTCAAGAACGAGCTCTCCAGGATCAAGGGCATCTCCGATGTGGAGACGTTCGTGGTGTACCAGTCCCACAACTACATGATCCCGTACATCCTCTAGGGAGCGCACCCCGTTGGAACGCAACATACAGACCCGGGCGATCGTGCTGTCGGTGAGGAAGTTCGGCAGCATGCACAAGGCTGTCACCCTCCTCTGCCCGGACCTGGGGATGGTCGATGCCATCATTTTCGGAGGACGCAAGGGAAAGAAGACCGCCCTTGCGCCCCTTTTTTCCGTCAACACGGTCCAGCTCTACCACAACCCCGTGAAGAAGGAGTACTCCGTCACGGAAGGGATATCCACATTCATCCCACAAGCCATCACGGAGGACCTGGCATGCACATACACGGCGGCCTTCTTCTGCGAGATCATCGCGAAAACACCGACAGATGAGCCCGAGCAGACCTTCGTTCTTCTCAATGACGCTCTTGAGGCCCTTGAGGCCGACGGAGCCTCCAGGAAGAGGATCACGGCCGCATTCATATGGAAACTCATGCAGATCTCCGGCACGGCTCCGGACTTGGAATACTGTCCGGTATGCGACAGGAAATATGCCGACGACGAGGTCCTGTACTTCTCATCCCCAATAAACGCCCCGTGCTGCAAGAGCTGTTCGGACAGCGAGCACCTGATCCTCATGCCCGGCTCAAGGCGCTATCTGAGATACACGATGGGAATGGATTTCAAAGGGGCCTGCTCCGTGGTCCTGAACCCGGCTGCCGAGGACCGCGTCTTCAGCTACATGCTCAGGTGGGCCGGGCTGTTCGCCCAGACCCGGCTCAGGACACTGGACGATCTGCTTTCTTTCTGAAAACGAAGACAAGGACCGCAAGCACCACGATCACTACTAGCGATGCCGCCCATATGCTCCTGTCCGGAAGGAACGACGTGGTTCCGTCGCTGTTGACTATAACCTGTGCGTTGCGTAGGACAGCGGCTCCTATGGCAGGACCTATCAGTCCGGGAATGAAAACCTGCCCTATTATCCTCACACCCTGGAACTGTCCGGCCTTGTTCTCGGGGATGTTGTCCCTGATCATCGCACCGAACACGGACATGCCTGTGAGATAGCCGCTGAAACCCAGAAGCGATCCGATGGCCACAGGGATGACGGACCTTGAGAAGAACAGGATCAGATACCCCGCCACCAGCATGAGCACGACCGGCCCGATGCTGAACAGGAAGCCCTTCCTGTCGTATACGCGGCCGTAGAGCGCCGTCACCACTGAGGCGAGGATAATGGACGGCCCCATGATCAGGACATAGTTGGAGATCCCAAGCGTCTTCTCGTAGTAGATGATGATGTATGGCATGAAGATCTGGATGGAGGTTCCGAACACCGCGAACAGGATCAGTACCAGATACAGCCTGACGTTTTTCTTCATCACAGACGGCCTGAAACTGTAGACCAGCGTCTGCCAGAGGGAGCCTTCGCTCTTCTTCAGTGTCGCGGAATCCTGGAGGAGGAACATCCCCGAAAGACCTATGGCGAACGTCGCGATTCCGATTATGTAGTAGATCGTGGTCCAGCTGGACTGAACGCCAAGGTCGAAACTCATGAATCCGCCGAATACAATCAGAACCGACACCAGGGGCATCATCGAGTTCATTCCCTCGATCAGTCCCCTGTTCGTGCTGTCCCCGCGGTCGGTGAGCCACGCGTTGTACGCCGCATCGTTGGCCGTCGACCCGAAGAACGTCATCACGCAGTCCATGACGATCGTGAGCGTGACATTGCGGATGTATGCGAAGACAAGGATCGATGCGCCCCAGAGCATGTAGCCCACGCTCATGAAGGCCTTCCTGCGTCCGATCCTGTCGGAGACGGCTCCCATCACCAATGTGGTGAGCGCCGCAACCACCGCGCTCGCCATGACCATTGTCGAAATGTCCGATGCGCTTGCGTGGAACATGTTGTAGATGAAGACGTTGAAGTACATGTTCTCCACAACCCATGCGACCTGTCCCATGAGGCCGAAAACAAGCATCGATATCCAGAAGCGTCTGCCGAGTCTGTTTGGTTCCATACACCCTCCGTGCGCGGATATTGTAGCACATAACGATGGACAGGTGATTGAAAGCGGCCGTGATTTGACTTATCCTTTCAATGTCCCCTTTCGGGACATCCGACCAGGTATTTTTATTTTTTGGATATATAGATGAAATGGAAGATCAAGCAGGCCGCCTTTGACGACATAAAGGCACTTCAGGAGCGGTATGCCCTAAACCTCGTGTCGGCGTGGCTCCTCGCCGGACGCGGAGTGGTGGCACCGGAATCCGTGAAATTCTATCTGGAGGGGGACATCTCCTTCCTCCACAACCCGTTCCTCTTCGAGGACATGGAGGCATTCTGCGACAGGGTGCTCCAGGCCGTCGAGGACAAGGAGAAGGTCCGCGTGTTCGGAGACCGCGATGTGGACGGCATTACCAGCACCGCGCTTCTTGTCACCGAGCTCAGGGACATGGGCCTTGAAGTCTCATACAATGTCCCCATGGGCGACGACCCCTACGGAATGACAGTCGACAGCGTGAAACAGGCCATCGATGAAGGGATCACGCTTGCCATCACCGTCGACTGCGGCATATCGTGCATCACCGAGATAGACTACGCGCAGAGCCACGGGCTGGACGTCCTTGTGACTGACCACCACATCTCCGGCGACCAGCTGCCGCCGGCAAGCGCCATCATAGACCCCAAGGTCCCCGGATGCGGCTATCCCTATGATTCCCTGGCGGGAGTCGGGGTCGCGGCCAAGTGCATCTGGGCCCTGCGCTTCGCACAGAGCAGGTTCTACCGCGCTCCCATCATCCTTCTGCATGCCTACCCCGGAAACGGCACCGTCGTGATAGAGGCCGCAAGGATGGACAACCTCGAGGTCACCGGGCGCATCGCCGAGGAAGTCGTTCCCGGCATCCTTCCGGAAGCCAACAGCAGGCTCCTGAGATTCCTCTCTTCCGGGCTTCCCATCTACGTCCTGGACAAGGACGAGGAGCTGTCCCAGCTCAGGAAGGCCTTCCCCAAAGCCGACATCTACATGGCCGGACTCAGGGAGGGATTCGAGAAGGTGCTTCCCGCGGTCAAGGGACGGTCGCTTTTCGCGCTCAGCCAGAAGAGCCGCTTCGCACTCTACACACAGGTGCGCAGCGAGCTGGACACACTCATAGGCCTTTTCGGAGCCTACGTCAGGGCCACGACACCGATGCTCTACAAGGACTACCTCAGGCTCCTTGACCTGGTGGCCATCGGAACCGTCAGCGACCTCATGCCCATGACAGACGAGAACAGGATACTGGTCAAGGCCGGCCTCAAGGTTCTGGAGACACAGCCGCGCGACAGCCTCAGGCCGTTCCTCTCGATGCAGAACCTGCTGGGCAGGAAGATATCGACCACAGACATCGGCTGGCAGATATCACCGCTGATGAACGCATCGGGCAGACTGGGTCACCCCGACATCGCCATAGAGATGCTGCTTGCCAGCGACCAGATAAAGGCCCTGGAGTTCGCGCAGGAGCTCTCAAGACTCAACAAGGAGCGCCAGAAACTGGGCGAGGACGCCTGGAACAGGCTCCAGGGAAAGGCCCGCAAGAGCTACGAGTCGTTCGGAACCAAGATGGTGCTTGTCAACGACACCAACATCGCCCGCGGCATCACAGGCATAATCGCCACAAGGCTGCTCAAGGCCTTCAAATGCCCGGCCATGGTGATCACGGCCACCGACGACGGCAGGGCCATCGGCTCCATGCGCAGCAACAGCGGCTTCAACTGCCACGAGTTCCTATCCCGCTACAGCGACCTGTTCGACGACTTCGGAGGCCATGCCCAGGCCGGAGGCTTCTCCCTGGATCCGGACAAGGTGGACGAGCTGTGCATCCGCATCTCCGAGGACCTGGACTACATGGATTGCCCGGACGCCGATGTGGAGGAGCTCATCGAGGTCGATGCCTCACTCCGCCCTGAGGACATGACCCAGGACCTGATGAAGGTCGTGGAGAGGTTCGAGCCCTACGGCGAGAAGAGCGGCCCGCTGATGTTCCTCATGGAAGGCGCGCGCATCGACAACCTCATGGCCATGCAGAACTCCAAGGACCCCGGACAGGCCCACCTCAGGGTCACCCTCTCCTACGGCTCCCACCTGTGGCCGTGCGTCTTCTGGAGCGCGGGCCCCAGGGCCGGCCGCGATTTCGACGAGGGCGAGATCGTCGACGTAGTCTTCCGCATGGGCCGCAACTACTACAAGAACCAGGAGCTCATCCAGCTGACCATAATGGACATAAGAAGACATCCGTAACGGAGGAACCATGACAGGTAATTTTGTATATTCCAATCCTACAAAGCTTTATTTCGGTGATAATGCGATTTCGTTTCTCGGAACCGAGCTCGGCAACTATGGCCCAAGGGTCATGCTCTGCTACGGAGGCGGCTCCATAAAGAAGAACGGCATCTACGATGATGTCGTGCGGATCCTGAAGGAAGCGGGAAAGACGGTCATCGAGGATCCGGGCGTCATGTCCAATCCGACCGTGGACAAGTTGATGGAAGGCAGCAGACTGGCCAGGGAGAACGATGTGGACCTGATCCTCGCAGTCGGCGGAGGATCGACGATCGATTACGCCAAGGGCGTATCGGTCTCGGCATGGTGCGACGACGATCCGTGGGAGAAATACTACATCCGTATGGAGGATGTCGACAACAGGATCATCCCCGTCGGGAGCGTGCTCACGATGGTCGGCACCGGATCGGAGATGAACGGAGGGTCCGTCATCACGAACACGCAGCAGAAGCTGAAGATCGGAATGGTGTTCGGTGACAACGTGATGCCGAAGTTCGCCATCCTCAATCCGAAGTACACATTCACCGTCCCCAGATACCAGATGGTGGCCGGTATCTACGATATCTTCAACCACATCTGTGAGCAGTATTTCTCAGGCGATGATGACAATACAAGCGATTATATCTCGGAAGGCCTGATGAGATCCGTGATACACGCATCACGCATAGCCGTTCAGAACCCGCAGGACTACGAGGCCAGAAGCAACCTCATGTGGTGCGCATCCTGGGCTCTTAACACACTGGTAGGCAAAGGCAAGAGCGGTGACTGGATGGTCCACATGATAGGCCAGGCGGTTGGAGCCTATACCGATGCCACACACGGCATGACGCTTGCAGCGGTCTCGCTCCCCTACTACCGCCATATCATGCAGGGCGGCCTAGAGAAGTTCGCAAGATTCGCACAGGCGGTCTGGGGAATCGATACTTCGAAGATGTCAGTTCAGCAGGCGGCTGAAGCCGGTCTGGAGGCGCTGGAGAGCTGGATGAAGGAGATCGGCGTGGTGATGAGCCTGAGGGAACTCGGAACAACTGAGGATATGCTCGAAGGCATTGCGGACGCCACATTCCTGCTTGACGGCGGCTACAAGGTCCTGACAAGAGAAGAGGTCATCCAGATCCTCAAAGAGGCTCTCTGAAACAGGAGATACAATAGTCTGTTTTTATACATTCAGAATCCTTTCAAGGTTCCATGTCAGATACAGTGGAATGCTGAAGGTCCTGGTTTCTCCGAGAGTGTTTACCGCAATATTCTTCTGGGACAACTTGAACCCGATTCCGGGTTTATACTTCTCACAGAACTGCTTATAGCTTTTTGCCTGGGTGTTGTCGGCAGACTTGACTTCAACAGGAATCAGATTGCTTCTGTTCTCAAATATGAAATCCACTTCAGCAGTATTGCCGGAACGCCAGAAATACGGCTCCTTCCCTGCCGAAATCAATTCATTGAATACATAGTTCTCGGCAAAGGCTCCTTTGAAGCGAATGTATGAAGGATCTTCTCCCATGATTGTTTCAGCAGCCACCCTCGACTTGACACGAAGAAGCCCGATATCGCACATGTAGACTTTGAAATAGGTTTTATCGGCAAATCCCGACAACGGAGATTCCGGTTCCTCTACCATATGCAATCTGGTAACCAGTCCTGCATCGACAAGCCACTGCAGGGCATCTTCGAGATCCGCAGATCTTTTCCCTTCTTTTACATGTGAGAAAATGAATTTCCTGTTCTCTTTTGCTAACTGGACCGGGATTGAATCCCATATCCACCTGATTTTCACGACATCACTTTCAGGTGCATGCTTTGAAAAGTCATCTGCATAATCCCTGAGAATATCATTCTGTACCTGCTCGACATCTTCTATGCTTCCGGAATCGATCCATGTCTTTACTGCTTCCGGCATACCGCCCACAATGTAATACTCACTCAGCAGTTTCTTCATCTGAACCGAATACAGATCAGGAATCGGTCTCTCGACCGGCCATTGTTCAAAAACCTGGATCAGGTCTGTTCGTCCGCTGGCCAAAACGAATTCTCTGAAATCCATGGGATGGAGCTCAAGACGGTTAACCTTGCCGACCGGAAATGAAATCTGTTTTTTTCTTATTGCGACACCGAGCAAGGAACCGGCACATATCAGATGCAGTTCCCTCATATTCTCGCAGAAGTATTTCAAAGCAGTGATGGCTCTTGGACATTCCTGTATCTCATCCATGAATACGCAGGTATCGCCTGGCACAATCCTTGATTTGAAATGCAACTCCAGTTCATGGACAATTCTTTTCACATCATAGTCATAATCGAAAATGGCAGACAGTTGTTCAGACTCTTCGAAATTGATGTATACAAAGGCCTTGAAATTCTCCTGAGCAAACTTCTTTATTATATATGTCTTCCCGCATTGCCTGACACCGGTCACCAGCAATGGCTTTCTGTTTGCATTGCTTTTCCATTCAGACAGTTTTCCTGTTATTTCCCTGTACACAACACCCTCCAGTCAAGCACTGATCTACGCTTATGATAACAAAAGTCCTATGACTTTTGCAAACAATACTGCGAAAGTCATAGGACTTTTAGGAATTACCTTATTATTTTTTTTCCGAATGGATTACAGCACGGTGGTTATTTGTCCGACTGTCTGGTGAGGACCACGGAGAGGAACTCATCCGGGTCGGTGATGGTGAGCTTGTCTCCGGCCACGGTGAACGGGATGGTCTTTGTCTTCTCAGAGCCACCGACGGTATAGATGACATCGGTCTCGACATCGGCCGTAAGGGTTCCTTCCGTATCGGATGTGAACTCGTATGTGCCTGTGATGATCTCGGTGACCGTGCTTCCGTACATCGTGGCGCTCTCGATCAGCTTGAAGTTCGTGTCATCATAAGCGGTGAATGTGTATTCTTCCGTCACAATCGAATATGACAGTTTCCCATACCAGGTGCCTTCCAGCGTCCTTCTGCTGAAATCCAGCTTGCATGACACCGCACAGACCAGTGCCAGAAGGACGACAAATGCGATCAATAAAACTTTCTTCGACATAATGCACTCTCCTTCTTTATTGCCCACCTGATGTTACCACATGGTACACGCAATGTACAATCGTTTTCCGACGATACTGATCTATTAAGCTTCTCTTAATAGTTGGTTCCTCAGCGGTGTTTCGCCCGGTACTCGTTGGGCGTCATGCCGGCGTAGGTTCTGAATACCCGGCAGAAATGGCCTTGCGAGGAGAAGCCCAGGTATTCGGCTATGGCGGATGAGGTCTTGTCCGAGTAGCGCAGAAGACGTTTGGCCTCCTCCGTCTTCTCGTTCAGGATGAAGTCCGTCAGGCTCTGACCGGTCTCCTTTTTGAATTTCGCGGAAAGATATGGCCGGCTGATGAACAGCTCTCCGGCAAGGTCCTCCACGCGTATCGGTTCCGACAGATGATGACGCACATAGTTGGCAACATCGATGGAAAGCTTCGTGGCATGTTTACCCACATGGAGCCTCTCCACCTGCTCGGTGAAATCCAGAAGCATGTGGTACTGGAGGTTCATGATGCTGTTGTGGCTCATGAGAAGCTCGGCCCTCTGGATATAGGCATCCGACAGGGAGAAGGCGTCATCCTCATGCATCCCTCCCCCGATCGCAGCACGCGATGCCAGGGTTGCCGTCACGATGAAGAGGTTCCTCAGCTGTCTGAGCTGGTTTCCCGCGACGATTCCGCCCTGGACGGCGGTGGCCCCGCTGAGCCACATCCTCAGTGCGGCGGTGTCTCCGCGGCGGACGATCCCCATGATCGCCTCCTCTATCGCAAGCGTGTTGTGCTGCTGGCGGTCCTCCTCACCCAGTGCCCGGGCCGTGCGGCTCGATTCGACATCGGTCTTTATGGCCCTGAGCTCGCTTTCGTGGATCGTGAGGTCCGAAAGCTCGAGTTTCTCCCCGCCGTTGAGGAAATGGTTGATTGTGCACAGCGTCTGTAGCAGGGATTCCACCGGAACGTTCTGAATCGACCTCATGCCGTCGATGAATCGTGGAACCTCATCCTGGGGCACACCCGTGTCGAAGGCAAGCTTCCTCAGGGTCTGCTCATCCGACATTATCTGCGATGTGGGACCGACCACGATCCTGTGTATCCCGCAGTTCAGTACGGCATAGTAGTGGAAGAGTTCCGTCACGTGGTACCCCACATGGGCGGTGATTGCGAAGACCTCGTCCAGACAGACCTCTATGGGATCCTTTGGAAGGCCTGCAGGAAAACTCGAGCATACAAGGACTTTGTTCCTGTAGACCCTCACGGGAACCCCTGAGAGTCCCGCCATGGACCTGGCCAGATATCCATAGTCGACACGTTTCATCGAAAACTCCTGAATTCATTACAATTATATCAAAAAAAGTACAATAATGTAATACTGGACATCGCACGTGCCGTAGTATGTATAGTAGAACGAAAGGAGACCGATACCATGAGACTACCCGCAAGTCTGATCAGGACACCCGAGGTCAAGGCAAAGGAGAAATGGCTGGGCTATCTTCTTGGCCCTGCAGGAGCGCTTCTACTGAACGCGGTTCTCGCCACGTACCTGAACGTCTACTACACCGACGTCCTGAACCTCACCCCGCTGTGGAACGGACTGTTCCTGGCGATCTTCCCGATCATCTCCAAGATCATCGATGCGATCACCAACATCATCATGGGACAGGTGATCGACCGCACCAGGACAAAGGAAGGCAAGGCACGACCATGGCTCTTCCTGTCGGCATTCCTCGTTCCAGTCACCGCAATCCTGCTCTTCACTGTCCCCAACGGCAGCGAGACGGTACAGGTAATATGGGTGATGGTCTCGTACAACCTGTTCTACTCTTTTGCATACACGATCTTCAACATGAGTCATGGCCTGATGGTCCCGCTATCAACCCGCGACAGCACGGCTCGCGGAGGCCTTTCCGTCTTCAACCAGATCACCACGATCATGATGAGCGGAATCCTCGTGGCACTTGTATTCCCGATGCTGGTCATGCCGGCCATCGGCGCGGACAAATCCAAGTGGATCCTGCTGATGTCCATCCTGTCCATCCTTGCACTGCCTCTGACGCTGATGGAGTACTTCTTCACAAAGGAGAGGATCACCGAGGAAGCGGCTGCCGCAGGTGAAACAGAGAAGAAATCTTTCAGAGAGCAGCTTGGAATCCTGTTCACGGACAAGTACATGATGCTGATGTACGGGTACTTCCTGGTGACCACCATAGGCGCCACGATCAAGAACATCGGTCTTGTCTACTACTGCAACTACGTGCTGGGAACCTACAACGACGGAATCACGCAGATGTTGGTGTCGGTCATCGGAGGAATCCCGATGGGTATCGGAATCTTCGCCGTCTGGCCGCTTGCCAAGAAGTTCGGAAAGAGGAACGTCACGATGGTCGGATGCTCCCTTATAGCAATCGGTTCAATGATCTGCTGGATGTTCCCCACCAACATGGTGAATGTCCTGATTGGACAGTTCATCAAGAATATGGGCGGCCTTCCGGGCTCCTATGTGTTCATGGCACTATT
>JBGUMQ010000085.1:0-30044 GCA_045116915.1 Sphaerochaetaceae bacterium | reverse complement strand
GGCGCGATTTTCGGCACTGTCAACCAGCGCAGGGGCATGATCATCAGCTTCACGGAGGACAACAACATCTGCACGGTCGATGCCGAGGTGCCTCTCGCGGAGATGTTCGGATACTCCACCGTCCTCAGGTCCATGACCCAGGGAAAGGCCGAGTATTCCATGGAGGTCTGCCGCTACGCCAAGGTCCCCCAGTCGATCGCCGAGGAACTGAAGAAGAAAAAAGAAGAAAAGGATAAGGCCAGGAAGTGAATTCCGGTGTATCATTGATGTATCGGGATCGCCCGAGACTACTGACGACAACAAGAGGAACAACAGCATGGAAGTTGCAGAACTGATAAAAAAGAGTCCCATCAGGGTTTTTGAGAGCTCGATTGACGGCGGCCTGGGCCGCGGAAACCTCGGCGTCCTTGCTTCAAGGCACGGCGTCGGCAAGACCGCATGCATGGTCCACCTGGCCATCGACAAGATCCTCCGCGGCCAGAACGTCATCCACGTTTCGTTCGGCGCCAACGTGGAGCACATCATGAACTGGTACAAGGAGGCCTTCCGCGAGATCTCCGAGTTCCGCAGTCTGGACGATGCCTTCGACGTCTACCAGACCATCCGCGGAAACCGCGTCATGATGAACTTCTCCCAGGACGGAGTCGGGGTCGACAAGATCCTCGCCAGCCTGGAAACCCTCATCAACCAGGGCTCCTTCAAGGCCGATGCCGTATTCTTCGACGGCTACAAGCTCACCATGGCATCCGATGAGGATGTGCGCAAGATCAAGGACTTCGCCGGCAGGATGAACATCGAGGTCTGGTTCTGCGTTTCGCCCGCAAGGCCCAACGTGGATTTCACCGAGTACGGCGTGCCCGTCACCATGGAGCCCTATCTGGACAAGATCGATGTCCTCATCGGCCTCCACTACAACGATGAGAAGAGCCGTGTCATCATGACTGTCGTCAAGGATCACGACAAGACCATCCCGCACCCGGCAGGAGTCGCCCTGGACCCCAACACGATGCTCATCTGCGAGTAGTTCATCCACAGACCCGCACCAGGGGCTGTCGCACAACGGCGACAGCCCTTTTCTTTTAAAGATTCACAGAAATCAACGGAAACAATATTGAAAATCATTTCCGCAGAAGTTATGATTTCCATATGACCGATTACAACGGATACAGATACATCTCCTCATATGAGGCGGCAGAAGTCATGGAGAAGACTCCGCGCTATGTCACGCATCTCTGTCAGGACGGAAGGATCCCGGGAGCCGTGAAGGACGGTAAAGACTGGAGAATCCCGAAAGACTCGCTGGACGACATCCGGCTGGAGAAAAGAGGCAGAAAACCCTCGTTGCCGGATCCCGATTCAGGATCCGCATCCATCCTTCAGGAGATACGCAGGGGCGAATGCGAGACTGTCGAGTTCAAGGAAGACATCCCGGAGGATAAGGAGAGATTCCTCAGGACCGCAGTGGCGTTTGCGAACGGCAAGGGCGGGAAACTTGTGTTCGGAGTCAGGGACAGGACCTGGGAGGTCGTTGGGCTCGCCCAGGATGATTTGTTCCGGAAGATGGATTCGATAGCCAACAGCATCTATGATGCCACGCAGCCCAGGATCATACCGTACATCGATGTGTTCACCATCGAAGGCAAGCAGATAATCGTCGCCACCATAAACCCCTGCCCGCAGAAACCGTGCTTCCTCAGGAGGGAAGGATTCCTGAACGGAACATACATCAGGGTTGCAGGAACGACACGGAAGGCGGATACCTCCATGGTAAGGGAACTGGAGCTTGAAGGCAGCAACAGGAGCTTCGATTCCCTGCGTGCGCCGGGAACGATAACGGAAAAGGATATCTCACGACTCTGCAACAGGATGTACAGGCACGCCCTGGAATGGTGTCTCACAGATCAGAAGAAGCGGGAGCAGCGGAAGGTCACCATCAATCAGCTTCTTTCCTGGAACATCATCCAGGAGTCTGACGGTCAGTTCTTCCCAACAAATGCCTGGTATCTGCTTGCAGGAAAGCTTACCGAGTATCCGTTCGCAAAAATACAATGTGCTGTGTTCAAAGGCACAGACAGATGCGTGTTCGTTACGAAAAAAGACATCGAAGGCCCGATAGACGAGCAGATCGAGGATGCAATGCGGTTCGTCATGGAGCACCTGAATGAAGGGTCAAGAGTTGATTGTGCATATCGGAAGGATTTCTACGAACTTCCCCTGGACAGTATCAGGGAGATGGTGTCCAACGCAGTCTGCCACAGATCGTATCTGAAGAACGCATGCGTCCAGGTGGCGATCTATGACGACAGGCTTGAAGTCTCCTCTCCCGGCGGGCTGAATGAGAACCTCACGATTGAAAAGATCGTGAAGGGACAGTCGCGCATCAGGAACCGTGCCATCGCCGCGGCTTTCCATTACATGCACCTGATCGAAGGCTGGGGAACCGGGATGCCCAAGATAATCCGGGAGTCAAGACAGTACGGACTCAGGGATCCGGAAATCGTTGCTTCCGAATCGGATTTCAGGATCAGCCTGTACAGAAGGGAATTCGACTTCGACCGTTATGGTGTCGTTGACCCCAGGGAAAGAGGAAATAAAGTTTCAGATGAAGCAACAAATGAAACTATAAATGAAACTATAAATGAAACTATAAGCGCAACTGAAAACAAAGTTCTGAAGATTATTTCAACAGATAGGAACGCTTCAATCACTTCTATCATGGGTGCAACCGGGCTTTCCCGTTCCACGGTTATAAGGAATCTTCAGAACCTCGTCGAATCAGGCATAATTGTCAGAGATGGCTCCAGAAAGAACGGGCACTGGAGGGTCGTCTGAAAACGTCCCGGTACCTTTTCTTTTTCCGCGCGTAGTTATATCATGGTATCCGCTTATTCTATTTAACATGGTGGAACTATGGAAATCGAAGTGAAGAACTTTCATCCGCTGGAGGTCAGGCTTCTCAGACACGTGTCTGCGGGAGAGGACATCACGGCAGAGAGAATCGTGAGGGAACTCGACTACAAGATCGGGCAGTGCAACCAGTCGTTCAGCTGGCTGTGCGCCAAGGGTTGCCTTGAAGAGACAGCCAGGAAGACAGTCGTGACATATGAGCTCACGGAGACCGGAAAGGCACAGGCCGAATCCGGCACGCCGGCGCAGAGAATCTTTGACCTGCTCAAGGGTGGCGAGCCGCTCGCCCTGCCCGAGATTGCAGAGAAGCTTGGGCTGGAGAAGAGCGACATCGGCTCCGCATACGGCAGCCTTTCGAAGGCCGGAACATGCGCGATGAACGCGGAAAACAAGGCATATGTGAAGAACGACGCCCTTCCGGCGGATGTCGTGGAGACGGCGCAGCTCCTGAAGAGAGGCCTTAACGGCCCCATCGACGAGTCGGAGATGTCCGACAGGGAGAAGGAGCTCATGGGCAGGATCTCCAAGAAGCGCGGAGCCGCCCTTTCCCCATACAAGATGTCCGAGCGCGAGGAAGTGACCTACCGCATGACGAAGGTCGGAGAAGAGGCCAAGGAGGCACTTCTCAAGGCCAACATCACCGGAGAGGAAATCGGAGTGCTCACTCCGCAGATCATAGCCACAGGCTCGTGGAAGACGGCCAGCTTCAGGCCCTATGGTCTTGATGCACCCGTGCAGAGGCTGATCCCCGGCCGCCACAATCCGTATGCCAACTACATCCAGTGGGTGAAGGACAAGCTGACATCCCTCGGATTCGAGGAGTTCGACGGACCGCTGGTGGAGAACGAGTTCTGGAACGGCGACGCCCTCTTCATGCCGCAGTTCCACAGCGCGCGCGACATCCACGACGTCTACTACGTCAAGGAGCCCAGGCACTGCAGGGAGATCGAGGAGCCGTGGCTCACCAACGTCGCCAACACCCATGAGAACGGCGGAAACACCGGATCCCGCGGCTGGCAGTACAAGTTCGACCACGAGTTCACCAGACGCCAGATCCTCAGGAGCCAGGGAACCGTCCTTTCGGCGCACCAGCTCACCAAGGCCAAGGTGCCCGGAAAATACTTCGGAATCGTCAGATGCTTCCGTTTCGACGAGGTCGATGCCAAACACGGCGCCGACTTCTACCAGACGGAGGGAATAGTCATAGGCAAGGAGGCGAACCTCAAGGACCTGCTGGGTCTGCTGAAGATGTTCGCCGTTGAAGTCGCAGGAGCAACCGACTTCAAGTATGTGCCGGGTTACTTCCCCTTCACCGAGCCTTCCATCGAGATCCATATCAAGCACCCCGTGCTCGGCTGGTTCGAGATGGGCGGATCGGGAATCTTCAGACCTGAGGTCACCAGGAGCCTTGGAATCGACGAGCCCGTCCTCGCATGGGGTCTGGGAATCGACAGGATGGCCATGATGCACCTCGGTATCAACGACATACGCGACCTGTTCTCGCCGAACATCGACAGTGTCAGGACAAGGAGGGGTAACTGATGCCTAAATTCGAGACAAAAGAGAAATTCCTTTTCAACCTCCTGGGCAGGGAGTATACGGACGATGAGCTGGAGCAGGTCTTCCCGCGCGCCAAGGCCGAGCTCGACGAGCACGACAGGGAGAACGGCGTCTTCAAGATCGAGCTGAACGACACCAACAGGCCGGACCTCTGGTCGGCCATGGGACTGGCCCGTCTTCTGAAGAACTACGACGACCCCGAGGTCAGGACGTACGACTTCTTCTCATCCAAGTGCTTCACGGCGGACAACAAGGGCCGCGAGCTGCATGTCGGCAACCGCGCGAAGGAAGTCAGGGAGTTCTCCTGCGGCTTCGTCGCAAACGGGAAGACAGTCGACGAGGACATCCTGCTGACACTGATCCAGAGCCAGGAGAAGCTGTGCTTCAACTTCGGCCGCAAGAGACGCACCATAGCCATGGGCATCTACCGCAACGACCTGATCCAGTACCCCATCCACTACGACGGGGCCGATCCGGACAAGACGCATTTCGTTCCGCTCCACATGGACGATGACCTGACGCTCAGGGAAATACTCGAAAAACATCCAAAAGGTCAGGAATACGGCTACATTATCAAGGACAAGCCGGTCTACCCGTATCTCTTCGACAATGCAGGAAAGGCACTCTCCATGCCGCCTGTGATCAACAGCGCATACGTCGGAGCGGTCGAGGTCGGTGACAACAACCTGTTCGTCGAGATGTCCGGCCCGATCCTCAAGGACATACTGCTTTGCGCATCCATCATGGCTGTGGACATGGCGGATCTGGGATTCACCATCGAGCCTGTCAAGGTCGTTTACCCGTATGAGACGGAGTTCGGAAAGGAGATCACGGTCCCCTACTACTTCCAGGATTCACAGAGCTGCACGGTGCAGGACATCAGGCATGTCCTTGGTGAGGACATCGACGTGGAGGATGCAAGGGAAGCTCTCCTGCGCATGGGTGTCTACAGCGTTGCCGAAGGCGATACGATCCACATCACATGCCCGGAATACCGCAACGACTTCCTGCATCCTATGGATGTGGTGGAGGATGTCATGATCGGCTACGGGCTTGAGAACTTCGAGCCCACCATCCCGCGTGATTTCACAATCGGACGCCTCACCCCGGCCGAGGAGCTCGGCCGCAAGGTCAAGGACATCATGGTCGGAATGGGATTCCAGGAGATGATCTACAACTACCTGGGCTCAAGGCGCGAGTACGTCGACAACATGCACATCAGCGGGGACAGGGTCATCATGATCTCCAACCCGATGAGCGAGAACTTTGAGGCCGTCAGGCCGTCGATCATACCGTCGCTGCTTGAAAGCGAGAGCGTCTCCGGTCACGCGACCTATCCGCACAGGATCTTCGAGGTCGGCAAGGTCGCCTACCTGGAGCCGTCCGACAACAGCGGAACGGTCACCAGGAACAACCTGGGCTTCATGTCGGCCGACGGAAGCGTGACGTTCAACGACGCCAACAGCTTCGTCAACACACTGATGTACTTCCTCAGGGTGGAGTACTCCCTTGCGACTCCGCAGGACGACCCGAGGTTCATCCCCGGCCGTTGCGCGGACATAATGGTCGGAGGAAAGAAGGTCGGTATCTTCGGCGAGGTTCATCCCGCCGTCCTGGAGAGCTGGGGCTGCGGCATGCCGGCTGTCGTCGCTGAGATCGATCTGGACTGCCTGCTGTGATGGACAAGGGAAAGAGCATCGATGCCCTGCGCATGATGCTGAACTCAAGGTTCTTCGAGGAGAAGACGGAAAGCCTCTTCAAGTCCGGTCTGATACACGGGACGACGCACCTGGCCAACGGTCAGGAGGCGGCCCAGGCCGGACTGTGCATGGCGCTTGAGGACGGTGACTGGATAGTGCCCACCCACAGGTGCCACGGTTTCACGATCTGCAAGGGTTCCTGGCCGGTCTCCATGTTCGCCGAGATGTTCGGCTCCCGCCACGGGCTCGCCAAGGGTCTGGGCGGAAGCATGCACATGCCGGACAGGGAGCACTGCAACCTGGGTTCCTCGGCCGTCGTCGGCTCTGGCGTCCCCCTTGCAACCGGAATCGCCTTCTACCAGAAGTTCAGGAGCACGGGAAGCGCATCGTTCGCCACTTCCACCACACAGAACCCGAAGGACCTTCCACCTGTTCCGGTGGACAACATCAGCGTCGCCATCTTCGGAGACGGGGCATCGAGCCGCGGAAGCGTGCACGAGTCCATGAATCTGGCATCGATCTGGAAGCTGCCGGTGCTCTTCTACTGCGAGAACAACCGCTACGGGATGTCCGCACCCAGCGACAAGATGATAAGCGTGGACCAGGTCTCGTCCAGGGCCCAGGCCTACGGCATGCCCGGCCATGTGGTCGACGGCAACGACTTGGAGGCCGTCTACGATGCGGTTCTCAGGGCCTGCGATTACATAAGGAGCGGCAACGGGCCGTGCCTTCTGGAGGTCATGACATACCGTTTCAAGGGCCACTCCAAGAGCGACCGCCGTCTCTACAGGACCAGCGACGAGGAGCAGCAGTGGATGCTGCGCGACCCCATCCTCATGTTCGAGCAGAAGATGATCGACAACGGTTATGTGACACCCGACGAGATAACAACCATCGAGGAAGAGTGCAGGAAGGGCATCGAGCTGCAGGCCATGACCGCCCTGAAGGAGAGCGACGACAAGCTCACCGGACAGGAGGTGCTGGACCTCGTGTATGCATCCGGGGAGGAACGCCCATGACATTCCGCGAGGCTATCAGGAAAGCCATTTCGGACGAGATGGCGATGGACAGGAACGTCGTCCTCTTCGGTGAGGATGTCGGAGTCTACGGCGGTTGTTTCAAGGTCACCGAGGGCCTGTGGAAGGAACACCCCGACCAGGTGATCGACACCCCGGTATCGGAGGAAGGCTTCACCGGAATGGCGGTCGGCGCCGCGATGATGGGTCTGAGGCCGATCGTCGAGATAATGTACGCCGACTTCTACACGCTGATCTTCGACCCCATAGTCAACCATGCGGCCAAGACGCACTTCATGAGCGGCGGCCAGTTCTGCTGCCCCATCACCGTCAGACTTCCCGAGGGAAGCGGTACGGGCCACGGCGCGCAGCATACGCAGAGCCCGGAGGCCCTTTTCCTGAACGGAACCGGCCTGAAGATCGTGGCTCCGTCCAATCCTTCGGACGCATACCATCTGCTCAGGGCATCGATAAGGGACAACAACCCGGTGCTGTTCTTCGAGCACAAGCTCCTCTACCCCGTCGACGGCGAGATTTCGTCCGAACCGGTTCCGATCGGCAAGGCCAGGGTAATCGGGGACGGTCCGGATGTGACCATCATAGCCTACTCGCATGCCGTGGAGACGGCGCTCAGGGCGGCGGAGCTGCTGCATGAGAGCGGGATCAACGCCACTGTCGTCGACCTCAGGACACTCAATCCGCTGGACAAGGAGACGGTCTTCGCGCAGGTCAGGAAGACAGGCCGTGCCGTGCTGATCCAGGATCCCAACGGCATCGGAGGCATAGAGGCGCAGGTCTGTGCGGCGATCTGCCAGGACAGGGAGACGTTCACCTCCCTCAAGTGCCAGGTCCTGCAGTTCAGCGGGAAGGACACGCCCATCCCGTTCTCCAAGGACCTTGAGAGACTGACCATCCCGCAGGCCGAGGATATCGCAGTGGAGATCGGAAAACTGTTCTGATTTTTCTACTTGCCCAGAACAAGTGATCTGAATTTCTCTTTGAAGGCTTTCAGTTTCTCTTTGTCGTCGCATGCGGCGACGCCCTGGAAAACGGGGGTTTTTCCGCCGCCTTTGGCATTGATTTCAGAAAGAACAGGCCGGATCAGGACATTGAAATCCAACTCTCCGAACTTTCCCTTCAGGGCTATCAACCATCTGGTGCGACCTGCCGCCGTACTGGTGACGAGCATTGCAAGATCTTCGGTCTGGAGGACGGCCTGGGCGTAGTCCTGCAGATCTGCATCGGGAGCGCTGTCCATGATGCACACCCCGTCGGTATCCGTGCAGCTTCTGACTTCCGCCAGTGCAAGCTTTCGGGATGCATTTGATGCAGCGGTCCTGGCACTTGCCAGAGCTGCAAGAGTATCGGAAACCTTGCCTTCCAGTTCTTCGGGTTTGCAGCTGAATGTACGGCAGAGGTTCTGCACGGTTCTGCCGGCAAAAAGCAGGCTGTCCTGCGCCTGGCGGCCGCAGAGGAAATACAGTCTTACATGTCCGCGGATCTGCTCGTGACCCAGGGCGCAGATGATGCCGATCTCGCCGGTTCGCGCCACATGGAGGCCGCCGCAGGCAATCCTGTCGACATCCTTTATCTCGACTATGCGGACATCGCCCTCCACCTTTATGCTGCGTCTGAGGCCGAGCGCCTCGGCATCGGCATGGCTCATCTCGTGGTACTCTATGGGGTGGTTGGCGCGGATTTCATCGTTTGCTGCAAGAATCAGGCCATCGATTATGCTCTGGTCAATCGATTCCCTGTCAGTCTCGATGGTCAGGTATTCATCGCCCTGGTGGACAGAGACGGTGCCTATGCCGTACAGGGTGAACAGAAGACCGGAGAGCATGTGCTGTGCCGTGTGAATGACCATGAACTTGTATCTGTGTTCCCAGTCCAGGACCTGCCGGAGACAGGCGCCTTCTTCCACAGGGCAGTCTTTTGCAAGAACCAGTACGGAGTTGCCCTGCTCGCCCTTTCTTGTATCAAGGACAACGAACTGCCCCAACCAACCTCTGTCTCCGGGCTGGCCTCCGCCTTCGGGATAGAAGATTGTCCGGTCGGTGATGACCTCCGTTGCCTTGTCGGTGCGCCTGACCTGCACTACCGTGCAGTCCAGTTCCCTGAGATATGTGTTTTCGTAGTAAACCTTGTCCATATGGTCTTATTATATTATCTTTCAGGCAGGAGAAACATATGGCACGCATCAGATCCGCATGGGAGATCGCACTTGAGAAGACACAGGACATCCAGATCGACGAGGCGAAATACCGCAACGACACGCTTTCGAAAGAGGGCATGGCGCTTGCAGGCGGCTATCTGAACAACACTGACCAGAAGCTGGACGTGGTCGCGGCCAAGTACGCCTCGTACAGCCCGGAGGACAGGACCGTGGTCAGAAGCGGCATGGTCGGGACCATAATGTCCAACATCGGCCTGCCTTCCGACGACCTGTACCAGATGCGGTTCTCCCGCACATGCGACCTTGTGGGACTGGTGACCGGCGGCGACATGCAGGCGGACGGCCTCATGAGGCAGATCGGCGATTTCCTCAAGCAGTATCTGGATGCCAAGACCGCCTTCGTGGACCGCATGAAGGCGCAGATCCAGCAGGCCATGGAGAGCAACCCGGAGGGTGTCAACTCCTCGCAGTACTCGCAGATCATCAGCCAGAACCTCAAGAAGATGGATGCCCAGTATGGCGATGCCCTCGAGAACACCAAGGAGGCATTGCGTCAGATCCTGGAGAGCACCGTATGAAGATCTCGACCAAAGGCCGCTATGCACTTTGCGTCATGCTCGACCTCGCCCAGCACTACAAGGAAGGACCTGTAGCCCTGAAGGACATAGCATCACGCCAGAGCATCTCAAAGAAGTACCTTGAGCAGATAGTGGCCCTGCTGAACAGACCTGATTTCCTCAGGACGGTCAGAGGAGCCCAGGGAGGCTATATGCTTGCCCGGACGCCGGACAAATACACGGTTGCGGAGATTCTGAAGCTGTCGGAAGGCAGCCTTGCCCCTGTTCCCAACCTCGAGGACCCGGCAGAAGCGGCAGCCGCAGCGGATTTCCAGCTCCTCCCCCTCTGGCAAGGTCTCTATTCGGTGGTGAACGACTATCTTGAAGGCATTACCCTCCAGGACATCCTCGACCGCCGCATGGAAAGCTACGATTACAGTATCTGAGTTGCGTTTCTGTTTGAGCCATTGGAGTCATTAGAGACATTTGAGTCATTGGAGCCATTGGAGCCATTGGAGTCATTGGAGCCATTGGAGCCATTGGAGTCAAACGTTGACAGATGGGGTGGCATCGCGGAGAAAGAGCCTCGCATTGTCTTCGGCAGACCAGCCGGCATAAAGGCGTTTGGCATACTCAAGGACCTCGGTCTTTGTGTTTGTGGTGTAAAGGTTGAGGATCTGCATGTACGTAAGCCCGAACAACTGAGGGTAAATCTTTTCGTCATATGGCACTACGAAATGCCCTTTCTCGAACATCCAGTAGCAGGAATCCGGGACGGCCCTGCCTTCGGCCTTGAGGTATGCGGGGTTGTCGTAGATGTATTTCCCGAGGTACAGCAGGTAGGCAATATCCTTGACGATTACATATTTCGGGCAATAATCGAATATCCTGCGCCTGCTCTTCAGGCGGCCGTCCTTGTCATGCATACGGATGTATTTCGAGACGTTGCCGTTGAGTGTTGTGACCATCGCGGAAAGAACCTGCCAGCTTGGAGTAAGGAAGACCTCGTGGGTGTGGTTGGGCATCGTCACGGAGAACAGAATAACGATTCCCCTGTCGGTGCACAGCCGGCAAAGAAGGTTCTGCCGGTAAGAGGCGACTTCCCTGTTGAAAATCGTCTTCTTGTCCCATGACTGCGTTATCACATGGTAGCAGAAACCTGCCTTGTCGATGTTTCCCCTCAGCGCAGTCCCGATGTTGCCGTTGGCATTCTCTTCCTGTTTTCTCAACAGATCTCCTATAGTGGGTCCGTTCATCATACGGTCCTCCCTGTTCTACCCTCCTATACGTGAAAAGTGTCCGAAATATCGCGG
Organism: Sphaerochaetaceae bacterium; assembly: GCA_045116915.1. GTDB lineage: Bacteria > Spirochaetota > Spirochaetia > Sphaerochaetales > Sphaerochaetaceae > UBA9732. Next base: position 18,815 of record JBGUMQ010000085.1, on the reverse strand, counting down.
TTTTTCGTGAATTTCTCCAGTTTTTTTATGTGTCTTTCAACGTTTGGCTCCAATGACTCCAATAGCTCCAATGGCTCCAATGACTCAAATGTCTCTAATGACTCCAATGGCTCAAACATAAAAGAAAGCCACTCCGGGCCGGAAAGTCCGAAGTGGCAATGCTATGAATATGGAGAACGGCAATGGCTTGCTGCCGTCAGGTTCAGGTGTACCCTCAGTCGGCGAAGAGCGGGGTCGAGAGATAGCGGTCGCCGGTGTCGGGAAGAAGGACGACGATTGTCTTGCCCTTGTTCTCGGGACGCCTGGCGATCTGCGTGGCTGCATAGAGGGCCGCACCCGAGGAGATTCCCACAAGTATGCCATCCTTCCTGGCGATTTCCTTGCCTGTAGCGAAGGCATCGTCATTGGAGACGGGGAAGATCTCGTCGTAGACCGATGTGTTGAGCGTGTCGGGGACGAATCCTGCGCCGATGCCCTGGATCTTATGCGGACCGGCCGTGCCCTTGGACAGGACGGGTGAACTCTCCGGCTCGACAGCCACAACCTTGACGGCGGGGTTCTGGGATTTCAGGTACTCGCCTGTTCCCGTGATCGTTCCGCCGGTACCTACGCCGGCAACGAAGATATCGACCTTGCCGTCGGTATCCTTCCAGATTTCGGGGCCTGTCGTTGCCCTGTGTGCGGCCGGGTTGGCGGGGTTTACGAACTGCCCGGGTATGAAGCTGTTCGGGATCTCCTTTGCAAGCTCCTCTGCCTTGGCGATGGCCCCTTTCATGCCCTTGGCCCCTTCTGTGAGCACTATCTCGGCCCCATAGGCCTTCAAAAGGTTGCGTCTCTCAACGCTCATGGTTTCCGGCATGGTGAGGATGGCCCTGTATCCGCGGGCTGTCGCGATGGCCGCAAGTCCGATTCCGGTGTTGCCGCTGGTGGGTTCGATGATGACCGAACCGCTCTTCAGCAGGCCCTTCTTCTCCGCGTCCTCGATCATCGCCTTGGCGATCCTGTCCTTGACGCTTCCGGCCGGATTCAGGTACTCCAGCTTGACCAGGATGGTCGCCTCAAGGTCGTGTGCCTTGGAATAGTTGTTCACCTTCACGAGCGGTGTTCCGCCTACCAGCTGTGTGATGTCCTCAAAGATCCTTGCCATATTTTCCTCCCCGGCCGGATTCCGCTCCAGCCATTTCGCGTTTTAATTTCTATTAAACCTACCGGTTTACTTGGCTTTATGTTACCACAAAGGCACGCATCAAGTCAACACCCCGTTGAAAAATGATTCCAATTATGTTGCATGCATCCCATCAACCTGTTAAAATCTGCCTTGGACGCACGCGCGCCCGCAATATATTCATAGGAGGACCACCGATGGAAGCTGGCAGTAGTAGATTGTTCGCAGATCCTGACCCTGTGCCTGATTCGAAGTCCTCCGTTTTCTTACGCTGATTTCAATTCCGCACAGCCTGAATCTGCAATGATACTCGTCCAACTCACTGAGTCAGGGAGAATTTTGTCATGGCACAGCATAACGTAAGTGTAGAAGATACATTGAAGGTATTGGTCGAGAACAAGAAGTACTCGACCGTAAAGGATGTACTGATCACCATGAACCCGTCGGACATCGCTATGATTTTCGACGAGCTTCCGGAAGATCAGCTTCCCATCATGTTCCGCCTGCTTCCCAAGGCACTGGCGGCCGATACGTTCGTCGAGATGGACCCCGACAACCAGGAGCTCCTGATCAAGGGCTTCTCGGATACCGAGCTCAAGCAGGTCCTGGACGAACTGTACATCGATGATGCGGCGGATATCGTCGAGGAGATGCCCGCAAACGTTGTGAGCAGGATCCTCATGCATGTCACCCCGGACAGGAGGCGCGAGATCAACGAGATCCTGCAGTTCCCGGAGAACTCGGCAGGATCCATCATGACCACGGAGTACATCTCCCTCGCCGCCGACATGACGGTCAGGCAGGCTTTCCAGAAGATCCGCGAAACAGGCGTGGACAAGGAGACGATCTACACATGCTACGTCCTGTCCAGGTTCAACAGGATCCTGGGTCTTGTCTCGGCCAAGGACCTGATGCTGGCCAAGGACCAGGATGTGACGGTCGAGACCCTGATGACGACCAACGTCATCACGGTGAGCACCCAGACCGACCAGGAGGAAGTGGCCAAGCAGCTTTCCAAGTACAACTTCCTTGCCCTGCCCGTCGTGGACCGCGACAACAGGATGGTCGGTATAATCACATTCGACGATGCCATGGACGTCATGGAGGAAGAGGCGACGGAGGATATCACGATCATGTCCGCCCAGACGCCTTACGAGAAGTCCTACCTCAGGACCTCCCCGTGGGAGCTGTTCAAGCACCGCGTCCCCTGGCTGATGCTGCTGATGATCTCCGCCACGTTCACCGGCCTGATCATCACCAGTTTCGAGAACGCCCTCTCCCAGCTGGTCATCCTCACGGCCTTCATCCCGATGCTGATGGACACCGGCGGAAACTCGGGCTCGCAGTCGTCCGTCACGGTCATCCGCGCCATATCGCTGGGTGAGCTGGATGTGAAGGACCTGGGCAAGGTCCTGCTGAAGGAGTTCTCCACGGCCCTCATGTGCGGCCTGGCCCTCGGTGCAGTCTGTTTCGGAAAGGTGATGCTGGTCGACGGCCTTCTGTTCGGCAACATGGCGGAGGCAGTCAATTACTCGTTCCCGCTGGTGGCCCTGGTCGTGAGCGCGACGATGTCGCTCACCGTCGTGATGGCAAAGCTCATCGGATGCACGCTGCCTCTGGTGGCCAAGAAGCTCGGTTTCGACCCGGCCGTGATGGCAAGTCCGTTCATCACTACCATAGTCGATGCCCTGTCTCTGCTTGTCTACCTGAAAATCGCGACAGCCGTCCTGTTCTGAGACCTCAGAAGTATTTCCTGAGTTTCAAAGCGTCCTTGAACTCGAACCTCTGCTCCAGGAACCTGGAGCACAGTCCTATCATTGTCCCGTTGATCAGCGCGCACAGGAACGTGCCCCATTTCACGCCGCGGAACACTCCGAATCCGAAGAAGGCGAACGACAGCGTGACGGCGACCAGGCACGAGCAGATGTCGTAGCCCGTCTTGAATTTATGGATCTCGACTCCGAACCTGGAGGATGCCTCCTTGACGAACAGCTCGTAGACCTCGGGTGCGATGTACGTGTGGAACAGCAGCGATATGCCTATTGAGCACAGCACCATGCCCATGGTGTAGAAGACGATCCTGAGCGCCACCGTATCGGCCGGGACGCGTGAGAAAAGCATCATCCACAGGTCCAGTATGAATCCGTAGACCACCGCGGTCACGAACGAAAACAGATAGCTGACCTTGAAGCGGCGCAGGACGATCACAAGGACGACCAGCAGCACCGCCTGCAGCGTGTACTCGGCCATGCCGAACGTGAAGAAGCTGTAGGTCTGCGATATCTTCAGATGGAGCAGGTACGCCGGGGCGACCACCATGGATACACCGAAATCGGATTTCTCCATGAATGTCACGCCCAAAGCCAGGACCACAAGCCCCACCGCATATGCAAGTTCTGTGTAGAAGGTCTTTTTCATAGGGGAATTCTACTATAGCATAGGTGATATGGAAAAGACTGATTACAACGACATCTGCGCCATGCTCGCCTCCATCACGGAGGGTGTGCCCTACACCATGACGAACCTGGCCAACGCATCGGCCCTTCTGAACGAGAAGCTTCAGGGCATCAACTGGGTCGGTTTCTACATCGTCAAGGACGGAAGACTTGTGCTCGGGCCCTTCCAGGGCAAGGTCGCATGCACCATCATCCCGATGGGCAAGGGGGTGTGCGGGACAGCCGCGCAGTCGGACAGCACGCTGGTCGTGCCGGATGTCCACAAATTCGCCGGCCACATCGCCTGCGACAGCGCAAGCAACTCGGAGATAGTGGTTCCCATGCACCGCGACGGTGCGCTGTTCGGAGTACTCGATATAGACAGTCCTCTTTTTGGCCGCTTCACGGAGGAAGACAGGGCCGGTCTGGAGCGCTTCGTGCGGATACTGGAGGATGTGGTCTGATGCAGCTCGGCAAACCCAGGAAACTCAAGGGCCTGTGGAGGATAGTGTTCAGCAGGTTCTTCATCATCGGCCTGATCATCGTCGTGCAGCTTTCTGTCATAGTGTCGCTGTACATCTGGCTCAAGGACATCGTCCCCTTCCTCCCGGCCATCGAGGTGGTGTTCACCTTCGTGATGGTGTTCTTCGTGTTCAACGGCAACATGGACAACGCATCCAAGCTGACATGGCTCTTCATCCTGGCCGTACTGCCGGTCCAGGGCTCGCTGTTCCTCCTGTTCACCAGGAAGAACGGGCTCAACAGGGCCCTGTCGGACAGGGTCGACGAGATCATCTCGTCCAGCCGCGACATGATCGCCCAGGATCCGGATACTATGGAGGAGCTGCAGTCGGATGCATCCGGCATCCTCTCGCTGGACAAGTACGTCCTCAGGACAAACGGGTTCCCGGTCTACAAGGACACGGAGGTCAGGTTCTTCGCGCTGGGCGAATACAAGTACAGGGTGATGCTGGACGAGCTGGAGAAGGCACGTTCGTTCATCTTCATGGAGTACTTCATCATCGAGGAAGGCAAGATGTGGGGCTCCATCCTGGACATCCTTGTGCGCAAGGCGAAGGAAGGCGTGGATGTGCGCGTCATGTTCGACGGACTGTGCGAGATCTCCACACTTCCCGACAACTACGTTTCCCTTCTGAGGAACGTCGGGATCAAGGCATTCGCCTTCTCCCCTCTCACCCCGCTGCTTTCCACACACTACAACTACAGGGACCACCGCAAGATACTGGTCATCGACGGCAAGGTCGCATTCAACGGCGGCGTGAACCTGGCCGACGAGTACATCAACGCCAAACCGCGTTTCGGCCACTGGAAGGACACCGCCGTCATGCTCAGGGGCCCCGCCGTGCAGTCCTTCACCCTGATGTTCCTCCAGATGTGGAACATCTACGAGAAGAATGGCGACTTCTCGCAGGCCCTCATCAAGGCCGCGCCTGTCGATGCCCCGGGCTATGTCATGCCCTACGCCGACTGCCCGCTCGATGGCCACAAGGTCGGCGAAAGCGTCTACACCGACATCCTTTACCGAGCCAACCGCTACGTGCACATCATGACCCCGTACCTGATCCTGGACGGCGAGCTCGAGACGGCCCTCAAGTACGCCGCCGAGCGCGGTGTCGACGTCAGGCTCATCCTCCCGGGCATCCCGGACAAGAAGGCCGCCTACTCGCTTGCCAAGGCGCACTACAGGTCCCTGGTCGCATCCGGCGTCAAAATCTACGAGTACACGCCGGGCTTCGTGCACGCCAAGGTCGTCGTCTCGGATGACGAGAAGGCCGTCGTCGGCACGATCAACTTCGACTACCGCAGCCTCTACCACCACTTCGAGTGCGCCACCTACATGTACAGGACCCCCTGCATCCCGGAAATCGATGCCGACTTCCTCGCCACCCAGGAGAAGTGCCGCGAGGTCACGCCGGAAACAATAAGGCACGAGAAAGCCTCGTACAAGATCATGGGCGCCATCCTCAAACTCGTCGCCCCGCTGTTCTGACCCCGCGAAGGCCCTACCCGCACCCCGATACAAGCCGAAATCGCATTGCCGCCACCCCAATCCAGGCCGATGCCCCACAGCACGCGAGCTCAAATAAACAAAACATGGTTATTCTCTGCCATTTTGTTTATTTTTTAAACAAAGTAATGCGAAATTCGCTTTCTTTGTTTATCATTAAGACATGGACAAAGCACAGATCAAGTCATCGCTTCAGAATCAGAGCGAAACTCTCGGGAATCTGATTGAAAACATCGCTTCATACTCCCGAAAAACAAAGACAGGTGGCTCCCTGTACGTGAAAACAATCAAGGGGGTCCCCCGATACTACATTTCCGACGGAAACGGTCATCAGACATACCTCGGAGAGAAGGATTCGGAACTGATCCGGAAGTTGGCGGCAAAATACTACGGGAAAAAGCTCATGGATGCCGCGGTGCAGGAGAAAGCCCAGATCGATTCGTGCATCAGGATACTGGACTCGAAACTCACTTCCGACGGAAAGGACAAGGCTGATATCGATGCCGTCCATGGGCAATTGCCCGAATCCGTCAGGAACATGGTGAAACCCAGTGTCGTGACCGATGACGGATATGCAATACATTGGCAGGAAGAGAAATACGACAACCTTTGGATGAAAGGCAACTACAAGTTCAAGACAAAGGGCGGACAGATCGTGAGATCCAAAAGCGAACTCATCATAGCCAACATGTTGCATGACGCTGGAGTACCGTACAGATATGAGGAGACCCGTCCCCTCTGCGCCGACCTGGGGATGTTCCACAATCCGGATTTCACGGTGCTGAATGTCAGGACAAGACAGGAATTCATTTGGGAACATTTCGGAATGATGGACAAGGAGGACTACAGGAACTCGACATTCAGGAAGCTGTCGGATTACATGATGTTCGGGTACTATCCCGGGAAAAACCTCATCGTGACATTCGAGAGCTCCGCCTGCCCTCTCAACACAGAGGATGTCGGCCGTCTGATAGCGGAGTTCCTGAAATAGTCTGCAGATCAAGGAGGAGAACATGCTGGAGATCGGAATGAAAGCACCGGAGTTCGAGCTTCCGGACCAGAACGGGAAGATGCACAGGCTTTCCGACTACAGGGGACAGAAGGTCATCCTGTATTTCTATCCCAAGGACAACACTTCGGGCTGCACCAAACAGGCTTGCGGATTCAGCGAGAGGAACCCGCAGTTCAGGGAAAAAGGAGCCGTGGTCCTGGGCGTCAGCAAGGACTCGGTGGCATCGCACAAGAAGTTCGAGCAGAACTACGGCCTGGGCTTCACCCTGCTCTCCGACCCGGAACTGAATGTTATCAAGGCATACGGCGTCTGGCAGGAGAAGAAGAACTACGGCAAGGTCACCATGGGCGTCGTGCGCACAACCTATCTCATTGATGAAAATGGAATTATCATAAAGGCGATGGGCGGCGTCAAGGCCGCGGACAACCCACAGCAGATGCTGGATCTGCTCTGAAGCACGGCCGAAAGGGCCCAACGGAAACTCAAAGGGAATCCATTATCCCACGCACGCGGGAAGAATCCGTGTGCGTGATGGTGAACTCGCTCTGGCGCAGCAGACCGCCCATGTAGATGTGGCCCGGATGGAATTCCATCATTGACCTCTCCTCATGCGGAAGGTGCACGTGGTACTCCCTTGCACCCACCTGCCTGCGGATCCTCTCGAAATTGCGCTCAGTTATGCCGCAACCCGGCATGACTATGATCCTGTCTCCGGCTGCCTTAACAAGCTCTGCCAGAAGCTCCGCACCTTCGCCGACGGTGGCTTCCTGCCCGCTTGTCAGAACGCGGTCCACCCCGAGGGAAATCAGGTCCTCCAGAGCCTTCCAGGGGTCGCGTGCCATGTCGAATGCACGGTGGAAGGTGACGGAAAGAGGCCGTGCCAGGGCAATCAGCTCCCTGCTTCTTTCCACATCCACATTCCCGTCGGGAGTAAGGATGCCGAAGACAATGCCGTTCACTCCGGCTTCCCTGAAAGCGAGCACATCCTGCTTCATTACCTCGAACTCCAGGTCCGAATAGCAGAAATCCCCACCTCTGGGCCTTATCATGCAGTTCACGGGAATGGAGGCCTTCTTCAGCACCGTCCTTACAGTACCGACCGACGGGGTCAGGCCTCCCTCGAACAGGTCCGAGCAGAGCTCCACCCTGTCTGCCCCACCCTCCTGGGCTGCTATCACCGACTGTACATCCTCAAGGCAAATCTCGATCAATGGTCTCATAACACCAATCATACCACATCCGTGATTCCGAACGGAACCGACATACAGAACTGTACTCATGACCGGGAGGACGTTGACCCCGCCCGACTTGTGTAGTACATTTGTATTACAGGAGTAATACATGAAAACAAATGCGGTACTTCAGGTCAGGATCGACCAAGATATGAAGAAAGAGGCGGAAGAGCTGTTCGAAAGACTCGGAATCACCATTGCGGATGCAGTGAGGATGTTCGTGGTCCAGAGCATTGAGTCTCAGGGTCTGCCCTTTGAGGTCAAATCCGGGTTCAGACCAAACAGGACACTGCACGCATATGGCATTGCAAAAAAAAACGCGAATCCGGCATTGATTCCCGGGGAGAAAGACGCATGGGCGAAGGCGGCTGTGGAGAAACATGCACATACTTGATGCCAATGCCATACTCCGATATCTGCTCAACGACATAGAGGATCAGGCGGCCGAAGTGGCGGATGCCATCCGCGAGGGAGCGATGACCACAACAGAGGTGATTGCAGAAGTCGTCTACGTTCTGTCCGGGTATTATGGTCAACCCAGATCCGAAGTTTCATGGAATATCCACTGTATCCTCTTGGACATTAGGGTTGAGAACGTGAAGGCCCTGAGATATGCCATGGGTGTATTCAACATGACAAGCCTTGATTTCGTGGACTGCCTGATGGTTGCCTACCACAAGGTACTCGGGATGGACATCCTTACGTTCGACAAGAAGCTCAATTCCACACTCGCAAAAGAACTGGAAATCCATCAGGACAAATGAAAAGCAACTCTCCGGGGATGGAGAGTTGCAAGAGAAGAGAGAGATATGTTCTGAAACTCAGAAGCGCTTGCCGCCGGGCTGACCACCACCGGGGAAACCGCCTGGCTGACCACCACCAGGGAAACCGCCTGGCTGACCGCCGCCCGGGAAGCCGCCGGACTGGGTGTTGGAGACGGTCACGGTTGTGGCGGAGCCGCCTGTGACGGAGACGGTGCCGTAGTAGACCGCACCGTTGAAGGTGGAGTCGGCCGTGACCGTGGCGCCGCTGACCAGGTTGGCGCTGCCCTCGGCGAGGGTGCCGGAGCCCAGCAGGACGCTGTTGCCGTACCTGTAGCCCGCGGGGACCTTGAAGGCCAGGATGACCTTGCCGTCCTGCACCAGGGCGTAGGTGAAGCCGGCGGAAACACCGCTTGCGGATGCAGTGTAGGCAGTTGTGCCGCTCGCCTGCGGGACGTTGTTGGATCCGCCCATGGCGATGATGATGCCGCCCGTGTACTGGAAACGTGCGTTGCTGTTGCAGTCCAGACCACCCTCGGGCGCTCCTGCTCCCATCGCTATCACTATGCCGCCGGAGATCTGGAAAGCACCCTGACTCTCCTCCGAGCCGGCGTCGATGGCATCGTTCTGCGAGGCGTAGGCGTAGATGAGGCCTCCGCTGATGTAGATGCCGTTGCTGGCGTTCAGGCAGTCGTCGGTCGAGTTGACGACGATCGTTCCGCCCGTGATGTACATGTTGTTCTTGGCCTCGATGCCTTCCGGGCTGACGCCGTCGTCGGCGTTGCGGGAGTCGTCCCTGGGGGCGTGCTTCGTGGTGATCTCGATGTCGCCGCCGTTGATGTAGACGTTCGGGACCGGGTAGTTCGCGGACGACTCAGGATAGCCGTCGTCGCCGTCGAAACCAGCGGAGACCGCCTTACCCTGCGTCACTGCAGTCAGCTTTCCGCCGTCGATCACAATCCAGCCCATTCCGGCCGAAAGTGACTCATCGATGCCCTCTTCCGCGTCATACCCATCAACTTTCAGACCCTTCGCCTCATAATAGGTATCCGAATTGTTTCCGTAGAGGGTCAGGCTGCCGTCCAGCATCACGAAGCCCAGGTAGGCCTTCACCGCCGTTCCCTTGGTCTCCTCGACCACGGTCTCACCGGCATCGTCGGTGTAGGAGTAGTATGTCTTCTCGGCCACCGTGACGGTCGTGTCTCCGCCGAGGATGGCGATCACGCTGTCGCTGACGATTCCGTTCTTCGCGTTGGCCGTGACCGAAAGGCTACCCGTTCCGTCGATGACCAGGTTGGCCGCGGACTTGAGAACGTTCTTGTCCTCGCTGTTGACCAGGGTCTCCATCGAGTTATCACCCTCAAGCACCACATAGGAAACAGCCGAGTTCTTTACGTTCAGACACCTGTCCGCGCTCGTCAGCTTCAGGTTGTCCAGAGTCACCTTCACCGGCTGGCCGTTGCCGTCGACCACAAGCTTGAAATTCCCGTTCGTCCCCGTGAACCTGATGCTGATGGCACTGTCCGTGTTGTTGACGATGTTCAGGCTTGTATCGGCGTTCTTGGCCTTCGTCTTGTCCGTGATCACCCCGGCTTCCACCGGATTGTCACCGACCCATGACATGGTCTCCACGTCGTAGACATACTCCGTTCCGAAGTCGTATGTTGCCCAGACCGTGTAGTCCTCTTCACTGTATGTGGACGGATAGAGGTTCTCCCCGTCCAGCTGCGCCGTGACGGCGTTGCTGTATATACTCGAGCTGCTGTATGTGCCGCCCGAAGTTCCGGAGCTTCCGGTGCCCGTCGACTCCGGGGAGCCGGAAGCGAAGATGTCCATGCTGCAGGAAGCGAGAAGGACGATCACCAGGACCATCACCGCTGCCCATTTATGTTTTCTCTGTGCCATATTGGCCTCCTTGAATGAAGATTCCGATTCAGATGAAGTATCCGATTCAAATGAAGCTCGGTCCAAAGGCATTTTCCCTGCCTTACACCGCCATATTCGCGTGGCAAGATTGAATGAAGATTGAAGGAAAACAAAAAAGAAGGAAAATCGATCACACCGGCAGCGACACCGTGAACACGACCAACCCGTCATGGCAGGAAACGCCGATGCTTCCCCTGTGCCTGTCCGTCACCGCCCTGGCGATGGCCAGCCCCAGCCCGTAGTGGTCGTCCTCGCTGTTGCGCACCTCGTCCACACGGTAGAAGCGGTCGAACAGGTGCTTCTGCTTCTCAGCCGGAATCGCAGGCCCCTCATTGGCCACGCTAAGCACGGCGGCATGCTGATGCCTCTTCAGCGACACCGAGATCTCATTCCCCGTCGAATGCCTGACCGCATTGTCCAGCAAGACCGATGCCAGCTGTTCCAGCTGAGTGCGGTTTCCGGTGATCCTGATGTTCTCCTCTATATCGCATGCAAAGGACTTGCCGTTCTCGAAGGCAAGGCTCTCGAACGCAAGCGCATCGCCCGTGACGATCATGGAGAGGTCCACCTCCTCCATCGGCACTCCGGCGTTCTCTGCCCTGGACAGGTCCAGGAGCTGCTTCACCAGATTCCCCATGCGCTCGTTCTCGTACATTATGTTGGCAAGCCACTCGTTCTTCCCTATCTCCCTGGACAGCATCTCCGCATTGGCCCCCACGACTGAAATCGGTGTCTTCAGCTCATGGCTGGCATCGGAGATGAACTGCTTCTGCTTCCTGTCGTTCTCGGCCAGAGGCCTGATGATCAGCTTGGAGATGAAAAGCGAAATGAAGAACAGCACCACAAGAGCGCTGCCTCCGACGATGAGGAAGTTGCGCACCAGCATGTCCATGCTGCTTTCCGCCATGGTGTTGTCCAGCATGGCCACCAGCGTGTAGCCCGGGCGCGTGCTGACAAGATAGACCAGGTCGCCCGTGCGGCCGCTCTGCCTGTTCCCGGAGAGGATGCCTGTCGCGATTTCAACGAGTTCCTCTTCCGAATGGACATCCTTTTCGCCGTCGTCCACCTGAAGGACCTCTCCGTCCCTGGAGAACGCGACGGAATAGAAAGTGGAGAGCCGGTAGTCGGACCTCTCCTCCAGCGGAGGGTTGTCCTTCTTCTGCTTCTGGCCGGGCTGGCCTTCCGTTTCGGGCCTGGGCTCCGGCGGGGCCTGCGGCGGTTCACCCTGGGAATCAAGGAGGAAGAGGTCGGAGTACCTCTCCAGCATCTCCGAATTCGCGCTTCGTATCTCGCGGTAGCTGGCGAACAGGATCAGGCCCAGTGTCACGGCGAACAGGACCAGGAGCGACCCCATGATGGAAAGGACGATCTTAATCCGCGAACTCTTAAACATCTTTCTCCCTCAGCTCATAGCCCAGACCGCGCACGGCCTTGATCTCCACGCGCGATCCGATGAAGGCCATCTTCTTGCGGGTGAAGGACATGTAGACCTCGACATTGTTGTATTCGGACTCGCTGTCGAATCCCCAGATCTTCACGGCGAGCTGCTCGCGCGTCATGATCTGCCCCCGATTGGAAAGCATGTATTCCAGTATCCTGAGCTCCTTCTCCCCAAGGCGGATGCTCTGAGCTGTGGTGCTGCAGGAAAGCATGGCGGTCGGAACGTTGAGCTCAAGGTCGCCGTAGCGCAGCTGCCCGTCGGCCAGGCCCGCCCCGGTGTTGCGGCGGCTCAGGGCGCGCAGCCTTGCAAGGAGCTCCTGCGTGTTGAAGGGTTTTGTGAGATAATCGTCTGCCCCGCTGTCCAGGCCGGTGATCTTGTCATCGATCTGGCTGCGGGCGGTGAGCATGAGGATGGGTATGCGGATGCCTTTGCCGCGGGCGGTGCGCGCCACATCGAACCCGTTCATCAGGGGCATCATGACGTCCAGCACCGCCATGTCGTAGACGCCGCTTTCGAGCGCCGTCAGTGCGCCCTCGCCGTCGGACACGTGGTCCACGTCGTATTTTTCCTGTCTGAGTATGGCCACAAGGGCCGCCGCCATGCGTTTCTCGTCTTCTGCCAGAAGGATCCTCATGATTATCCACCTTACAGCATCGATTGGAACATCGCAAGATTGAAGGAAGATTGAAAGCCTGTCAGAGGAGCGGGGAATTTCCGACTGCGTCGATGGTCTTTTCAACAACCTTGTCGTAGGTCTCGACGGCGGTGACCTTCAGCTCGCGTTTGTATGCCTTCACCAGCGCCCTGAAGAACGACCTGGCCATCTTGCGGGTCTGCTCGTCCATGTTCTTCATCTGGAAGAAGATCTCCTTCATCTTCCCGAATCCGACCGCCGAAAGGCTGCTGAAATCCTCGATCCCGGCATCCTCGAAGACTGAGAACACGGTCTCGACGAACGCCTTCCTCTTCTCGAAGGAAAGCCCTTTCAGCCACTGCCTGATAGCCTTGGCCAGGGTGCGGCTGGATGTGCTGAGCTTGTCCTGCGTGACGAACTTCCCGTCCTCTATCTTCCAGTAGAACGCGTAGTGCTGCATTATCCCCACATTCGAACTGGCGACTATGGTGTAGTCGTCCATGTGGTGCAGGAGCATGCCGACGATCGACGAACCGGGGATGAACGAATGGATGCGGTCCTTGATCTTCGGAAAATTCCTCGTCTTCCTTATGTCGTAGCAGAAACCGGGCCCGTCGAAGTTGTATACGGCCTTCACCTTGTCGATGTTCCTGTATCCGCTCTTCACCGCAGCGTAGATCGCAAGGTTCCCGCCCTTCGAATGGCCTGTGAGCATTATCTTCCGCCTTGGTGCATGGCATGACTCCAGAAACTGCAGTGCAAGTTCCTGCGAAGGGACGACCATGCTGAAGCTGGTCAGACAGTCCTCCTTCCAGCCGGCCACCGACGTGTCCGTCCCCCTGTAGGCGACCACCCACGTGTTCCTGCCGATGTCATAGGAGGTTGCGGAGAACTGTATGCTGTTCTCCGGGTCGAATACCGAGCTGAAATCCCCTATGGCCACACCGGAATACCTGCGCTTCTGCGCGACCCTGGTGAGCATCCATGCGCCCGTGACCGCCGACACGAGCTTGTCCAGGATATCAGGCTTCTTGAACTCACCCAAGGTCTCTTCCGCCCTCAGAACAAGCTCCGGAAGCCTCATCCCGCGGCACTCCACACCGGCTTCCTCCAGCTTCTCGATCTCGAAGTAGGAAAGCCAGGCGAACACAAGGGCATCGACCTCGTTGAATGCTTCTTCGGAGAACGTCCTTTCCCCTTTTTCCTCTATGTAGTCATAGATATCGCTCATACGCCCGTAGCCTAATCCCACAGCCCGCTTTTTTCAAGTAGCGTCTTCCAGGTACGGACACAAGAAAAGCCTCCCGGGTTTCCCCGAGAGGCTGATGTCTTTCCATTAATCATGGTTTAATAACTGTCATATTCCGGTATCTGGCCGTGACATTATCCCGAGGACCGATGGCATAATCTTCTGTATCACCGGTTTTATAGACAAGCACACCGTAACCGATTTTCAGTGTTCCGTCACTATCACCTTGATAGCCCTTACCGATTCCGACAGCATTCTCAGCACCGGTTGCAGTTACCGTTCCTCCGTTGATGGTTACTGTTCCACCGCTACCACAGAAACCTCCTCCGATTCCGGCGGCGTTGTCACCACCGGTTGCAGTTACAGTTCCGCCGTTGATGGAAATTTTTCCGCCGTCTATACCAGCACCGCTACCAATTCCGGCATCTTTTGCTGAACCTGTAGCAGTCAGAGTTCCTTCTCCGTTGATTGTTAGTGAATTACCGTCATTAACAGTGATTCCAGCTGAAGCTGTCAGTTTCTTGCCTGAAGGAAGAAGAATCGTTGCAGTACCTGAAACGACGATTCTGTTAGGGACAGTTACATCAGCAGCAATCGAGTAAATCTTTCCTTCTCCGATGGAAGTTGTGCTTGCGGTGATTATCTCTGCTGTCTTCATGTACTGTTTGCGTGTTGAACCGTCATACTCACTCCAGTCTTCATTGTTGGTACTGACCATCATGAGTACGCCATCGGCGATTGTAAGTGTTCCGTCACTACCACCGTCATAGCCCCTACCGATTCCGTATGCTTTCTGACCACCGTTTGCAGTTACAGATCCGCCGGTGATGGTGACTGTTCCTCCGCCTTTGTAATAACCGCCGCCGATTCCGGCTGCAGACGCACCACCAGTTGCAGTTACAGTTCCGTTGTTGATGGTTACAGTCCCTCCGGCACCGTAATAACCACCACCGATTCCCGCTCCTCCACTAGAACCACTGATTGAACCACCGATTGCTTCTACAGTTCCACCATTAATGGTCACAGTTCCGCCGGTGGTTCCATACCAACCACCACCGATTCCGGCAGCACCCTCACCACCGTTTGCAGTTACAGTTCCGCCGTTGATGGTTACTTCTCCTCCGGCTTCTTGATAACCGCCACCGATTCCGGCTGCTCTATCACCACCAGTGGCTTCAAGTATTCCTGCATTTTGGCCGGTTCCACCATTTATTGTAAGTGAGTTGGATCCTGTGACTGTGATTCCCTTTGAAGCAGTAAGCTTCCTGCCATCAGGAAGAATGAGAGTGACACTTCCTGTGACGGTAATACGGCTTCCGATTTCCACATCCTCATCACCCAGGGTATAGACGTTACCGCTAGTCCACGCGGTTGTAGATGAGGTAAGCACTATTGGCGTCGGCACCTTCATGTACTGCGTGCGTGTTGAACCGTCATACTCACTCCAGTCATTATTATTGGTACTGACCATCATGAGTACGCCATCGGCGATTGTCAGGGTGCCGTCACTCGAACCTTCATTTCCTTTTCCTATTCCGACAGCACCTTCGCCTCCGGTTGCATTTACAGTTCCACCATTGATGGTAACGGTTCCGCCGTTACCCATATACGCACCACCGATTCCGGCTGCTAGCGCGCTTCCGGTTGCATTTACAGTTCCACCATTGATGGTTATAGTTCCTCCGGATCTTTCGACACCACCTCCGATTCCGGGTCCTTCCGATCCTCCGTTTGCATTTACAGTTCCATCATTGATGGTTACGGCTCCTCCGGATCCATTGTAACCACCTCCGATTCCGGCTGCTCCCGAGCTTCCGGTTGCATTTACAGTTCCACCATTGATGGTTATAGCTCCTCCGGAGTTATTAAATCCACCTCCGATTCCGGCCGCTTTGGAGGAACCGGTTGCTTCCAGTGTTCCTGCACCGTCGATGACCAGTGCCTGTCCTTCGGCGACATTCAGACCTTTTTCAAGGGTCAGTGTCTTGCCCTCGGGAAGAATGAGTGTGACATCGCCTGCAGTATCATCGATTGCAAGCCTTCCGGGAAGTGTCAGATTATCGGCTATCGTGTACCTCAGTCCACCTGTCAGCGTCTTGCCTGAGCCGCCGTATGTACCGTCAAGAGGGATTACATCAATCCACTTTGCATAGAGCGTTGTGTCCTCGGTGAGGTTCACAGACGCCTGGTCCGCATATTCGGCTTCTCCCTCTGCGGTCAATGCCCAGCCGGCGAAGAACAGTGTCTCATGCGTGAACGGGTTCTGCTCAAGCTTCACATCATAACCGGCAGGAACGTACTGCAAGACATCCTCGGTCTCCGTTGCTCCGTTGGGCTTGAATGTGATTGCGACCGCATCCGTGGTATTCATGTACTTTGTGCGGGTCGTACCGTCATAAGCAACCCAGGTTGTATTGTCATCACTGACCAGTATGGCAACACCGTCGAGTTCCAGGGTGCCGTTACTCGAACCATCTTTTCCTTTTCCGATTCCGACAGCTTCATCGCCTCCGGTTGCAGTCACTGATGCGCCGTTGATTGCAACTGTTCCGCCGGCACCATGATTACCACCACCGATTCCGGCTGCTCTGTATCCACCAACAGCGTTTACAGTTCCGCCATTGATGGTAACTTTTCCTCCTATACCATTAGACCCACCACCGATTCCGGCTGCCATGAAGGCACCGGTTGCATTTACAGTTCCGCCATTGATGGTTACGTTTCCTCCGCCAACACTATCTCTACCTCCGATTCCGGCCGCCATGGAGGAACCGGTTGCATTCAGTGTACCTTCACCTTCGATGATCAGGGACTGTCCCGAAACGACCTCGAGACCTTTTGAGAGTGTCAGTGTCTTGCCCTCGGGAAGGATGAGTGTGACCTCACTGGTGCCATAGATATAGAGTCTGAGGGGAAGTGTCAGGTCATCGAATATCGTGTAGCTCTGGCCACCGGTAAGCTTCTTGCCCGTGCTTCCGCCGTATGAGGGATCGAGGACATTTGTTTCCGACCACTGTGCGTAGAGCGTGATGTCCTCGGCAAGCGTGATGGAGCTTCCGTCGTAATAGTAGTCACCTGTTCCGGCTTCTTCAGTTGTCCACACGGCGAAGTTCTTGCCGGTATTCTCGAATTCATTCTTGTCAATGTTCGTTTCAAGTCCGGCAGGGTATGTCTGGTTGTCCATCGTTCCCGTTCCGCCGTTGGCATCGAATGTGATGGTGTAATAAGTTGTTTCCTTGCTTTCCATGTATGCCGGACGGCTTCCGGTGTATGACTCGACCGGGCCGCTGAGGAATACTGCATTGTCCTTGTTCACTCCGCCGTAGAGGCCAAGACCTTCTCCGATTGCGATGGATACATCATCTGAACTATTGCCGCCTCCGATTCCGGATGCATTTGCAGCTCCTGATGTGGCTGTGACGGTTCCGCCTGTGATGCTGATGGAAACCTGGTCTCCGATGTTGGGTCCGACTCCGATTCCGGCTGCTTCAGAACCTCCGGTTGCCGTGACAATTCCTCCGCTGATGCTGATATCCGCGATTCCGAAAGAACCTCCGCCGATTCCGGCTGCCTTTTTTCCTCCGGTTGCTGTCACTTCTCCGCCGGAGATTTCAATGCTTCCGCCTTCTCCGCATGAACCGCTTCCGATTCCGGCTCCTCCATAAGTACAGTCTCCTGCTGTTGCTGTGACATTACCGTCTGAAATGATGATGGTTCCGCCATCTCCGAGACCTCCGCCTCCGATTCCGGCTCCTCCATACATTCCTCCACTTCCACCTGCGGCAATCACTGTCCCGCCTGCTATTGTGATGTTTCCGCCGTCTCCCTCATAAGCACCGCCGATTCCGGCTCCTCCAGCGTTGCCTCCGGTTGCCGTTATGTTACCACCCTTGATGATCACATTTCCGCTGCTGTACTTGCCTTCTTCGTATGTTCCTCCGATTGCTGCATTGCCTGTGCCCGCTTCTGCAGTGGCAACCAGCGATCCATCTCCGTCTATGGTCAGTGTCTGTCCGTCAATGACTGCGATTCCCTTTGAAAGTGTCAGTGTCTTGTTCTCGGGAAGCATGATCTTGACCGGCTTGTTGTTGCTGATTTCAAGTCTCTCCTTGACAATGACGGAATCCGTTATGCCATAGAACTTGCCGCCTTCGAGCTCGGTCATGTCGGATGTGATCTCGATGGGTGTGTCGGTCCATACCGCGTACAGTGTCAGGTCCTCATCGGTGATGACTTCCTCCATGTCCGCATACTCGATCTCTCCGATCGCCGTCGACGCCCATCCTGCGAAGTAGTAGTCCTCCTTGGTGAACGTGTTCGCCTCAAGAGGCCATGCGACATCCGTCGGGACGTTCTGTGTCTTGTCCTCTCCTTCTCCGCCGTTGGCCTTGAACGTGACAACCTGGTAATTGGTTTCGAAGTAACATGTTATGGCGATCGGTCCACCGTACGACCCGCTGTTGATCCTGATCTTGCTGTTCTGCTTGTCGACCACGATGCTTGCCGTCGTGGGCGAGCTGAGGTCGAAGTCCATGATCGTCGGGATCGGACCGGTGATTGTGAGCTCGATCGTCGTTCCGGCGGCGTCGGTCGTGTACTGGTAGCTGTCCTTGTCCGCCTGGACCGTGTAGCCCTCTGTTCCTGATGTGACTGTGACAGCGTAAGTAGCCAGCTCCCACTGTGCGTACAGTGTCACTTCTCCGCCTGCAGCAGACGTGAGGTTGATGACCTGAGCCTTGTTGGCGTAAGGAGTTCCGGTTCCGTCGGCCTTCGTGTTCCAGCCCGTGAAGTCGTAACCGATGTTCTTGAACTTGAGGCTGGTGAGCGTACCTTCGACATCATAGGTGAAGCTCTGGTCGTTCATCGTGCCTGTTGCGGCCTCTGCGTTCTTGTCGAACTTCACAGTGTATGTGTTGGCTTCCCACTGGGCA
>JBGUMQ010000084.1:0-27207 GCA_045116915.1 Sphaerochaetaceae bacterium | reverse complement strand
CGCGGCCTGTAGTGGCTGGGTTTGACGACCTCTATGACGGTCTCCCACTTCACCTGCGGCACTGCCTTGGCCACGGCGGCCTTGACGGAGCTCTTGTGGATGACGATGGTCTTCCTGCCGCTCGATGACGGAGCTGCGGATGCGATGACCTTCTTCACCGGTGATGCGCTGGCATGTGTCGGCACGACCTCCGACGGTGCGACCTCCACGCGCTTCTTGACCTCCATCTCCTCGTAGCCGCAGGAGAACCTCTGGCATACATGGTGGGGTCTGTCGAACTCGTCCAGCACGGTCATCATGGGCCAGCCGCAGGAAGGACACGGCCTGGACTTGTCTCCCATCAGGTCGGGATCGAACTTGTCGCGGTTCGCGATGACCTGATTGACGAGATCGGTTGCGTTTTTCTTTATATCCGCAATGAACGGGGCCTCGTTTTCGGTTCCCTTGGAAATTGAGGAAAGCCTCTGCTCCCACTTTCCGGTGAGCTCGGCGCTGCGCAGCTGCATGGGCACCAGCCTCACCAGCTCACGCCCCTTGGGTGTCGGGACAAGCTCCTTGCCCTTCCTCTCTATGCAGTTGTTCTGGATCAGCTTCTCGATTATGTCGGCCCTTGTTGCAGGTGTTCCGAGTCCGTTCTCCAGATGGCTCTTGAGCTCGGCGTCCTCCACGAAGCGTCCCGCATGCTCCATCGCGAACAGCAGGTCGGCCTCGGTGTACCTGTCGGGAGGAAGCGTGGCGCTTCTCTTCAGGGCCACATCCTTTATCTCCAGGGTCTCGCCTTCGGCAAGCCTGAGGATCAGCGGGTTGTCGTCACCGTCGTCCTCAGAGGACACGGCGCTGCGGCGTCCGACATCGCGTGCGACATCGCGCCAGCCCTGCTTCACCGGAAGTGTCAGACGTGTGAGGAACCTCTCGCCTTCGGAGGTGACCTCCACCGTGGTCGTCTTGTATTCGTAATCTGCGGACAGGGTCTCCAGGAATCTGGTTATGACCAGCTCCCAGAGGGCCTTCTCGTTGGCGCTCAGCTTGGAGACATCCACCCTCTGCTCGGTCGGCAGAAGAGCATGGTGGTCGCTGACCATCTCGTCGTTGACGAGCCTTGAAAGGTCGGTGCGGATGCCGTTGCGGGAAAGCTCGGCGGCCCTTGCACCGAACGCGGTGGCGCTCAGGGCGGCAAGACGGTCCGGGATTGTCGGGACTATGTCGGCCGTGATGTAGCGGCTGTCCGTCCTGGGGTATGTGACGATCTTGTAGACCTCGTAGAGGCGCTGGAGGGTATCCAGGGTCTCCTTCGCGGAGAAGCCCAGGATGCTGTTGGCATCGCGCTGGAGCTCGGTGAGGTCGTATGCAAGGGGAGGTTTCTCCGCCTTGGGGACTTCCTTTATGCTGGAGACTGTTGCCTTGGCGCCCTTGAGCTTGGCTGCTAGTTCGTTGGCCTTGGCCTCCTCGCCTATCCTCACTGAGTTGTCCTGCGAGTACCATGACGCCTTGAACGTTCCGAAATCGGCCTTGAGGGTCCAGTAGAAGCGTCCGGCGAAATCCTCGATCTCGTCCTCCCTGCCTGTGATGAGCGCAAGGGTCGGGGTCTGGACGCGGCCTGCCGAGAGTCTTGTGTCGAAATGGCAGCTCATGGCTCTGGAGACGTTGTATCCGACATACCAGTCGGCATAGGAGCGGCTCTCCGCCGCGGCATAGAGGTTGTCGTAGTCCGAAGCCGGTCTGAGCGATGCGAATCCCTGGCGGATCGCAAGGTCTGTCTGGCTGCTGATCCAGAGCCTTCTGGCAGGCTTGGAACAACCGGCCTGCTTCAGTATCCAGCGGGCCACAAGCTCTCCCTCGCGTCCGGCGTCGGTGGCGATGATCACGCCCTCAACATCCTCGCGGTTGAGGAGGTTCTTCACGATCTCGAACTGGTCCTTGCTCTTGTCGATCACCATGGTCTCGAGTTTCTCCGGAAGGATCGGGAGGTTCCTCAGTGTCCAGTGCCTGTATTCGGCACCGTAGTAATCGGGAGGACAGAGGGTGACGAGGTGCCCGAGGGCCCAAGTTACGACATATTCATCATTCTCAAGGTACTTGCCCCTGTTGGTGCATCCAAGCACGCGGGCAAGCTCTTTTCCCACACTCGGCTTCTCAGCCAGAACCAGTTGCTTCATGGGTTCAGATGATAATGTAAACAACACATTTCAACAAGTTCCCCGCATTGTCCTTGACTACCGTTCTGCCTGTGACTATCATTCACAATAGCGAATGGGGAAACCATTCCGAAGGAGACATAAATGGCTTACAGAATCACAGATTCCTGTGCTGCATGCGGAACATGCGCAGGCGAGTGCCCGGTTGAGGCAATCAACGAAGGTGACATCTATGTCATCGATCAGGACAAGTGCGCCCAGTGCGGAACTTGCGCATCGGTTTGCCCTGTCGGAGCAATCGTTGAGGAATGATCACATCACAGAAATGTGAAGGGGCTGCGGACGCAGCCCTTTTTATTTATCTGAGGATTGCTTTTCTTCCGATGTCACTTCAGCTGCAGTCCACCATCGGGAGAGAGGGATGACACCAGGTCCCCGTCATGCGACACTACGATGACCGTCCTGCCCTCTTCATGCAGGCCTTTGAGGATGCTGACAAGCGCATCGAACCCGAAGGCATCGAGGCCGGCGGTGGGTTCGTCCAGGACAAGGATCCCGGGATCCATCGCAAGGATGCCGGCTATCGCGGCAAGCCTCTTCTCCCCTCCTGAAAGGGAGAACGGGGATCTGCGTTCAAGGTTTCCGGAAAGTCCCACCCTCTTCATTGCAAACCTCGCGGTTTCCTCCGCCTTTTGTTTCTCCATACCCAGGTTCAGAGGTCCGTACATGACATCCTCGAGGACCGTCCGCCCGAACAGCTGTCTTTCCGGGAACTGGAACACCATCCGGGGCTGCTCCGATACTTTGACTGTGCCGGAGACAGGCTTCAGAAGGCCGCAGACCAGCCTTGCCAGGGTGGTCTTGCCGCTTCCGCTCCTGCCGGTGATGACGAAAAGCCCTCCGTCGTCGATGCGGAAGGAGATGTCGTCCAGGACCGGTCCGTCACTGCCGTATCCGAAAGAAACATGGTCGAGTTCAATCATCACAGCCCTCCTGTACGAAGGATGATCATGACCGCGAGGAAGCAGAAGATGCAGATGTATGCGGCCGCATCCTCACGGCTGTAACTCAATGGGTGGAGGCTTTCCGGCTTGTCCGTGAATCCGTACAGCCTGCTGTCCATGGCCAGGGCCATCTCGTCGGCACGCCTGAAGGCCGATGCGAACACCGAAACCGTCAGGGGCCCGAGGGCCTTCGCCCGCCTGACTATGTTCCCGTGACGGAAATCCGCTCCTCTCATGGTCTGTGCCTCCATCAGTTCCCCGGCCTCCTGCGTGAGAATCGGTATGAACCGGAACGCCACAGCGACCATGGTGGCGAGGTCATGTACCGGAACCCTGAACACCCTCAGGAAGGACAGCCCCTTCTCCAGACCGGATGCGATCTCCCCGGGTCTTGTGGTCAGCGTCAGGAGGTTCGATGCCAGCACGACCTCGCAGATGCGTAGTGTCAGGTATATGGAGACCCTGAGCCCGTCATCCAGCAGGATGATGTTCAGCACGTCCGCTATGAGGAGAACAATCAGAGGGGTCCGCAGGCCTCTGAAAATGAAGCGCAGCGGTACGGCGGAAAGGGCTACAAGGGCAAGAAGGGCTACAAGGGCAAGAAGAGCAGGAAGAGCAGTATGGGCAAGAAAAGCGCAGAAGATGTAGACAGGTAGGAACACAAGCTTGGTCCGCGGGTCCAGGCGGTGGAGGAACGATGTTCCGGGATGGTAGCGCCCGAGAGTGATGTCCTTCAGCATGTCCTGACCCCCAGAGCCCTGAGCTCAGCCTTCTTACTTGCCATGTCGTCAGCACTCCCCTCCATGACAAGTCTTCCATGGTCAAGGACGATGAACCGCTCGCATCCTGCGCAGTCGCGCACATCGTGAGCGATCATGACGATCCCCAGTCCCTCTTCACGGTTGAGGCGCCTGAGGGTCCCAAGTATCTCCGACTTGCCCTGAGGATCGAGCATGGAAAGGCTCTCGTCAAGGACCAGATAACGGCTTCCCATGGCAAGCGCGCCGGCGATTGCCAGGCGCTGCATCTGCCCTCCGGAAAGGTGCATGGGGTTTTTCAGGCGAACGTCCTGAAGGCCCATGGCACGAAGTGAGGCATCGGTCCGTGATACGATGCTGTCGTGGTCGAGTCCCAGGTTGGCGGGTCCGTAGGCCACGTCCTGCTCCACGGTGTCGCCGATGATCCGGTTCACGGGGTTCTGGAACACCATGCCCACGGTGCTGCGGATCCGCATCAGAAGTTCCCTTGAGGGCCTGACGGCGCTGTCCAGGACAAGACCGTCGACGGATACCGTGCCGGAAGTCGGGATGATGAGTGCATCGAGGATTCCTGCAAGTGTGGATTTGCCCGATCCGGTGGCGCCGAGGACGGCCAGGAAGGCCCCGTCGGCGATGTCCAGATCAACTGCGGAAAGCGCACAGACTCCGTCCGGTTCATCCGGATAGCGGTGGCAGACGCCCCGGAGGCTTATCATTTCTTCTTGTCCAGAAGGAACTTCCTGACGGCGAACAGACCGGCGATGACCGCGACTCCGAGGAAGATCTCCCACATGTTCCAACTCTTTATGACAAGCTCGCGGGTGAATGCGATCATCAGGATCTCGACTACGGATTCGAGGTTCTGGGCGATTATGACGTAAATCAGCTCAATGGCGATTATTATCTCCGCGGCGAACTCGAGCATGAGCAGGAGCGAACCCTCCTGGCCCGAGGCTATGGCGCTGAAGATGCCGGGGATCCTTCCGAACGAGACCAGCACTCCGGCAACTATCACAAGTGTCAGCACCACCATGATAAGGGAAGTGAACCAGTGTATGCCACGCTGGATGTACCCCATCAGTCCGCCGACTTCGAAGAATATCGGAGAGAACTTCTTGCTTCTCTCTTCCCCGTCCTGTTTGCTGCTCTGGTCAATCATTCGCGGATCCTCCATCTGTGTGTCCGATCAGGAACGTCGCCGCAAGTCCGGTTACGATGCCGCCTGCGACCGCGCTGATCAGAAGGAAAGGCAGATAATATGCCACTGCCTGGGTTCTAAGTATAATCCATGCCACGGCGATCTGTCCAAGGTTATGTAGCAGGGCGCCGCATACACTGATGCCCATTGTCCCGAAAAAGGAGAGTTTCAGCAACAGCGCCATTCCGGCAAGCGATATCAGGGCGCCGGAAAGTGAATAGACGAGCGACAGGACGGAGCCGAAGAGAAGCGAGCCCAGGACGACCCTGATGACGGAGACCGCCAGGGCTTCCCTGAAGCCGAACCTGTACAGCGCGAAGATGACGGCGAGGTTGGCAAGCCCGACCTTTATTCCGGGGATGGCGACAAAAGCCGGTATCTGGCTTTCGATGAATGAAAGGATCATGGCCAGGGCCACGAGCATTCCCATGTGCACCGTCTTCCTTGTATCCATGCCATCCCTCACTGTATGAAATCGGTGGAATCATCCGTCCCGGTTATGGTGACGGACAGTTCGTTCGGAAGGCATACTATGCTCTGTCCTCCGAAGCCGATCCAGCCCTGCTTCACGCAAAGGTGGTTGGGGCATACGGCCTCTGCCATGCGAACCTTCCCGTCCCTGATCTCTATCGTGTTGGTCCCGCCGTTGATGGTATAGATTCCGTCAACAGACAGCGGATATCTTGCGATCTCCTGATTCCGGACCATCA
Source organism: Sphaerochaetaceae bacterium (assembly GCA_045116915.1). Classification (GTDB taxonomy): domain Bacteria; phylum Spirochaetota; class Spirochaetia; order Sphaerochaetales; family Sphaerochaetaceae; genus UBA9732. The sequence goes on along the minus strand of JBGUMQ010000084.1, from coordinate 21,402 downwards.
CCACAGCATGGGAACCCGTCTTTCCCCGGTTTCCCGTCACGACCATCAAAACCACTGCGACGGCCAGTACGGCCAGTATGAGTGCGATGTCCCTGATGATCGTCTTCCTTTTCATGGTCACAGTATAGCAGGGCCCAGTCCCTTTGTGTACCGCACGGATCCGTCGTCGGAGATCCAGAGCGCCTCCACGCCGTCGAGCGACGATACAAGCTCAGATCCGCTGTCGTAGTCCATGCAGAAAAGCGCGGTGGAAAGCGCGTCGGCAAGGGCGCTGTCACGGCAGACCACCGAGACGGAAGAGAAACCCGTCGCGGGCCGGAGCGTGTCCTTGTCTATGATATGGGAGTACCGGATGCCGTCGACCGTGAAGTAGCGTTCATAGCTTCCGCTTGTAACGCAGGAGCAGTCCGATATGGAGAGCGTGACGGCGATCCGGTCGGGATTCTGAGGGTCACGGATTCCGGTTGTCCATGAACTTCCGTCGGCCTTTGTCCCGATGCATCTGACGTTGCCTCCCAGATTCAGGGCATAGCCGGTGACGCCTCCTTCGGCCAGCATCTGCGCCGCCTTCTCCGCGGCGTAGCCTTTGCCCAACGCCCCCGGGTCCAGGCTTGATTCAGGATCGGTCAGCCTGAGCGTGCAACGGTCCTCATCGATCTCCACTTTTACGAAACCCGTGTGCCGCGCCGCCTCCGCAAGATCATCATCGGACGGGATGGCCGGGACATCGGATGTCCTTGCATCATGCCACAGCCTGAGTACGGCGCCGAGGGAGATGTCCATCTCCCCTTCGGTAAGGGTGCTCATCCGCTTGGCATACAGGACGAATCCGATGAGGTCAGGGTCTACCTCCACGGGGTCGCCGCCTACAAGGCGGTTGACCGTACAGAGGTTGTTCATCCCGTCGTACTCATGGTAGATGTCAAGCAACCGGTGCCAATGTTCCAGGACTTCCCTGACGGCCGCGACGTTCCGATCGAACTCCTGCGCCGTATCCCCCGCGTAGCTGCCCACCTGGCAGATGGTGTCGAAGAACCCGTACAGGACTTCCGTCCGGACCTCCGCCTTGGCCGGGGCCCTGGTGCATGAGACTGTCAGTACCGGGATAAGAAAAAGGAGGACTGCCGTGACGACAGTCCTCCTGAGGATTGTTCTCATCAGAGGACTTCCAGAGCTCCGATGGAGACCCTGTTCGTGGTCTCCTTGTCGAAGATGCAGATCTGGTTGCCGATGATGTCGCAGCGGATGGCCTGGTCGACCTTGTAGTCGATGGCCCCGAAGACGACGGACGAGACGAGCTCGTCGGCGAGTCTGACCTTGACCGTTGTCTCCATTCCGGAAGGAAGTGTGGAATAGGCCGTGGCGTTGATCTTTCCGTCATCCCTGATGGTGAAGAACTCGGGTCTGATTCCAAGGACAACCTCCGAGGCATCGATGTCCTCTGCCTTGTTGTTGGGAATGTATTTCGCCTTCACACCGAGGAATTCGACAATCGTCTCACCGCCTTCCTTCTTCACGGAGGCATCGATGAAGTTCATTGTCGGGTTTCCTACGAAGTCGGCGACGAACCTGTTGGCCGGCTGTGAATAGACCGTGAGCGGGGGATCGTACTGCTGGAGGATACCCTTCTCCATCAGACAGATCTTGGTGGCCAGGGTCATGGCTTCCAGCTGGTCGTGCGTGACGTAGACGAACGTGGAGTTGGAGTCCGAATGGAGTCTCTTGAGCTCCGTCCTCATTTCGCTGCGCAGCTTCGCATCCAGGTTGGAGAGCGGCTCGTCCATGAACAGGACCTGCGGCTTGGGAGCCAGTGTCCTTGCGATGGCGACACGCTGCTGCTGGCCTCCGGAGAGCTCGGCCGGATAGCGGCTCACGAACTCCTCGATCTTGAGCATCTTGAGCATCTCGTCCACACGGACCTTGATGTCCTCCTTCTTCCATTTGAGGTTCTCGAGTCCGAACGCTATGTTCTGGTAGACGGTCATGTGCGGCCACAGGGCATAGTTCTGGAACAGGAAGCCGATGTCCCTCTTGGCGGGAGAGACGTTGACTCCCGTGGCGGCATCGAAGACGACCTTGTCCCCGATCGTGATCTTTCCCTCTGTCGGAGTCTCGAGGCCGGCGATCATCCTGAGTGTCGTGGTCTTTCCGCATCCCGAAGGTCCCAGAAGGGTTATGAAGTCATGCTCGTTGATGACGAGATTCAGGTCATCGACGGCAACGAATTTTTCAAAACGTTTTGTAACGTGTTCAAGTCTGATTTCTGGCATATTAACCTCCTACGCCCTTGTCTATGCTTGCTCCCGTCAGCTTGTTGACCAGCAGATTGATCGCAAGAACCGTCACGACGATGAGAAGGTTCAGTGCGTTGGCGCTCTGGTCGCACCAGATCTGCCAGTACTCCAGAAGAGTGGTCATCAGGTAGATGGATCCGGATGAGAGGAGAGTGAACAGACTCAGCTCTCTCATGCAGGATGTGAACGGCAGCAGGTATCCGGAAATGAACGTCGATTTCTGGATGGGGAAGATGATCCTGACCATGCGCTTCCACCATGGGACGTCGACTATCAGGGCGGCTTCCTCTATTTCCTTGGAAAGCTGGAGCATGGCGTTGATTCCGCTTCTTGAAGCGAACGGCAGGTACTTGATCGAACCCACCAGGATCAGAAGCGTCATCGTCTTGCTAAGACCCATTGCGGCACCGATCGCGAGGAACGCTGCACCCATGGCCATGGACGGCATGAGGTACGGGAGGAACGCCAGGTTGTCGGCCAGTTTGGCCAGCCTGGATCCTCTCCTCTTGGAGACGGCATAGCCGATCAGGATTCCGAGGGTTCCGGCTATCAGCGAGCAGCTGAACGAAAGGACGATGCTGTTGCGGAACGCCGACCAGACCTGGGTCTCATGGAACAGACCCCTCAGACCGTTCTGAAGCGGAGTGTCCGGACTGATCCAGAACGCGAGCGTGAGCGTGCTGTAGTCTCCGGGGACCATCGTGCATGACTCGAGCGCGAAGCTGATCAGAGGCATGAACGAGCAGAAGCTGCACAGGATGATCAGGATGACGGCGGCGATCCACTTCCAGGCTCCGAGCTTGATGTAGGAGATCTGGCCGCTCTTTCCGGTGACCGTGGTGAAGCTCTTCCTGCTGCCCGTGACCCTCTGGTTGATCCACAGGATGGCGAGACCGAAGATGATCATGAAGATGGCCATGATGTAGCCCTGTCCGTACCATCCGCGGGTAATGAACTGCTTGAGGGTCGTGGTCAGGACGCTGAATCCGCCTGTTCCGCCGAGGAACTGGGGAACAGCGTAAGCGCTCATGCTGCTGGAGAAGACCAGCAGGAACGTCGACAGAAGGGCCGGAAGCACGATCGGAAGGGTGATCTTCCTGATGATCTTTGCCCTGGAGGCCTTGAGTATCGTGGCGGCCTCCTCCAGGTTGGCGTCCATGTTCCTCAGGATTCCTCCGATCAGGATGTATGCGAACGGAGCATAGTGGAGACCCAGGACTATGGCGCACGGAACAAGTCCGTATACCATGTTTTCAGGCAGCTTGATGCCCGTCAGGTAATACAGCATGCCGCTCTGGTAGCTTCCTATGTCGGGGTTCTGGAAGAAGTTGATCCAGAACGTGGCGATGGTCCAGGACGGCATTATGTACGGGAAGATGAAGACCGTCGAGAAGAATTTCTTGAACTTCAGGTCTGTCCTTGTGATCAGGAAGGCCACGACTCCGCCGTATGCGATGGCTATGATGCTGGCGAGAAGTGACATGATCACGGCATTCTTCAGGGGTACCCAGAAATAGATGCTGCTCATGTCCGAGAAAAGCATCCTCTTCCAGTGGAATGTCGTGAACGCCCCGACCTTCTTCCCGAACAGTTCGGGATACATCAGGTCGGCGATGTTCACCTTCAGGGTGTTGGACACCAGAAGCACCACCGGGTAGACGGTGAAGAAGCCGAGTATCACGACGGTCAGCAGCAGGATGATGTTCTCGGGTTTCGTGATGAAATCCCTGAGGACGTAGATCATCTTGCGCTTAGGTCTGGCTTGTAAGGCAATTTCGGCCATTTGAACTCCTTTTCGTGAAAGAACTCATTGTGCTCATACAAAAACGGGGCGGGATAGCATGCCCGCCCCTGCGAGTGTCAGAAAGTCGGATGACTCACTTCTTTGCGATCTCCGCGTTGATGAAGTCGGAGACTGCGGTGCTGTTCTGGATGAGGTATGCCGCATCCTCAGCGACAAGGCAGTCCTTCCAGAACTCGATTCCCTGGTCGCCTTCGGCAGCGCCGATCGCCGGGTTGGTCGAGTATGCTCCGAGGATGCTTGTTCCGGCTCCGCCCCACGGTGCGAATCCTTCGCTTGTCATCAGGTAGTTGATGAAGAGCATCGCCGTGTAGGGTCTGTTGGCGGCCTTCGTCATCTGGACATACAGCGGATACATGAAACCTGAGAACGGATTGATCTGAGCTGCCGTGAATGCACCGACCTGGAGGTTGGCCTTGAGCGACTCATCGAGGTCCCTGGTCTTGGAGAGGACGAACAGTCCCATCGAACCTGCGCTGTCGGCTGAAGCGACGGTGTTGCAGATCTTCGTATCGGAGCTGACGGAGAAGTTCACGTTGGCGAGGAACTCTGCGACCCACTTGTAACCCGCGTTCTTGTAGGAACCGAGCTCGATGTCCTTTCCGTAGTAGTCCTTGTATGCCTGGGCGATCTTGGCTGCCCATTCATCGCTCGTGCACATGATCAGGAAGTTGTTGTTGACCTGCTCTGTGGTGGGGTTCTTGAAGAAGATCCTGTCCTTGAGGGCGGGCTCTGTCAGCTGCCACACGTTGGTGATGACGGGAACGTTGTCACCGAGTGTGTTCCAGATGAACAGCTTGTTGATGTACTGGTGTACGAGAGGAACCTGGTCGGCCTCGGAGATGACACCCTTGAGGGCACCGGGGATGTAGTTGAGGAAGTAGTCGGTTGCCGATCTGTACATGACCAGCTGTGCGCCGTCCTGGATCATGACGACGGAAGCGACCTTGTCGGAACCGCCTGTGGCTTCCTGTGCGATGTTGGTGTAGATGTCTGCATCGTTCATCTTCGTTCCGACTGCGTTCGACTCGTTCAGTCCGAGCTCGGCACCGTACTTGGCCACGAAGTTCTTCATGGCGTTGGCGATTCTGGAAGAGTTTCCATATGCATAGAAATCGCCGGTCTCGGCCTTTGCAAGCTCGAGGAGCTCTGCGTCAGAAAGCTTCTGGCCCTTCTCGATCCTGGACTCGAGCGTGTCGGCCTTGGACTCGGATGCGGCGTTTGCGAACACGAATCCGCAGACAAGTGCGAAAACAAGAGCGATTGCAACTAGTTTTTTCATTTCTTTCTCCTTTTTGTACAACGGGCGGATGCCCTCATACGAACAGTAGTACAGTCATTCATGATATAATACAATTCGGCTTCAGGCAAACTTTTTTTACGATTTACAAATGCTCCGGGTGCCTTTAGAATGTCGTGTTATGACTGCAAACGAGATGTGGCTGATGTTCTGCGCAAAGAACAGGCCTGAGACGAACAAGTACGAGGCATGGGCCTTCGGCGGCGCTCCTGACAAACTGGCATCCCTGGTGCTCGACGGAAGCAAGACGGCGACGGCATCGGCCTACGACCTCTATGCGTACGACAACGAGGAAATCCCAAAGCCTGGTGACTACAGCGTAATCCTGGATTCGGCAGACAACGCAATCTGCGTGATAAGGGATACGTCGGTCTCCGTGGTCACGTTCAAGGATGTCGATGCCCATCATGCACGATGCGAGGGAGAGGGAGACCTTTCACTTGACTATTGGAGGGAAATACACCGCGAGCTGTTCACCCAGTGGCTGGATGAGGCAGGTCTGGAATTCTCCGAGGACATGCCCGTCGTGCTCGAGACCTTCGAAGTCGTCTTCAGACCCTGAACAGCATCTCCACAGCACGTTCCACGTACTGTGACAGGCTCATTTCCTGGACCCCTGCGACCTCGAAGCACCTGTTGACGGGGACAAGTATCTTCCTTGCCGTGCTCCGCCCTACGGCTTCGGCCATGACGGGCGTGATCTCACCCAGCATGGAATCCGCGGCGATTATGCCTATGGGACCTACTATGGCATCGGCATCCCGGACGGCGATGACAACCGGATTCTCTCCTGTGGCGCCCATGTCGGCCCCTGCCTTCAGCATCGCCGATGTGGCAAGGGAGTTGGTCCCGATCGCGGTGATTCCGCATTCCTTCCCGACTGCCCTTATCTGCTCTATGATGGCCTTTCCGATCTTCCCGCCCTGTCCGTCGATGACAACGATTCTCATGAACGCCTCCTGCTGTTACAAATCTACTTCACTTGGCGCTTGAGTGCAACAGAACGTCAGGAGGTTCCGGTCAGGCCTTCTTCTGGTAGAGGAAGCGCTTGATCTTGTCGGTGGGTGTGCGCTCGAACGGCAGGACCTGTATCTCCGCCCTGCGTATCCTGCTGAACGAAGACAGCTTCGCGTTCACGCCCTTCACAATCGTGTCCAGCTTGAACTGGATGGCCTCCATGGCGACAATACCCTTCTTTTTCAAGGCTTTCATATCAAGACGGATCATCGCTGTCAGTCCACCCTGATCTGCGACCACAAGACTTTCCAGCACATCCTCCTCGGAGTTTATGAGGAACTCGATGTTCTCGGGGTATATGTTCTCGCCGGAAGGCCCGAGTATCATGGTCTTGCACCTTCCCCTGATGGATAGCCTTCCTTCCCGGAACTCGCCAATGTCGCCCGTGCGGAAATATCCGTCCTGCGTGAACACCTCCCGTGTCAGTTCGGCGTTCCTGTAGTATCCCTTCATGACACTCGGCCCCTTGATCAGGACCTCCGAGCTTTCCGGATCGAGTTTGACATCAAGGCCGTCCAGCACCGGGCCCAGGGTCCCGGGGACCTGGTCGGCAGGACCGCAGCCGGCGATGAACGGAGAAGTTTCAGTCAGGCCGTATCCCAACGCGTACGGGAAATGTATCCTGTTGAAGAATGATTCGGCCTCGGAATCGAACGCGGCTCCGCCCACACCGAAGAACCTGATCCTTCCGCCGAAGGTCTTGCGGACCTTCCTGCCTATGATGCGGTACACGAACGGGGCGGTGAGCCTGTTGCGGGCCAGCTTCCCGAGACGGGTCCCCTCCTTCAGTTTCGGAAGAAGCGCGCGCCTGTATATCTTCTCTATCAGGAGCGGAACGGAAAGCATGATCTGCGGCCTGACCTCCCTCATGGCCGGCATGAGGGTGTCCGTGCTCGGTGCCTTGCCAAGGTATGTTATGCATACACCGTTGAGCAGAAGGAGCACGAAGCCGATCGTGAACTCGTAGACATGGCTCATCGGCAGTATCGAAAGCGCGTCCCAACCCGGATGAATCCTGATGAACGGAGTGGAGCAGACCCATGCGTTCCAGACGATGTTCCTGTTTGTCAGCATGACCGCCTTCGGGGTACCTGTTGTACCGCTCGTATAGATGATCGACGCTGTGTCGTCCTCCGAAGGACGCAGGATCTCCAGCTCGGCCCTGTCGGAATCCGACGGGATGACGGAACGCGTGTCGGTCCCCGTCACCGACCTGAATTCGGCGGGAACAGCGCAGGACTCCGCCGGAACCGCCGTCATGTCCTCCATCCTTATGACCTTCACACCGCACCCGTCGACCTTCGTTGCGTTGGCGGCATTGACCACCACAAGGCGGGCACCGCTGTGCTCCAGGATGGAACGGACCTCATGCGAGCTGAAATTGGGAAGGATGGGTACAGCCACTGCCCCCGCCCTGTTTGCGGCAAGATATGAAAGACCCCAGTTCGGACAGCTTTCGCCCAGGATCGCGACCCTGTCGCCCTTCCCTATTCCCCTCGAGTGGAGGTAGTAGGCCACATTGACGGATTGCGACAGCAACTCGCCGTAGGTGATGCCGTCGTTCCTGCGCCAGGTCTGGAGAGCGGTCATCCTGCCGAATCTTGCGGCCGCTGATTCCACCACATGTGTCAGTGTCAGTTCCTTGAGTTCTTTCATCAGGGTCCTCCGGATCTTTTTTGACAGTTTTTCAAAAAATGTCAAATTAAAGATACACGAGGAAGCCCTTCCAGACAATAGCAAGAACATACCATCATGCGAAAAAAAGCATGACGATTATTGACCAGAGCTGTCCGTACGGCTGTTTTTCAGCTGATTCCCTTCACTTCGTAGCCGGCATCGGTAACAGCCTTCGTGAGCAGGTCGTCCGCAACAGGGCTTCCCATTGTCACGACCGCGTTGCCCTTCTCATGGCTCACGACAGCCTCCCTCACCCCTTCCAGGGACTCCAGGGCCTTCTTCACCCTTGCCTCGCAGTGCGGGCACATCATGCCCTCTATCGTCATTGTCCTTACCGTGTCTGCCATATCATCCTCCTTGGGGCGGATCCTGTCCCTTTTCCTTCTGTCATGCGAGATGTCGTGGACATCGCAAAGATTCAGTCTGAGCGCGTTGGATACGACGAAGAAGCTGGAAAGGCTCATCGCCGCGGCACCGATCATGGGATTGAGGGTGATTCCCAGGCCGACCAGACAACCGGCGGCGACGGGAATGCCCAATACATTGTAGAAGAACGCCCAGAACAGGTTCTGCCTGATGTTCCTCAACGTGGCGCGGCTCAGCCTTATGGCCGCCGGCACATCCGAAAGACTGCTCTTCATGAGCACCACGTCCGCGGCGTCTATGGCCACATCGGATCCCGCGCCGATCGCTATCCCCATGTCCGCGCTTGTCAGTGCCGGGGCATCGTTTATGCCGTCGCCGACCATTGCGACCTTGCCGGAGGAGGAAAGTCGTCTGATGACCGCTTCCTTGCCGTCGGGAAGGACGCCTGCGACGACCTCATCCACTCCGACCTGTTCCCCGATCGTCCTGGCCGTGCGCTCGTTGTCGCCTGTGAGCATCACCACACGGATGCCCATGTTCCTGAGCTCGCTTACCGCCTGCACGCTGTCCGGCTTTATCGTATCCGCAACCGCGATCATCCCGGCGAACACACCGCCTTTGGTGAACAGGAGCGGCGTCTTTCCTTCCGAGGCGAGCTTCTCCGCGCTGTCCAGCAGGCCTGCCGGTATCCGGGTCCTGCCGCCGATGAACTTCATGCTTCCGCCGGTGACGGCCTCCCCGTCAAGCGTCGCGGTCAATCCGTTTCCCGGAAGGGCTGTGAAACCTGTCGTTTCCCTGATTGCCGTCTTCTCTTCAGCGGCCCTTTTCATAATGGCCTTCGCAAGAGGATGCTCGCTTCCGGCCTCAAGCGATGCCGCGATTTCCAGAAGCGTTCCGGAGTCGAAACCCTCCGCAGGGACGATGTCGGTGACCACAGGTTCCCCGGTGGTGATGGTACCGGTCTTGTCCAGCGCCACGATATCCACCGACCCGGCCTGCTCCAGCGATGCGGCGGTCTTGAACAGAACTCCGTTCCTGGCGCCCTTGCCGTTTCCGACCATGATCGCCACAGGTGTGGCAAGACCAAGCGCACACGGACAGCTGATGACAAGGACTGAAATCCCGCGCGCAAGTGCGAAGGAGAACTCCCTGCCGATGATCAGCCAGACCACCGTGGTGACGGCTGCGATCGAAATCACTACAGGCACGAAGACACCGGACACCTTGTCCGCTATCTTGGCTATGGGAGCCTTTGTGGCGGCGGCGTCGCCGACCATCCTGATGATCTGGGAAAGCGTCGTGTCCTCCCCGACCCTGGTCGCGCGGCATTTCAGGAAACCGCTCTGGTTCATAGTGGCGGCGGAGACCTTGTCCCCGGCTTCCTTGTCAACCGGAATGCTCTCGCCCGTAAGGGCCGACTCGTTCACGGCACCCGAACCTTCCACGACAACTCCGTCCACGGGGATGCTTTCACCCGGTCTCACGACAAAGATGTCCCCTTCACGGACTTCTTCTATCGAAACAACGACTTCCTGTCCATCCCTGACCACCGTTGCGGTCTTGGGAGCCAGTTTCATCAGCGCCTTCAGGGCATCTGTGGTCTTTCCCTTCGACCTGGCCTCGAGCATCTTCCCGACGGTGATCAGGGTGAGGATCATGGCGGCGGACTCGAAGTAGAAACCGTGCGAATACTCATGGACGGCGGCCATGTCTCCGGCACTCTGCGCGACGGTCATGGCAAGCAGCACGTAGACGCTCCAGACGAATGATGCCGCCGAACCCAGCGACACGAGGGTATCCATGTTCGGAGCCCTGTGGATGAGGCTGCGGAAACCGCTTGTGAAGAACTTCTGGTTGATCACCATGACAGTGGCGGAAAGCAGCATCTGCAGGATTCCGATCCCGACATGGTTGCCGTCCAGGAAAGCCGGAACCGGCCAGCCCCACATGGAATGGCCCATGGAGAGATACATCAGTACAATCAGGAATCCCAGCGATGCGAACAGCCTTCTCCTGAGTTTCGGAGTCTCATGGTCCTCAAGCGCGGCTTCCTCGGCGCTGTGGTCCACGACATTGGAACGGGAGCCTTTCAGGGACGCACCGTAACCGGCATCCTGAACCGCTTTGATAACGGCAATGCTGTCGGCATCGCCTTCCACTCCCATGGAGTTGGTCAGAAGGCTGACGGAGCATGACGTCACGCCCGGAACCCCGGACACCGCCTTCTCCACACGTGCGGAACATGCCGCACAGCTCATTCCCGTGACATCGTACTGCTGCATGGTTCACCTCATGATTTTCCCGAGTGTCATGATCAGTTCATCTATGACCCCGTCCTTTCCCTCTCTTATGTCGCGGGCGACACACCCGTGGATATGTGCAGAAAGAACCTCACGGCTGAAAGAATCGATTGCAGCTCCCACCGCAGCACTCTGCACAAGAACATCGTTGCAGTAGGCATCATTCTCTATCATTGCCCTGATTCCCCTGATCTGCCCTTCAATCCGGTTGAGCCTGTTGACCAGCTTTGTTCTCTGTTCTTCCGTCCGTCTTGTCGTCCTACAGCAGGAGTCTTCCATCCCATCCTCCAAATACCCCCTGGGGGTATATAAAAGATAAGAGATAATCCCGGTTCGGTCAAGTACGAATTTGATGCATTTTTATCAACATCATTCCCCGCATTTGATGCATTTTTATGTTGAACACTCCCGGTTTTTGATGTAAAAATGATAATGAAAAGGGTGGATTGTCATGCTCAAACGCAAACTCTACAATGAATTGATAAACTGGAAAGCGACAAAGGAAAATGAATGCCTGTTGGTCAAAGGTGCCAGACAGGTTGGGAAGACGTATATCATCGAAGAATTCGGAAGGAAAAACTATACCAGTTTCATAGAATTGAACTTCATTTTCCATCCGGAGCTTATTCCGGTATTTGATGGAAGCCTTGAAGTTGATGCCATCCTGCTCCGCTTATCCGTGCATTTCAGGAACATACGTTTCATTCCGGGTGAGACACTCTTATTCCTGGATGAGATACAACGTTGTCCGAATGCCAGGGCCGCGCTCAAGGCATTCGCAATCGATGGAAGGTATGATGTAGTGGCTTCAGGATCCTTGCTCGGGCTCCATTACGGCCAGGATCCATCCCTGAAAGAAGAGATCACCTCCGTACCTGTCGGATATGAACGACATCTGATCATGCATTCCTTGGACTTTGAGGAATTCCTCTGGGCTCTGGGAGTGAATGATGAGGCCGTATCAGCACTCAGGGATTGCTATTCCGAACAAAAGAAGGTCCCTGAAGACCTGAACAGTCTGTTCATGGACTATTTCAGACAATACATGGTGGTCGGAGGGATGCCTGCCGTTGTCTCGAAATTCATTGAAACAAACAACTATGCTGATGTTCATTCCGAGCAGATGAAGATTCTGGACTCCTATGCAGATGATATCAACAAGCATGCCAGCGGTCCCGATAAGGTCAAGATCAAAAAATGCTTTGATTCCATCCCTCGCCAACTGGCAAAGGAAAACAGGAAATTCCAATACTCATCAGTAGAGTCACGTGGAAACAGGCGGAAATTCGGTGGAAGTATCGACTGGTTGGCAGATGCAGCCGTTGTAAATGTCTGCAACAATCTATCCCATCCTGCATTTCCACTCAACGCTTACGAGATGGACGACTACTTCAAGATTTATGTCCATGATACAGGGTTGCTTGTCGCAATGTACGGATTTGAGATGAAAAAAGCCTTGCTGGAGCAGACTCTGACCGGACCGGCAAAAGGAGGTATCTTTGAAAACCTCATCGCAGACATGCTTGTCAAGAGGGGCTATCGACTCCATTATTTCAAAGCAGAGGAGAACAACCATGAAATCGAATTCATCATCTCAAAAGACACAACCATCATACCCATTGAAGTAAAATCCAAAAGAGGGGCAACTGTTTCACTCAACGGATTCATTGAGAAGTACCACACAAAAACAGCCTTCAAATTCATCGACGGCAATCTTGGGGTCGATGGGCCCAAAACCACACTGCCTCATTATATGGCGATGTTCCTTTAGAAGGAATTGGAGGCTTCACCTGAGCCTGAAGGTCCCGCCCCTGCGGTTGTGGACGAATGTGCCGTTGGCGATTCCCGCCTTCAGGACCAGCTCGAGCGTGAGCCTTATCTGTCTGCCTTTCACCAGGAAGCCCAGCTCATGGTTCGTCAGGGAGAGCAGTTCCTCCTTCTTCACGGGATTGCCGTCGGAAAGGACGGCCTTCATGGCGTTGAAGACCTCGATCTGGGGAAAGTCCGGGATTGCACGGAAGGTTCCTTCCGGCATAAGGTCCTTCTGCCCCGATGGCCTGTATTCGGTGTAATCAGGACATTTCAATGCTTCGATTTCACTTTCATGACCCCGCATGCGTTCAGGCCAGAACACAAGATGCTCCTGACCGTCACAGTCGGTCTGGGTGGTACACACGGCCCCGACGGAACGCAGGACGCCGCGCAGGAACGGGGCGATCAGACTGCCGCGCTGGTAGATGGAATAGGACTTGAGGACCTTGAGCTCCAGGAAATCGTCCACAACGGGACCCTCCGTCTCTATCACCTGTCTGAATCTGGAGGCGATGTCCCCGGTGTCGTAGGCTGTGAAATCCTTGTACGGGATCTCCCTTGTCTCAAGAACCTGTGCGATGTACTGCATGTCCGGCCCCCTTCTGACAACATGATAGCACACCATGCCCGTATGCAAAGCAACCTTTTTCAATTAGAATGGAGACACAAGGGAGAACCGACATGGAACTGATGCTCGACACCGCCAACCTCAGGAAAATCGAACAGGCTGTGGAATACTATCCCGTCTGCGGACTCACAACGAACCCCTCCATCATCAAGGCAGAGGGCAAGTTAGACGTATTCGCCCACCTCAGGGAGATCAGGCGCATCCTGGGACCGCAGAGGAGCCTGCACGTCCAGGTCATCAGTACCGGTTGTGAAGGCATCCTCAGGGAGGCCGATGCCATACGTAGCAGGATCGATGAGAACGTCTACATCAAAACACCTGTCTCGAAGGAAGGCCTAAAGGCCATAGGCATCATGGCTCGCGAGGGCTTCAACGTTACGGCGACCGCCATCTACACCACCATGCAGGCAGAGCTCGCCGCGATGGCCGGCGCGAAGTACCTGGCACTGTACTACAACAGGATGATGAACCTGGACATAGACGCCGATGTGGTGTTCAGCAAGGTGGCAAAGGCTCTTGAGGCACACGGAAGCGGCTGCAAAATCGTCGGGGCATCGTTCAAGAACGTCATGCAGCTCACCAACGCCATTGCGGACGGAGCTCAGGCCATCACCGTCCCGCCCGAGCTTCTGGACACGGTCTTCGCCGATCCGTCCATCGGACTGGCCGTGGACAACTTCAGGAAGGACTGGATCTCGGTATTCGGAGACGTGACCCTTGCGGACCTCTGAGAATCCCAGGATGAAAGCCGTCGTGTTCGACCTGGACGGGACGCTTCTGGACACGACCAAGGACATAGGTCTGGCACTCGAAAGGACGCTGGACACGCACTTTTCGGACGAACAGGTCAACAGGTTCGTCGGGCGTGGTCTCAGGAACGCACTGATCGCCGCAGCGGAGGAGGAAGGGCTGACGGATCCCGACATCGACAGCCTGAACGAACGCCTCCTGTACTTCTACAGGCGGACCCCTGTACTCCATACAAAACCCTACCCCACTGTCGTCGATGCGATACGGATGCTTTCGGACAGGAACATCCCCATATGCGTGTTCTCCAACAAGGAGCAGGACCTGGCGGAGACGGTGGTGCACACATGCTTTCCCGACACAACGTTCGCCATGATAGTCGGGATGCACGGCAAATACGAGAGCAAGCCCTCGCCGCAGGCCATCGAGGCCTTCGGTGCCCTTGAGGGAGTCCCGATGGACAGCATCCTCTATGTCGGTGACAGCGAGGTGGATTTCAGGACAGCGGTGAACGCGCAGGTTCCATACAGGATCCTGACATACGGGACAAGAACAGAAGAGGCCCTCCTCGGAAGCGGTGTGCCCAAGGAGAACCTCATCCCCGACATGTCTTCTCTGGAAGACCTGTTCTGATCCGGAAAAACCTTCTTATTTCTCTATCTCGTCGTCAGTGCAGAGCAGCTCGTCGAGCTGTGCCGCGATGGCCTTCCTGTCGAGGTTCCTGCCGATGATGCAGAGCCTGATCATCCTGTCTCCGACCTCATCGTCCCAGTCCTCGCGGATCGACGGGTTCTCGGCCAGGATCTGCTTGCGCTGTGAAGCGGGAGCAGATGCTATCCACTTGCCGTAGGGGCCGCAGAGAAGCTGTCTGCCGGAAGTCTCGAAGACGTATGCGGTATCGTACTCGTCGCCGAACCACATGAGGCCCTTGCATCTGATGATGTCCTTCGGCCAGTTGTTCACATAGGTCCTGAGCTTGTTTCGGTTCATGGGAGTTCTTCTGTAGTAGATGAAGGTCCCTATTCCGTACTCGTCCTCGCTTTCGCCCTCATGCCTGTGCTCGTGATGGTGGTCGTGATGCCCATGCTCCTCATGGTCGTGGTCATCATCTTCGTCATCGTCGTCATCGTCGTGGCCGTCGAGCTCGCCCTCTTCCAGGGCCTTGCACCATCCGGCGGCTCCGTAGACCTCGTCGAAATCGAACGAACCTGTCGCGAGGATGTCCTTCACAGGGACATCTCCGTGGGATGTCTCGATCACCTTGACGCCCGGATGGAGCGCCTGGACCACCTTGCGGACCTTGGCCAGGTCGGACTCTGAGACGAGGTCGATCTTGTTGATGATCAGAGTGGAGCAGAACTCGATCTGCTGTATCAGGAGGCTCTCGATGTCCTCCTCTCCGATCTGGTCCTTCTTCAGGAGGTTGTCGCCGCCTGCGAACTCGTCCACAAGACGTGCGGCATCGACGACTCCGACAACGTTGTCCAGCACTCCGTTCTTTATCAGCTCGAGCTCCTGTGCGATCGGCATGGGCTCGCAGACTCCGGAGGCCTCGATGAGGATGTAGTCGTACCTGCCGGTTCTGATCATCTTCTCGATGTTCGTGGCCATCTGGCTCTTGAGGGTGCAGCAGATGCATCCGTTGGTGAGAGGTACGATGTCGCTGGTGTCGGTGATGTTGCCGCCTTTGGCGATCAGCGATGCGTCGACGTTCACCTCTCCGATGTCGTTGACTATGACCGCGACCTTGTAGCCCTGCTGGTTGTTCAGGACCCTGTTGAGCAAAGTCGTCTTTCCTGCCCCGAGATATCCGCAGAGCAGGGTGATGGGTGTCTTCTGTTTCTTAACGATTGTCATGTTGTGCGCTCCGATACGCACCTAATATAACAAAAAGGGGGACGTTCGTGAAGTTCAGCCCATCAGCCTGTGGGTGAAGCAGGAGAACGTACCCGTATGGCATGCCGGACCCTCGGGGTCCACCTCCACCAGCAGTGCGTCGTCGTCGCAGTCGCTTGTGATCGAGACTATGTGCTGGAAGTTCCCGCTGGTCTCCCCCTTGATCCAGAGCTTCCTCCTGGAGCGCGAGTAGAAACATGTCATCCTCTTCTCCACGGATATCTCCAGAGAAGTCCTGTTCATGTATGCCAGAGTCAGGACCTGCTTTGTCTTATGGTCCACAACAATAGCCGGAATCAGCCCGTTATCGTCGAATCTCAGCCTGTCGATATCGAAATCAGCCATCATCACCTCCCCACAACTCTTGCAGGTATCCCGTTCTGCAAAAGCACCTTCTTCAATTCCCCTATACTGACCTCTCCGAAATGGAAGATCGACGCGGCAAGGCCGGCATCCACCTTCGGGAGGGTCCTGAACAAAGTCACGAAATCATCGATGCAGCCGGCACCGCCGCTTGCGATCACGGGAACGTTCACGGCACTTGTAACGGCATCCAGCATCTCCAGGTCGAAACCACCACGCACCCCGTCAGTGTCTATGCTGTTGAGCACGACCTCGCCCGCACCGTTTGCCACACAATCGGATATCCACTTCACGGCCTCGAGACCCGTGTCCTCCCTACCGCCTTTGGCGAACACCCGGAACACACCGTCCACGCGCTTCACGTCCGCGGAGATGACGACGCACTGGCTGCCGTACCTCAGGGCGGCTTCCCTGACCAGCGACGGGTTGCGGATGGCTCCGCTGTTCACGCTGACCTTGTCGGCCCCGCACTTGAGGACGCGGTCGAAATCGTCCACGGAATTGATGCCGCCTCCGACCGTAAGCGGAATGAACACCCTCTGCGCCGTCTGCCTGAGGATGTCGGTGAAGATCCTGCGTCCGTCGGACGAAGCTGTGATATCGTAGAACACCAGTTCGTCCGCGCCGCATGACGAATAGAACGCGGCGAGCTCCACGGGGGATGAGACATCCCTGATTCCGCTGAAGTTGACACCCTTTACGACCCTGCCGTCCCGGACATCCAGGCACGGGATTATCCTCTTCGTGATCATCGTGCCACCTCCAGCGCATCCTCCAGCCTTATGGCCCCGCTGTAGTAGGCCTTCCCTATTATCGCCGCATGCACTCCAGCGTCCTTCAGGTTCCTCAGGTCGTCGAGCGTGGACACCCCGCCGGAAGCCGTGATGTCCATGGAGCAGCCGGACGTTATCATACGGTAGAGCTCCAGGTTGGTCCCCTTCATGGCCCCGTCCCTTGAGATGTCCGTCACTATCACTGTCCTGACGCCACGCGACTCCAGTTCCCTTATGAAGTCGAGACCATCTCTGGATGAGGTCTCCAGCCAGCCTCTGACTGCGACCATGCCGTCCCTGAGGTCCACTCCGACGGCTATGCGGTTGTCGAAACGCTCCAGCGCACTGTCCAGGAAACGCGGGTCCTCAAGGGCCGCGGTACCCAGGATCACACGGGATATCCCGGCATCCAGATATCTGCATACGGTATCCATATTCCGTATTCCGCCACCGATTTCAGAGAGCATTCCTGGAATCCGGGCTATCGAACGTACGATTTCCATATTGACTGCGGAGCCTTCCCTGGCACCGTCCAGATCAACGATGTGTATGGCTTCGCATCCGGCGGCCCTGAATGACATGGCGACGGAACAGGGATCGTCGTTGTAGACCGTGGCCTTGTCGTAATCACCCTTCAGGAGCCTAACGGCCCTGCCGCCGAGTATGTCTATGGCCGGAAATATCAGCATGGGCGGACCTCCGTGAAAGCCTTCAGTATGGATAGCCCCACTGTCCCGCTCTTCTCCGGATGGAACTGCGTGCCGAACACGTTGTCCCTCTCCACGCTTGCGGTCAGGAGGGCTCCGTATTCCGTCACCGCGGTGGTGAAGGCATCGCATCCTGTGGCATGGTACGAGTGCACGAAGTAGACATGGTCGCCTTCTTCAAGATACCTGTACAGCCGTGATTCCTTCCTGAAGATAAGGGCGTTCCAGCCTATCTGCGGGATCTTCAGATCCGGGAAACCGGCTCTCCGGAGATCATCGGCAATGGGTCTGACCTCGCCCGGGATGAGACCGAGGCCTTCATGGACCCCGTCCTCGTAATCCCTGTCGAACAGCATCTGCATGCCGAGACATATCCCCAGGATGGGTTTCCCCTGCTTTACCAGATCCAGCATGCACTTCTCCACACCGCTCTCACGCAGGGCCCTGCGGGCATCGCCGAATGCACCGACCCCCGGCAGTACAAGGCGGTCTGCGGACTCAAGGACTTCAGGGGACCTTGAGACCACGGCCTTCTCGCCGATGGCCGCGAAGGAACTCTGGAGGGAGAAGAGGTTCCCCACCCCGTAGTCGATTATCGCCGTCATAGGACTCCCTTGGTGGAGGGAACCTCGGTCGATGCCCCGCTGTCGATCGCAACGGCCTTCCTCAGGGCGCGCGCAACAGCCTTGAACATGCCTTCCGCTATATGGTGCGAGTTCCTCCCATCCAGCTGCCTGATGTGCAGCGTGATCCCCGCGTTGACCGCGAAGGCCTGGAAGAACTCCTCGACCAGTTCCGTATCGAAAGTCCCGATCTTCTCCGTCCTGAAGTCCGCGCTGTACCGGAGCATCCCGCGTCCGGAGATATCGACCGATGCAAGGATCAGGGCCTCGTCCATGGGGAGGATGATGTCGCCGTAGCGGCAGATGCCCTTCTTGTCTCCCAGGGCCTTCCTGAAGACCTGGCCTAGGACTATTCCTATGTCCTCCGCACTGTGGTGGTCGTCGACGAAGGTATCTCCCGTGCATGAAACGTCAAGGTCGAACCTGCCGTGGCGTGAGAACAGCGTCAGCATGTGGTCCAGGAACCCGATTCCGGTCGATATCGTCCCGTTTCCGGTGCCGTCGATTCCGACACCCACGCGGATATCGGTCTCTGTCGTCTTGCGTGCCATCTCGAAGCTTCTCATGTTCCCTCCTCAAACCCCGGTTTCCGCCAGGATCTCCCCGGTCGTACGCAGGAACGCCTCCATGCTCTGCCTGGAGCCGATGGACACCCTGCACCAGTCGGCGATCCTCTCCTTGGTGAAATGCCTGATCAGGATCCCCCTGTCCTTCATGGCGCGGTAGAAATCCCCGCCGCCGATCCTCGGCGACGAGACGAATATGAAGTTGGCACAGGATTCCAGAACCCTGAAGCCCAGCTTCCCCAGACCGTCGACCGTGAAGGCCCTGTTGTCCATTATCCTACGGCAATTGGCCTTTGTATACTCCTCGTCCATGAGGATCGCCATGCCCATGGCCGATGTCATCGAGTTCACGTTGTACGGATTGGTCGAGTACTTGATCGTGTTCAGATCCGCGATGATCTCCCTGGATCCGATCGCGTACCCCAGCCTGCCGCCGGCGAAGCTCCTGGATTTGGAGAACGTCTGGCACACCACGATGTTCGGATACCTGTGCACGAGTCCCACGCAGCTTTCGGCTCCGAAATCCACGTAGGCCTCGTCGAGCACCACGATCCTGTCCGGGTCGGCCCTGACGATCCTCTCGATCTCCGATGCCGGAAGCGCCATGCCCGTGGGGGCGTTCGGATTGGCGATGAAAACCGTCCCGCGTCGTCCGATGTAGTCGTCGGCGCACAGGGAGAAATCCTCCCTCAGCGGGATCAGGACATAGGGCGATGCGTTGATCTGCGCGAAAACCGGGTAGAACCCGTATGTTATGTCGGCGAACAGCGCCGGATTGTCCTTGTCCGTGTAGGCCATGAACGCGAAGTTCAGTATCTCGTCGGATCCGTTCGACACCGCGACCATGTCCGGATCCACGCCGTAGCGCGCGGCAAGCGCACCTGTCAGGGCCCGGGAATCGGGATCGCTGTACAGCTGGAGGGACCTGGTCAGCGAGTGGGCCGCCGCCATGGCCTTCTCCGAGGGCGGGAACGGACTTTCGTTCGTGTTCAGCTTGATGTACCTATCCATGTCCGACGGCTGCTCGCCGGGGACATAGGGCTCCAGCATGGAATACTTTCCGGTGAAGAACCTGCTCATGCCTTTCCCTCCCTTGCAAGGGCGCTCCTGGCATGTGCCTCCAGACCCTCGCGTCTTGCGAACAGTGCGATGTCGGAGGCGACCGCGGAAAGCGCGTCCCTGGTGTAGTATGTGAACTGGTACTTCTTTATGAAGTCGTCCACCGAAAGCGGGGACGAGAACCTTGCGGTGCCGCTTGTCGGAAGCGTGTGGTTCGGGCCGGCCAGATAATCGCCCAGGGCCTCCGGACAGTTCCTGCCCAGGAACACCGAACCTGCGTTGCGGATCCTGTCAAGGTAATCGAAAGGGTTGTCCACGCACAGTTCAAGGTGCTCAGGGGCTATCCTGTCGCTGATCTCGATAGCCTGGTTTATTGATGATGCGATGATAATCTTGCCGTTGGTCTCGATGGAGGCTCTTGCGATCTCCTGACGCGGAAGAACGGCAAGCTGTCTCTCGATCTCCTGCGCCACCTTCGGTGCAAGCTCCCTGCTGTCGGTGACAAGCACGGCGGATGCGTTCCTGTCGTGTTCGGCCTGGCTCAGCATGTCGGCTGCGACCACTCGGGGATCGGATGCGGAATCGGCGATGATCAGTATCTCGCTCGGGCCTGCGATCATGTCTATGGAGACCACGCCGGACACCTGTTTCTTGGCCTCGGCGACGAATATGTTCCCGGGTCCGACTATCTTGTCGGCCCTGGGCACGCTCTGCGTTCCGTATGCCAGGGCGGCGACCGCCTGTGCGCCTCCTATGCGGAAGACCCTGTCCACTCCGGCCACCCTTGCGGCGGCGAGCACGGCCTGCGAGACCTTCCCGTCACGTCCGGGAGGTGTGACCATCACGACCTGTCCCACGCCTGCGATCCTGGCCGGGATCGTATCCATCAGGACGGTGGAGGGATATGCCGCGGTCCCGCCCGGGACATAGATGCCGGCGACGGCGACGGGTACGATCTTCTGCCCGAGCACGACCCCTTCCTGCTCGGAAACCACGAAGCTCTCCCTCTTCTGGCGGCTGTGGTACGACCTTATGTTCGCGGCGGCCTTCTCCAGTACGGCGATGAAAGCCTTGTCCATGGCATCGTATGCGGCATCGATCTCGGTGCGCGGGACCTCTATATCATCGATCTCCACACCGTCGAACCTGTGTGTGTATTCCCTCAGTGCCATGTCGCCGCGCTGCCTGACATCGGCGATTATCGGGGCGACAATGCCGGAGACGTCCTGCGATGAAGACGTCCGTGCGAATATGTCGTTGTCGGAAACCGTTCCGTACTCGTATATCCTTATCATCTCAATCCTCCGTGGCCTTTCCGAGCGTGTCGATCATGTCCATGAGCGCCTGCCTCTTGAATTCGAACGATGCCTTGTTGGCTATCACCCTGGCGGATATGGGCATGATGGTCTCGCGGACTTCCAGCCCGTTCTCCTTCAGCGTTGTTCCCGTCTCGACGATATCCACTATCACGTC
>JBGUMQ010000083.1:0-22061 GCA_045116915.1 Sphaerochaetaceae bacterium | reverse complement strand
CGCCCTGGTGCCCCGTAAGGCCCATGAGCTCGCAGATCGTGTAGAACCCCAGTATCTTCTCGTTGATCCCTCCGACCGGCTGGATGTCGCCAAGCTGGTTGACCGAACCTGTCACCGCGATGTCCTGGCGGACGGGGATCTCCCCGATTGCGGAGAGTAGGGCGAACAGCTCCGCCGACGAGGCGCTGTCCCCGTCGACCTCCGCATAGGACTGCTCGAAACAGATGCCGGCATAGACCGACAGCGGGAAGGTCCTGGCATACTGCTTGCGCAGGTATCCCTGCAGGATCAGAAGTCCCTTGTCGTGGATCTCTCCCGAAAGCCCGGCCTCATGCTCTATGTTCACGATTCCTTCCGAACCCGGTGCCACGGACACGGATATGACGGTGGGTGTGCCGAAGGACGCAAGGCCCCTGTCCATCACGGCAAGGCCGTTGACCACACCTGTCTTGGAACCTTCCAGCGATATCACCATGCCGCCGTCACGTATCTCCTGGTTGATCTTGTCCTCCGTCAGGCCGTTGGTGAAATCGCGCTCCTCCATGGCCCGTGCGATGCATTTCCCGTCGATGACATCAAGGCCCTCGCGGCGGGCTATGTAGTCGGCCTCGGAGAGCAGGTCGCTCAGGAAAGACAGCTTCGTGGTGAGCTCCCCGCGCATCTCGGCGTACCATGAACTGTACACCAGAAGCTGGCATATGGCGGTATCGGATACTTCCTTCAGGTTGTTTTTCCTGGCTGTATCCAGGATATAGGCCATCGTTCCCCTGATGTTCTCATCGGAGGCGGGCATGGAGAAATCGAACTCCGCGCTGACCTTGAACAGGCGCAGGAACTCGTCGTCCTTATCGCAGAGGCTGTCGTAGAGCTCGTCGCTGCCTATGAGGATGAGCTTGGTCCCGACAGGGCCGGTGACCGGTCTGATGAACGGCATGTCCAGGTCCTTGCCTCCGGTGACCATGAAGCTGGAGCTTTCCGCATAGAGCTTGAGGCTGTCCCACAGGCCGTCCTGCGAAAGCACCTTGTCGGCGCGCACCACGAAGAACCCTCCGGCCGCATCAAGAAGCGATCCGGATGTGAGCCTGAGATGGACGGGGCCATCCTTTCCGGTGATCTGTCCGAACAGGTTGGTCGCTGTCGGATGGTACTCCTCCACCAGCGGGCATCTGTCCCTGCCGGCGTTGTCGCAGACGAGGTTCACTCGGTACATGTCGGCATCGGTTGTCCCGGAGCGCAGCGCATCCGCGGCCTGGATGAGGAAACCGTCGAGAAGAGGTGCCATGGATCCGTACCTCGTGCGCATCTCCCTTATCGCATTACCGGCTGCGGTCGTGTCCCCGCTGCGGACGAGGTCCGATATCCTCTCCATACCGTCCCTGATGATGCGGCCGGAAGGGGACTGCACAGTCACAAGGAACGGGCGCTGGGGCTGCTTGAAGTTGCAGCAGTACATGACGTCCAGCACGGGACGAGGTGTCCTCAGTGAGGCGGCGATCTCCCTGACCGCGCTGTGCCGGCCTGTCCCGTCCTCCCCGCTGATGTAGATGTTGTATCCTTTGGTGTCGACGTTCATTCCCGTCTCAAGGGCCTTCATGGCACGCGGCTGGCCGACAATCCCGGCCTTGCCGCATCCGGACCTGAGATCCGCTATGCGCTGTATGTCGTATGTGAATCGCGCCTGATCGGCGCTGAGCTCCTCGTTTCTCATAAGAAGCATCTTATGTGGTGGTAAAACACGTGTCAATGAATTAAACTGCAGGCATGCTGCTCAAGGATTTCACAAGTACAATGACGGACATGCTGGACATCAGGAGCTTCGACGGTGCCGACATGTCCATGAACGGACTCCAGGTGGGAGACCTGGAGGCGGATGTACGCAAGGTCGCATTCGCCGTCGATGCAAGCCTGGCTACAATCAGGGAAGCGGTAAAGCAGAAGGCTGATGTCCTGTTTGTCCATCATGGCCTGTTCTGGGGTCGCCCGATTGCGGTTACAGGCCATCATTTCGACCGTGTGGCCACTATGATCAGGAACAACCTCGCCCTGTTCGCGTGCCATCTTCCGCTGGATGCGCACCCGGTTCTGGGCAACAACGCGCAGATGGCAAGCCGCCTGGGGCTGCAGGAAGCGCAGCCGTTCTCCTTCTTCCGCGGCGTCCATGTCGGGGTGAAGGGAACGCTCCCCGATCCTCTGACCGCGCAGGAGATCATCGGCCTGCTTGGAGTCAGGGAGAACGCCACCAACTTCTCGGTCAACTGCTCCGGCAGGAGGTTCCGGACGGTGGGGATCGTCTCCGGTGACGGGGCGGGGGACATATACGACGCCATGTCCGAGGGCCTGGACCTGCTGATAACGGGAGAGAGCCGCTACACCACGGTCAATGACTGCCTGGAGGCCGGCACCGGCATGCTGTGCCTGGGCCACTACGAGACCGAGACGTTCGGCGTGAAGGCCGTGATGGAGACGGTGCGCGGGGACCTGGGTCTTCAGGCGTGCTTTATTGATATGCCGCTCGGATTGTAATATCATTCCGGCTATGAAGGATTCAAAGCGTTTTCTGCCTTTCATTCTCACGGCCGCGCTTGTGGTCGTGGACCAGATATCCAAGATCCTGGTCATGAAGTTCATCCCGCTCAACACGGTGGGCGCCCGCTTCTTCGGGGACTTTTTGATCATCTGCCATGTGCGCAACACGGGCGTTGCCTTCAGCATGGGAGCGGACAGCCCGCTTTTCGTGCGCATCCTGCTGTTCCTGATCCTTCCGGCCGCGCTGATGGTCGTTCTCTGCTGGCTGGTGGCCACCGGAAAGAACATCCTGACGAAGACCCAGAGATGGCTTGTCGCAGGGATAGCTGGCGGCGGAATCGGGACTCTGGTGGACAGGGTGTTCCGTTTCGATGAAGGTGTGGTGGACTTCATAAGCGTGAAGTTCTATGGTATCTTTGGTCTGGACAGATGGCCAACGTTCAACCTGAGCGACAGCTTCGTGGTCGTGTTCGTCATACTGTTCGCGTTTTCGGTGATCTTCACCAGGGAGTCCAAATGAACGAAGATTCGAAGAAAAAGAGAAATACAGCCATATTCATGGTCATAGCCACGTTGATCAACGTCGCGCTCATGATGGTCTTCATGGTCGTGGGATACATACTCCTTGTGCGTTTCGGGAATCCCGAGAACACGTCCGGCATCCAGATGTGGCTGATCGTGATATTCTTCGTATCGATCGGTCTCGCGTGGTTCGTCTACAGCAGGATGATCAAGTGGTACACCAAACATGTGGACGTCGAGAAGAAGTTCGCCCCGCTGATCTCCCCCAGGAAGAAGAAGAGACCCGCAACCGATGAGGATGACATTTCGGGCGTCAAGGGGTGATCGTGCAGGCACTGGAGAAATGCAGGTGGTTCCCCTTCAGCGACGAGCCGCTGCTTGTCGGGAAGGAGTACATCCCCAAGTTCTGTGATCCCCAGATACTGCTTCCCGAGCAGAGCTGCGACGGCAAGTGGCACATGTTCTTCCACTCGTGGATAGGGCTGCACCACTTCACGTCCACAAGCGGCATAGCCTGGGAACCCCGCAGGATGATAGAGCTCCGCGGACACTCCCCGTTCATCTTCACGGAGGACGAGAACTACTATCTCATCTACGAGAAACACGACCGCAACATCCCGTTCGTCAGCAGGAGGACCGGAGAGGGCAAGCACGAGGGCTATTCGTGCATCGAGATGCGCTCTTCCACAGACCTTGTCACATGGAGCAAGCCGCGTCTCCTGCTCGACGCCAGGACGATCCCGTTCGCCGGCGACTACCTGCGCTATCCGCGCATCTCCAGGCCACAGCTGATCAAGGCCGGCGACGAATACAGGCTCTATTTCGGGGCATCGCATCTGGAACTCCCCGACACGGGGCAGAAGGTGTCCCGGTATTTCGGCTCCGTATCATCCACATCCCTCAACGGTCCGTACAAGATGATGAAGCCCGAGCGCCCCATCCTGGAGCCCGTTCCGGACGACAGGTGGTCCAACCTCGGATGCGGCAGCATAAGGGTCGTGCCGTGCGGCGATGTCCTGTACGCGTTCCAGTGTCCGGTGTACTGGGATTCCGACAAAAGGCGCACCAGCTCCTGCATGCTGCTTCTCAAGAGCGATGACGGCTACATCTGGGAGCGTTGCAGCGACGAGCCCATACTCGTCCCTTCCGAGCGCGGGTGGTCCAGCTCATACATCATGGGCTGCGATGTCCACTACAAGGCGGACGAGAACTGCTGGTACTGCTATTTCTCCGCATGCGGCGGAAAGAAACTCATGTTCGACACGGAGTCCATAGGTCTGCTGATAGGAAGTGTCCCGGAGAAGATAGTCCGCGGATGAATGCCCCTACTGGACGATGAGATGTGGCCTGCGCTCCAGCTTGAGCCTCTCTTTCTTCGAGAGGATCTCTATTCCCGAAACCGCCCTTCCTCCGATGAATGTCGCGACCGCGTACATGCAGTCCTTCCACGCCTCGAGTCCGGGGAAATCTATGAAGCTGTGGAGCATCCCCTTGCATACAAGGCATTTGGCCGGGGTGTCAGCGCTTTCCAGCGCCTGGGCATAGAGCATGGAGTCATCCAGGAGCGGGTCGTATTCGCCGCAGATTATCAGCGTTTCCGGAAGTCTTGAATGATCCTTGGCAAGAAGGGGCGAGAACAGAGGGTCCAGTATGTCCTTGGGTTCCCTGGAGTAGTTCTGGATGTAGAACGCCATGGTCCTGGTGGGCAAAGTGGGGCAGTCCTTGAACTTCTCGTAGCTTTCCGTGCGCATCCTTCCGTCGGTGACGGGGGAGAACAGTATCTGGCCTGCGATCTTGGGGCCCTTGCGGTCCCTGGCCAGCCTGCTGACGCCCGCCGCGAGGTTCCCGCCGGCGCAGTTGCCCATGACGTAGATCTTGTCCGGATCCACCTTCCAGTAGCGTGCGCCTTGTGCCGCCCAGATGAAGGCCTCGTAACAGTCCTCAAGAGGAACGGGGAACCTGAATTTGGGCGCAAGCCTGTAGTCGATGGCCAGCACCGATGCCCCGGTCGCGTCGCATATGTTGCTGCACACGGCATTGCACTTGCGCATGTTGCCCAGCAGCCAGCCTCCGTCGTGGAAGAGTATGATCAGGGAGTTCTGGCCGGCTATGGCCTTGTCCTTGACCTTCTCGAACAGATAGCCGGTGACGGCGCCGTCGGTGACCGGGATTATGAATGTCCTGGAGATGATGTTCCTGGTCTTGGGCTTGTAGAGGCTCCTGAAGACGGAGATCTTGAACTCGGACCTGTTGTATGCGTCGATCATCGCCTCGGAGGCTTCCGTTACATCGCCCATTCCGAGTCTTCTGCGCTTCTTGAGGATGCGTTTGAGTGAGGGGTCCAAAACATACTCGTCCATGACAGAACAATATGATATAATAATTCGGGTTCGGGTTCAATGTTTTTGTAAGTTGGTATAACAATGGCCCAAACATGGATTGTGATGATGTTTTTTTGATGGTTGTCCTTTTGTTAGGATGCTGTAAAGAGAGGTGCGATATGATTCTTGTGACAGGCGGAGCCGGCTTCATAGGAAGCCATGCATGTGTGGAACTGATAGAGGCGGGCTATGACGTGGTGGTTGTCGACAACCTCGTCAACAGCCATGAGAAGTCCCTGGACAGGGTGGAGCGGATCACCGGAAGACGCCCGGAATTCGTGAAGGCCGACGTATGCGACCGCAAGGCCCTGGATGAGGTCTTCTCCCGCTACGACATAGACAGCGTGATCCATTTCGCAGGTCTGAAGGCCGTGGGCGAGAGCGTACAGAAGCCGCTGGAGTACTTCTCCAACAACCTGGACGCATCCATGGTCCTGTGCTCCGTCATGAAGGCCCACGGGGTGCACAACCTCGTGTTCTCGTCCAGCGCCACGGTCTACTCCGGCGACAACGAGATGCCGCTGACCGAATCCAGCAGGACGGGCAACTGCACCAATCCCTACGGCTGGACAAAGTACATGAGCGAGCAGATCTTCAAGGCCCTCTGCGTGGCCGACCCGGAGCTCTCGATAGTCCTTTTGAGGTACTTCAATCCGGTGGGGGCCCATGAGAGCGGCCTGATCGGGGAGGATCCGCAGGGGATCCCCAACAACCTCATGCCGTACGTCTCCCAGGTCGCTATCGGAAGGCGCGAGAAGCTGACCGTCTTCGGCGATGATTACGACACCCCCGACGGAACCGGAGTCAGGGACTACATCCACGTGGTGGATCTGGCCCGTGCACACGTCCTTGCAATAAAGTATGCCGACGGCCACAAGGGCTGCGAGGTCTTCAACATCGGCACGGGCAAAGGCTCCAGTGTCCTGGATATCGTCCATGCATACGAGAAGGCATGCGGGAAGAAAATCCCGTATGTCGTCGGCCCACGCAGGGCGGGCGACCTTGCCACGGTCTATGCCGATACCGCCAAGGCCAACAGCGTGCTGGGATTCCATGCCGAATACGGCCTGGAGCGCATGTGCGCCGATTCCTGGAGATGGCAGACGATGAATCCCATGGGGTTCGGGGACTGAACCGGGACAGTTTTGTGTATTTCCTTATAATACGTGCGTCCGACACTTGATAAAGTGACGGATTTGTGATGTTATGGAAAAATGCGGTTGTTGCAACCGCTTGAAATTGTATTTCTATTCTATAATGGAGGAAGAAAAATGAAGAAACTGACAGTCATCATGTTGATTCTTGCAGTTGCCATGGTTTCCGTTTTTGCTCAGGCAGCAACAGAAGCAAAGCAGCCGCAGGCCGCAACAACTGTTGCAAAGCCCAGCACATACGTGCGCGGTGATGATGAAGAGATCTACGCCAGCGTTCTCGGCGAGTATGAGGCTCTTCTCGACCAGGCCAAGGCAGCAGCAACAGATTCCGAGAGATTCGTCATCTACGCTCAGGCCGAGGCTCTGCTTCTCGACTCTGCAGTCATGATCCCGAACACCACACAGGGCGGTGCATACACGATCTCCAGAATCGCTCCCAGGACAGTTCCGTATGTCCAGTGGGGAAACGACGACGACAGATGGAAGGGAACAATCATCTCCGGCGACACATTCCTTACACCGGAAGAGAGGAACGAGCTCCTCGACATCTGGGCAAAGGCAGTCAAGGGTGAGGCTACATACGATCCCGAGGCATGGCTGATCGCCCACGGTCACAGCATCAACAAGGATTACAGGACGACATTCTCGACAGCTCCCGTCACACTCGACACACTCAACACATCGAGCCAGAGTGATACAGAGATCCTCGTCAACTGCACCGACAACCTCGTCCAGTACAACAACCTCGGACAGATGATTCCGGCTCTCGCAGAGTCCTGGTCCGTCTCCGACGACGGTCTTGTCTACACCTTCAACATCAGGAAAGGTGCCTACTGGTCGACATCAGAGGGTGCAAAGTATGCTGAGGTCACAGCCAAGGACTTCGAGGCTGGATTCCATCACATGCTCGACGCCGCAGCCGGTCTCGAGTGGCTGGTCGAAGGCGTTGTCGAAGGCGTTTCCGAGTACCTCTATGAGGGTGGAAAGTGGGATGCAGTCGGATACAAGGCTGTCGACACATACACACTCCAGGTCACTCTCTGCGCTCCGACAAGCTACTTCATGACGATGCTCACATACAGCTGCTTCGCTCCGATCTGCGAGAGCTTCTACCTCGCACACGGCGGAGTCTTCGGAATCGAGGAGTATGCAGCGGCATACAACGACACCAACGCCTACACCTATGGTAAGTCCACAGATGTCTCATCACAGGTCTACAACGGTGCCTTCATCCTCCAGCAGCTCAACGACAG
Organism: Sphaerochaetaceae bacterium; assembly: GCA_045116915.1. Classification (GTDB taxonomy): domain Bacteria; phylum Spirochaetota; class Spirochaetia; order Sphaerochaetales; family Sphaerochaetaceae; genus UBA9732. Next base: position 14,225 of record JBGUMQ010000083.1, on the reverse strand, counting down.
CTCCATCATCAAGGTCGTCAGGAACCCGAACTACTACGATCCCGAGTCGGTCAAGCTCAACTCCATCACATGGATCTACGACAACGGTGAGAACATGGCTCAGTTCTACAAGGACGTCTGCGACGGTGTCTACGCTGGTTGCGGTCTGACATCGGCTTCCGGAACCCTCGAGTGGGCAAAGGCCGACGGCAACTTCGACAAGTACCACTATGTCTCCGATACGACATCCACATCCTACTTCGGCGGTCTGAACCTCAACAGAGGAACATTCGCCCTTGCTTCGGGTGCAGTCGCATCCCCCAAGACAGAGGAGCAGAAGATCGATACCGAGACAGCAATGATGAACAAGAACTTCAGAAAGGCTGTCGCATTCGCATGGGACAAGGCAACCCAGAACGCAGTTTCAAGAGGTGCCGACCTCGCAACGACAAACCTCAGGAACATGTACACACATCCTGAGTTCGTCCAGCTCGCAGAGGATGTCACCGATGCCGACGGAAAGACCTTCGTCGCCGGAACAATGTACGGTGAGATGGTCCAGTACTACCTCGACAAGATGGGATGCCCCGTCCAGGTCGCAGACGGTATCGACGGATGGTATCATCCGGAAGAGGCCAAGAAGTACTTCGAGCAGGCCAAGAAGGAGCTCGGAAACAGCGTCAGCTGGCCGATCACGATCGACGTCGTCTACTACTCGCCGAACGCAACACAGGTCGCTCAGGGACAGGCTTTCAAGCAGTCCATCGAAGGCGTCCTCGGTGCTGAGAACGTGACAGTCAACCTCATTGAGGCCACCACATCCGCAGACTTCTATGCAAGCGGATACAGAGCTTCCAATGGAGAGGCCGGAAACTTCGATATGTTCTACGGCTCGGGTTGGGGTCCGGACTACGGTGATCCCAGCACATACCTCGACACATTCAGAGGCAACGGTGCCGGTTACATGACAAAGGTCATCGGTCTTTTCTGATAACTTTTTCATAAGTCCGTTAAACGAACAAATCAAAAGGGTGGGACTGCCGTGGCAACACGGCGGTCCCATGCTTGTTGTATGACGCCTTTTTGAATGAAGGCCTGAAATCCATCAAATATTGTGTTTTTTCAGGTCTTAATCCGAAAAGGGGAAATGAAAGAAAAGAAACGCCATGGGAAAGTACATCTGGAAACGAATCTTTTTCTCCGTTCTCTCGCTCCTTGCGGTCACCTGGATCGTCATGTTTCTCGTCTATTCGCTGACAGACAGAAGCGCGATTTTCCAGACCGACGACGTGTGGAACAAGAGAAGCAACAACGACAGGGTGCTCTACGAGTACACCCAGTATCAGAAGTACGGCTATCTCGAGTTCGTCAACTTCACCTCGTTCAGCAAGAACAAGTGGGAGCAGAGATACGGTGATGCCTACGACACGTCCGACGAATACCAGAACGAAAGGAACCTCATCCAGACCGTCGGTGACGATTACCTGGGCAACGAGACCGTACAGGAATTCATCAGCTACTACGAGGGCAAGGGATACACCATCGTCAGACTCGATCCGATGAGATACTCCACCGGAGCCAAGCAGCTCAAGCCGGGCGGAACCGGATACCTGCTTGCGACCAAGGAGAAGCTGATCATCCTCAGGCTCCTGGACTACATCAAGGGCTTCTTCTCCGTCGAGACGAAGAACGATGTCAAGGATCCCGAACTCACGGACAGGTACATCCGCTTCGAGAAGGACCCGTACAGCGGCCTGTTCGCCATTGTCGGCAGCGGAACGACGCACAAGTACCTGCTCTACTTCGATTCCAAGTTCCCGTTCATCCACCAGAACTGGATACACATGAACCTCGGTGTCTCCTTCACCAGGTACAGGGGACAGGAGATATCCGGCGTCATAACCGACGCGCAGGGTGACCTGAAGACCAAGCGCCAGCAGTATCCGGCCCAGATCGGATCGGACATCTGGGTGGACACGGCCATGGATTTCCATACCGTGACATACAACACCGGAGAGCTGACGGAAGCCGAGAAGATCCAGTTCAACGACAAGTACACCAACGCCACATACATGCGTGACGGACTGTCCATGATCGGCAACTCGTTCGTGATCGGTCTGATCGCCACGGCCATCCAGTATGCCCTGGGTCTTCCGCTGGGAATCCTCATGGCGCGCAAGAAGGACACCTGGGTGGACAAACTGGGCATGTGGTACATCATCTTCTTCATGAGCGTCCCGTCTCTTGCCTACATCTACATGTTCGCGGCCATCGGAACCGGCCTGTTCGGCCTTCCGTACAAGTTCGCCAACGCAACGGTCAAGATACTGGCGTACATCCTGCCCACGCTGTCGCTGGCGGTCCATGCCATCGGCGGAACCATGAAGTGGATGCGCCGCTACATGATCGACCAGATGAACAGCGACTACGTCAAGTTCGCACGTGCCGAAGGTCTTTCGGAGCGTGAGATCTATTCGACCCACATCTCCAAGAACGCGATGATCCCCATCATCCACGGAATCCCGGGCACCATCCTCTTCTGTCTGGTCGGAGCCATCATCACGGAGACGGTCTATTCCGTACCGGGTGTCGGAAGCCTTCTCACCAAGGCCATCAACGGACACGACAACGGAATCATCGTGGCCTGTACGGTGTTCTACACCACGCTGTCGCTGATATCGCTCATCCTGGGCGATGTCCTGATGGCGAAGTTCGACCCGAGAATCTCATTCGAATCAAAGGGAGGTAGATAATGGCAGACATCAACATGAAAACAGCTGCGGCCGTCAACGAAGACGAGTTATTTACCTTTGTGAGCAACGACTCAATAGAATCGGAGAAGATCATCGCTCCGAGATATTCATACTGGAGATCCGTTTTCAGGGTCTTCTTCCGCAAGAAGTCCAACTGGGTGGCCATCGCGCTTCTGGTCCTGCTGCTCCTGTGCAGCTTCGTGATCCCGCTTTTCTGCGTGTACGACCCGTATGAGAACGTCACCAACGCGTACATGTACAACCAGAGCCCGGCACAGGCCATGAAGGCCACCGGAGGATTCTCCTTCAAGTGGCTCCTCGGTTCCGGCCAGATCGGGAACTCGATCTTCTACGGGATCTGGGCGTCGGCAAGGACAAGCCTGCTGCTGGCCATCATCTGTGCGGCCATCAACATGAGCGTGGGAATCATCATGGGTGCCGTCTGGGGCTATTCCAAGACGCTCGACAAGGGAATGCTCGTCGTGTACAGCATCGTGGCCAACGTCCCGTACATCCTGCTGATCTCCGTCCTGGTCTACATCATAGGATCCGGATTCTGGCCGTTCGTCTTCGCACTGACGGTAACCGGATGGCTGGGCATCTCCTACTTCTTCAGGACGCAGGTCCTGATCATCCGCGACCGCGAGTACTCGCTGGCATCCAGATGTCTGGGTACCCCGATCCCGCGCATCATCTCCAAGAACATCCTGCCGTTCCTGACATCCGTCATAGTCACGCTGCTGGCGACGGAGCTTCCCTCCTACATATCGATGGAAGTGTTCCTCTCGTTCATCGGCATCGGTCTTTCGGCATCCGTTCCCTCTCTGGGAAGGATGATCCAGGAAGGACAGGCTGCGTTCAGGACATATCCGTGGGCGTTCTGGCCTCCTGTGATCATCGCGGCGCTGCTGACCATCATCCTCTACGTACTGGGACAGAACCTCGCCGATGCGACCGACCCCAGGACCCACATGTGAGAAGGAGGCACTGAATGAGCGACAACGAAAACAGGAAAGTGCTTCTCTCCCTCAGGGATGTGGACGTCAAGTTCAACGTCAGGGGAAGGATCCTCTCGGCTATCAGGCATGTCTCGCTGGACATCTACGAGCATGAGAGCCTTGCGATAGTCGGAGAGTCCGGATCCGGAAAATCGGTCCTTACCAAGACCTTCGCCGGAATGCTGGATTCCAACGGCTTCATCAGCAACGGAAGCATCATCTTCTCGGACGACTCCCTCTCACAGACCGTCATCAATGTGGACGACAGGCGCAGGAAGTTCCTCGACAGGATGATCGACAGGCTCAACAGGGATTCCGTGCTCGAGCGCGGAGCCGCCGAATATGTTGCCATAGAGCAGAAGAAGACCGAGATCGAACAGTCCAAGGGCCTCACTCCCGAGGAAGAGGCCGATTTCGCCGCAAGGGTCAAGAGCCTTGAGGACGATATCGTCGACCGCACGAACTATGTGGTGGCGCTTGACCGCAAGAACGCGCAGGATGCCGTCGAGATCCAGGAGATCACGCAGAAGATCAAGACCTGGAAGGACCAGATAAAGGCCATAAGGGACGAGCGTGAAGCGCTGATCGCAAAGCGCGCCTCCGAATACAAGTCCGATGCCTCACGCAGGGAGGCCGATGACAGGATCATCGCCGACCTTCAGGCGAAGCGCGATGCGAAGATCGCCAAGGAGGACAAGCCGGGCAATCCGTACGGTCTTGCAGACGAGGTCATCGAGCGCAACAAGGTAATCGCATACGAGATACTCCTCTCCATCGGCCGTTATCCCCTCAGGAGCCAGCTGGTATTCACAAGGAAGCTCGGCAAGGCCTTCAGACTGGCCATGTGCATCGGCGAGGACCTGAACAGCTCGGCTGTCAAGAACAAGATCTTCGAGACCTGCACGTTCAGAGTGGCCTTCAGGTCGTACGACGAGGCCTCCGGAAAACTCGAGGGCTACGCCATCATCGACTGCGCCAAGGTCAAGTACACCAAGGACTGGCAGCAGATCCGCGGATGCAGGATCGCAACCGTCTTCCAGGATCCCATGACCAGCCTCAACCCTGTCCTGACAATCGGAAAGCAGATATCCACAGTCATCATCAAGCACCAGAAGTGCTCGCAGGAAGAGGCGAAGAAGAGAACCATCGACATCATGTCCAAGGTCGGAATCCCCGAGCCTGAGAAGAGATTCGATGATTATCCGTTCATGTACTCCGGCGGAATGAGACAGAGGATCGTCATTGCCATTGCTCTGTCCTGTCAGCCCAAGATTCTGATCTGCGACGAGCCCACGACCGCACTGGATGTCACCATCCAGGCCCAGATCATCCGCCTGATCAAGGACCTCCAGAAGCAGCTCGGATTCACAACCGTCTACATCACGCACGACCTCGGTGTCGTCGCCAACGTGGCCGAAAGGGTCGCCGTCCTCTATGGCGGCCAGATTGTCGAACTCGGAACCGTCGAGGACATCTTCTACGAGCCCAGGCACCCGTACACATGGGCGCTTCTCAGCTCCCTCACTCAGCTTGCGGAGAAGGGCGACGACCTCTTCAGCATCCCGGGAACCCCGCCCAGCCTCTACAACAAGATCGTGGGCGATGCCTTCGCTCCCAGAAACGCCTATGCCATGGCGATCGACCGTGTGAAGGAACCGCCGATGTTCCGGATCAACGACCATCACTGGGCCAAGACCTGGCTGCTGGACCCGAGGGCCCCGAAGGTGGATCCTCCCAGGATCATCCAGAATCTGCATGAGAAGATGCTCAACAGCTACGTCAATGTCGAAGGTTGAGGAGGAAGGACATGGAAGAGAATAAAAAAGAAGTTGTGCTTTCCATTCAGAACCTCGATGTCGTGTTCAAGCAGAGGAAGCATGAATTCAAGGCTGTCGACAACGTGAGTTTCGACATCTACAAGGGCGAGACCTTTTCCCTGGTCGGTGAGTCCGGAAGCGGAAAGACCACCATCGGAAGGGCCATCGTCAGGATCAACCCCTGCAGCAACGGAGCCATCTACTACAAGGGGAAGAGGATATCGGGCAAGCTCAGCCGCAAGGATGACCGTGAGGTCGTGCGCAAGATCCAGATGATATTCCAGGATCCCGCGGCATCGCTCAACGAGAGGGCCACAATCGAGTACATCATCTCGGAGGGACTGTACAACTTCCATCTGTACAAGGACGAGAAGGACCGCATACAGAAGGTGGAGAACGTCATCCGCGAGGTCGGACTTCTTCCCGAGCACCTGACCAGGTACCCGCACGAGTTCTCCGGAGGACAGAGGCAGAGGGTCGGCCTTGCCAGGTCGATCGTCATGGAGCCGGAGTTCATCATCGCCGACGAGCCGATATCGGCCCTGGATGTCTCCATCCGCGCACAGGTCCTGAACCTCCTGAAGAAGTTCCAGAAGGAGAGGGGACTGAGCTATCTGTTCATCGCCCACGACCTGAGCATCGTGCGTTTCATCTCCGACAGGATCGCGGTCATCCACAAGGGAAAGATCGTCGAGATCGCGGAGACGGACGAGCTTTTCGCCTATCCGCTGCATCCGTACACAAAGAGCCTCATCAGCGCCATCCCGATCCCCGATCCGATCATCGAGAAGCAGAAGAAGCTGTTCGTCTACGATCCGGCCAAGTGCCACGACTACTCCGTGGACAAGCCCCGGATGGTGGACCTCGGCAACGGCCACTTCATCTACGGCAACGCTCCCGAGATAGAGAACTACAGGAAGATCAGATTCGGCAATGAAGCTTGAGGTAAGCGAAAGACATCTTACACTGAGGATTGTCCTGACAGCGGCGGCGTTCGTCGTCGCTGTCATTGCTTTCACCATCGGTGTCGTGAGGATAGGGCACAAGGACCCGGGCTACCATGCCATAGAGGCCAAGGTGGATGCCGAGGCCCTTCTGTACAACAAGGCTGTCACGCTCAAGTACTGGTTCGACGGTTCGACCAACGAGATCAAGCACGGCATCAATGCCCTGACAGAGGTGTATACCCCGATTTTGGCGGCATCCTACAAGGAGCTGGACCCTCATAACCTCTATACCGGAATCAACGGCATAGCCACGCTGAACCTGAACCGGGGCACCGTGGTGACGGTCTCGGAGCACCTTTACGCTGTGCTGAAGGACGCCTGGGGCCGTACGCAGGAAGGCAACGGCTACAATATGTTCGCCGGCGACCTCTATGCCGAGTGGAAGAGCATCCTGATCCTGGACGAGCCCGAGCCGTTCGACCCGGCGCTCAACAGCGCCCAGGCGGCACGCATCGCAGATGTCGCCTCCATGGTTTCCGACCTTTCCAATTTCAACCTGGAGTTCCTGGACGACAGCACATGCACGGTTCGTTTCTCGGTTTCGGAAGCCTACAGCCTGTTCTGCTCCGAATATGAGATCGACTCCATGCCGCTGGACCTGAACCTGCTGCATGATGCATACCTGATGGACTGGATCGCGACCGACCTCCTTGCCGAGGGCTACGACACCGGTTATCTGTACACCTCCGAGGCGCAGGTGCTCTGTCTGGGCTCCCACGGTACCCTGGGCTACAGCATGTACACCATTGAGAACGGCAACGAGACCGTCTATGCGTCGATCGACCTCGAAGGTCCTTTCAGCGCCACGACGTTCACCGCGTTCGGCATGGGCAGCTACTACGGCTACACCATCAGCGTGGACGGTGCGAACGGTGGCAGGCCCCTGTACCGCCACCTCTATTTCGATGTCCGCACCGGATCCTTCACCGACATCCTGATGTCGGCGACCATAATCGGAAGCAATGCCGATATCGTGGAGACCGTATACCAAAGCATCATCCTCAACACGATGCCCACGGAGCGGCAGGCCGCCGACTACGCGGATCTCCTGGACAGGGAAGGGTACCTGGTCTCCTATATCCTGCAGAGCGCCGCGGACTGACATTCTCCGAATAGCCCGCCGTGGCATTGCAAGAGAACGGGCAAACGTATATAATACCGGATGCATGGGGCCATGGTTCAGTGGTAGAACGGTGCTTTCGCATGGCACAAGCGGCGGTCCGATTCCGCTTGGCTCCAAAAAGGCTGTCGCACAAACGCGGCAGCCTTTGTTCTTGATATCATCGCCCGTTTCCGTGAATCTGCCTGTAAACGATGAAAATCTGCCTGTAAATCCAAGATCAACTGAACAGGGCTCTTGTCTCTTCCTTGGATAGCTCGCGGACCTGCGAGGGTGCGAGGTCTCCGAGGGATAGTCCGCCTATGCGGATGCGCCTGAGGTATGTGACGTGGCAGCCCAGGGCCGCGAACATGCGCTTGACCTGGTGGTACATTCCCTCCGTTATGGTGATGTCGCTCCTGCCGTCTTCCAGGATATCGATACTCGCCGGCTTGCAAGCCGTTCCGTCTTTCAGGACAATCCCTTCCTGCGCGTTTTTCACTGCTTGATCAGTGATGAGGCCATCGTGCTCCACGTAATAGGTCTTGGATATTCCCGATTTCGGGGAGATGAGGCGGTGCAGGAGATCGCCGTTGTTGGTGAAGACCAGAAGGCCTTCGGTATCCTTGTCCAGCCGTCCTGCGGGGACGACCTTCTGGCGCAGCATCTCCTCGGGAAGAAGTTCCATGACCGTGCGGCTGCGGTTGTCGTCGGTGGATGTGACGAAACCCGCGGGTTTGTTCATGATGCACACGACATCCCGGTGCCTGACAATCTCCTGCCCGTCAATCGCTATCACTGAATCTTCATCCACCTTGGTGTCCAGCATCCTGACGACCTGCCCGTTCACAGTGATGCGGCCCTCCCTTCCCAGGCGGCCGCATTCCTTTCTCGAGCAGATTCCTGCGGAACTGATGACTTTGTCCAGCCGTTCCATTTATTTGTCCGGCATGAGGTTCTTCTTGCGGAACTCCTCAACGAACTTCAGGATGATCGCCACGGCACCGTCCACGCCGACGACGCTTGTGTTGATGCACATGTGGTAGTTCTCGGCGGCTCCCCAGATCTCATGGCTGTAGTACTCGTAGTATTTGCTTCTGGACTTGTCGGTCTGACGGATCAGTTTCTCCATCGACTGCTCGTCATGCTCGCTGTGTTCTTCCAGAGCAAGCTTTCTGGAAATCCTGTCCCGGATGTCGGCGCAGATGAAGAAGTTCACCGGATCCATGTCCCTGAGGATGTAGTCGGCACAGCGTCCGACAATGACGCACGGGCCTTTCTCCGCAAGCGAGTGCATGACCTTCGATGTCTCCAGGAAAATCTGGTCATTGGGGGAGAGGTTGTAGAACTGTGTCATGGCACCCTGGGCCGATGACGTACCGCCTGCTCCTGCCATGAGTCCTGCGGATCCTATGTTCAGGAAACTGGGCTTCTGCTCGTCCATCTTCTCAAGATAGCTTTCGGCGAAACGGCTGTTCTTGGCTGTCAGCGACAGGATCTCCTTGTCGTAGAAGGGGATTCCCATTTTCTTTGCAAGTCTGGAGCCCACTTCATGGCCTCCGCTTCCGAACTGTCTTCCGATCGTTATTACTCTGGGCATGTCTTCCCCCTTTTCAACTGTGACAAGTCGATTCTAATCCAAATCCTTCCGGTTATAAATACCGAATCATCACAAAGCCGCCGGCCATGGACATTGACACGAACGGGATATATCATTATGTATTGTATTTCCCATATTCAGGAGGAAAGGAATGAAAGTCTGCGTCGTCGGAGCATCGAACGTCGACATAATAGCCAGGAGCTTTACGCCGATAGTCGATTCCGACTCAAACATAGGTAGGATCGACAAGGCCCCCGGTGGGGTCGGAAGGAACATCGCCTTCGCCCTGAACGCCCTTGGCTTCGAGGTCTCCATGCTCACCGCACTGGCGGATGATGAATACGGACACCTCATCGCCGACGGCATGAGGAGCGCCGGAATAGAACTCCCGGTGAAGCCGTTCAGCGGAGAGGACGACAGGACGGGCGTGTACTGCTGCATCATGGACGGCGACGGATCGCTGGTCTGCGCCGTGAACGACATGAAGATAAGCGACAGACTGAGCCCTGAGCTTGTCATGGAGCACAAAGACAGCCTGGAAGAGTGCGATTACGTTGTTTTCGAAGCCAATCTTCCGATCGCGACCATAAAGGCCCTTTCGGAAATCGATACGAAACTAGTCGCCGACTGCGTCTCCGTAGTCAAGTCCACAAAGCTCAACGAGGTCCTTGAGAGCCTTTATCTTCTCAAGGCCAACTTCTCCGAGGCCTGCGCACTGGCCGAGGTCGAAGGTGTGGAACCCGACGGGGAAGGCATCCAGACAGTCATGGAGGCGCTTGTCGCCAAGGGCCTGAGAAGGGCCATCATATCGCTCGGAAGGAAAGGCGCGTTCTGCTACGAGGTCTCCGGAACCGGAACCCGCGGAGTGGATGCTCCGGTCCTGGACAACCTGAATGTCATGTCCACCAACGGATGCGGCGATGTCCTTCTTTCCGGTTTCCTCAGGGCCCTTTCCGAAGGCTGCCCGATCGAGGATGCCCTGTATTACGGACAGGCGGCATCGGGAATCAATGCCGAGAGCATGGAAGCCGTCAGTCCGGCCCTGAATTTCGAGAATGTGAAGAAGAAAGTAGAGGAGAACTATGAACAGATATCTTGACCTCAATGAGGAAGTAAGGGAAGCACTCGAGACCGGAAAGCCGGTCGTCGCACTTGAGAGCACCATCATCAGCCATGGCATGCCCTATCCGAAGAACGTCCAGACCGCGGTTTCCGTGGAGAACGTCATCCGCGAGAACGGAGCCGTCCCGGCCACCATCGCGATAATCAACGGCCGCCTCAAGGTCGGTCTCACACCGGAGCAGCTGGAGTATTTCGGCAAGAAGGGAACCGCGATCGCCAAGGTCAGCCGCAGGGACATCCCGATGATCGTGGCAAAGGGCGAGGACGGAGCCACCACCGTTGCCGCGACGATGATGATCGCCGCCATGGCGGGGATCCAGGTGTTTGCCACCGGAGGAATCGGAGGAGTGCACCGCGGAGCGGAGACCACGATGGATATCTCCGCGGATCTGGATGAGTTCGTCAAGACTCCGGTCCTGGTCGTCTGCGCAGGTGCCAAGGCCATCCTGGACCTGAACCTCACGATGGAATACCTGGAGACCAAGGGCGTTCCCGTCTATTGCTATCAGACCGACGAGCTTCCCGCGTTCTACACACGCAAGAGCGGTATCCGCGCGCCGTTCAGGGCCGACAGCCCCGAGGAGATCGCAAGGATCTGGAACACCAAGAACGAGCTCGGCATCAAGGGTGGCTTCATCGTCGCCAACCCGATCCCGGAGCAGTACAGCATGGATCCCGACCGTATCAATGCGGCGATCGACCAGGCCATTGCGGAGATGAACAAGCTCGGAATCCGCGGCAAGGAGACCACCCCGTACCTGCTGGACAAGGTCCAGAAGCTCACAGGCGGCGACAGCCTCGAGTCCAACATCAGGCTTGTCCTGAACAACGCCGCGCTGGCGTCGAAGATCGCAGCCGACATAAAGTAAGTACACGATGGCCAGGATGTGCCCCAAGGCCGGCTCCTGCGGAGGTTGCGCCTACAACGGTGTGAAATACTCGAAACAGCTTGAGAGGAAGCAGCAGTACGTCGACTCCCTCCTCAGGCCGTTCGGGCCCGTCGCGCCGATAATCGGGATGGAGAACCCGTTCAACTACCGCAACAAGGTCCAGTCCGTCTTCGGAACGGACAGAAGCGGCAACCTGGTCAGCGGCATCTACCGCGAGGGCACCCACAAACTCATCCCCGTCAGGGACTGCATGCTTGAGGACATGGAGGCCGATGCCGTCATTTCCACCATCCGGGAGCTCCTGAAAAGCTTCGGAATACCGGCTTACGACGAAGACACCGGAACCGGTGTGATCCGCCATGTGCTCGTCAGAAGAGCGGTTTCGACAGACCAGACCCTGGTGGTCCTCGTCTCCGGAAGCCGCACGTTCAAACCCAAGGATGCCTTTATCCGCACGCTCGTGGAAAAGCATCCTTCCGTCAGGACAGTCCTCCTTCACATAAACAACCAGAAGACCTCCATGGTTCTTTCCGACGGCCCGTGCACAGTGCTTTTCGGAGAGGGTTGGATAGAGGACGCATTGTGCGGCCTTCGCTTCAGGATATCCGCAAAAAGCTTCTACCAGGTCAACGCCACCCAGGCTGCAAGACTTTACACAATAGCAATGAGAATGGCCCGGTTCAAGGGTAACGAGACAGTTATCGATGCATACTGCGGTACCGGGACCATCGGACTGATTGCGGCATCGTGGGGAGCCGGCAATGTGACAGGCATTGAGCTCAACCCTTCCGCGGTTGCGGATGCTGTTGGGAACGCCCGTCTGAACGGCATAGTCAATGCCTCCTTCATCTGTGCCGATGCGAGTGAGGAGCTCAAGAAGATGGCGAAGGCCGGCGAACATGCCGATGTCGTTTTCCTGGATCCGCCCAGAAGCGGCAGCGACGAGCGGTTCCTGTCTTCCGTAATCAAGTTGTCTCCGGGGACGGTCATCTACATCTCCTGCAACCCCGAGACCCTTGCAAGGGATCTGCGCTACCTGACGAAGATGGGCCCCTACCGCATGGTCGGCGCCCAACCCGTCGACATGTTCCCGCAGACCCCGCATTGCGAGACCGTATGTTTACTAACACATAAATGAACCGCATCACCAAGGGCCGTGAGCAGATCGTGAATAAGACCTTCGTGAAGATGATGGACGAGCTCGGCTATGATGTGGAGCTGACATATAAGAAAAAGGCAGCTGAATGAATCCTTTTCCGGAAAATCAGATGGTAAAAAATTGACTTTCTGCATAAACAGGTCTAGAATCTTAATCGAAAACCTGGCATTATGCCAAAAGTGTCAGGAAACAGAAAACTTAAAGTTTTTTAAATGGAGGTGATATGTCATGTTAAGTTTTCTGATCTGTCTGGCGCTGCTCGTGGCCAGTTATTTTACTTACGGCAGGATGGTAGATAATACCTTCGCGCCGGATGACCGCGAAACACCGGCTGTAGCCATCAACGACGGCGTTGATTACGTTGTACTTCCGGCATGGAAACTGTTTCTGGTACAGCTTCTGAATATTGCCGGCCTCGGACCGATCTTCGGTGCGATGCAGGGAGCCCTGTGGGGACCGATCGTTTTCCTCTGGATCACTTTCGGAACGATCTTTGCAGGCGCTGTACACGATTATTTCTCCGGCATGCTTTCCGAGAGAAATAACGGTGCATCCATTTCCGAGGTCATCGGCATCTATCTGGGACCGGTCATGAAGACCATCATGCGTGTATTCGCAGTCGTTCTTCTGATCATGGTAGGCACTGTATTTGCAGTCGGACCGGCAGGCCTGATCGTAAAGCTGCTTACAGAGAAGGGCGTGAGCGGTCCTTTCGCCCAGACCACCGTATGGCTTGGCATTATCCTGCTCTATTACTTCATTGCCACATTTATTTCCATCGACAAGATTATCGGAAAGATCTATCCCGTTTTCGGTATCTGTCTGATCGTCATGGCCATCGGCGTTGCCATCGGCATTCCCGTCAACGGATACGCCATTCCCGAGATCTTTACCCACTTTGGCAGCATGCATCCGCAGGGAACTCCCGTCTGGAGCTTCATGTTCATCACGGTCGCCTGCGGCGCGATTTCCGGCTTCCATTCGACCCAGTCTCCCCTGATGGCCCGCTGCCTCAAGTCTGAACGTCAGGGACATTTCGTATTCTACGGCGCCATGGTAGCGGAAGGCTGCATCGCTCTGATCTGGGCCGCGGCAGGCTGCTCCCTGTATGCGGTCACAGGCGGACAGAACACAGGCCTGGCCGAGATCCTTGCCGACGGCCAGTCCGCAGCCATCTATGATGTCTGCATCAAGACCATGGGCCCTGTGGGCGTGATCCTGGCCATGCTGGGCGTTGTCGCCTGCCCCATCACTTCCGGTGATACGGCATTCCGTTCCGCAAGACTGACGCTCTCCGACTGGTTTAAGATCGATCAGGAGTCCTACGCCAACCGCCTGAAGCTCTGCATTCCTGTCCTGGGCATCGGTGCATTCCTGGGATTCGGCAATACCCTGGGCCTTCTGAGCTACACTGTCATCTGGAGATACTTCAGCTGGACCAACCAGACCCTGGCTATGATCGTCCTCTGGGCAGGTGCCATGTACCTGGCAAAGGAAGGAAAGAATTACCTGATCTGCGCAGTCCCGGCAGTATTTATGAGCGCTGTATCCATTACCTACTTCTTCATGGCACCGGAATGTCTGGGCATGATCCCGGCACTGAAGAACAATACCATGGCGGCCTATCCGGCCGGCATCATTGCAGCAGTCCTGTTCCTGGCGATCTTCCTCAGAAGCGCAAAGAAGGCAAAAGCTGCATAACAAAGCGTATTAAGACATGTTTCGGGGCGGAGAGATTCTCCGCCCCTTTTTATCTCAAAGGCGCCCCGGACCGCAGGCAGGACTGCCGGCGGATCTTTCC
>JBGUMQ010000082.1:0-53555 GCA_045116915.1 Sphaerochaetaceae bacterium | reverse complement strand
TGTCCCGGCCGCATCCATCTTCTTGGGGATCAGCAGCGCGACATCGGGCTCGCCCTGGTCCGTCAGGAAGGCGCACATCGGGACGATGTCCGAAAGCAGCGTGATCCTGTCGCGGATTCCCGGCACGAACGCCTCCAGCCGGGCGAACGCCTCGGCGCCGCCGTCCAGAAGACCGGCGTCCTTCAGGTAGGGCATCAGGAGGGCGGCCAGCTCGGCATCCCCCTTGCGGCGGATGTACTGGGCGTTGAACCAGTCGAGCTTCTGGTAGTCGAAGACTCCGGGAGCCTTGTTGATCTTCTCCAAGGAGAAGCACTGCTCCAGCTCCTCGCGTGTGAAGAACTCCTTCTCACCGTCGTACGACCAGCCCACGAGGCTCACGTAGTTCAGCAGGGCCTCCGGCAGATAGCCTTTCTGCCTGAAATCCCTGACGCTGGTGGAGCCGTGGCGCTTGGAGAGCTTGTGTCCGTCGTTCCCCATGACCATGGGCAGATGGCAGTAGGTCGGGACCTCCCAGCCGAATGCCTCGTAGAGGATCACATGCAGCGGTCCGGAGGGGATCCACTCCTGGGCCCTCATGATATGGGTTATGCCCATCAGGTGGTCGTCGATGACGTTGGCCAGATGGTATGTCGGGAATCCGTCGGACTTGAGCAGGACCGGATCCGGGCTGATGTCCTTGTTTTCCCTGGTGATGTCGCCCATCAGGACATCATGGAATGTCGTGCTTCCCTCTCTGGGGACCTTGAGCCTGATGACGGGCTTTATACCCTGGGCCTCGAGCTCGGCCCTCTGCTCGGCCGTGAGGTCACGGCAGTGTCCGTCGTAGCCCTGGACGGGACTCTTCTCCTCTATCTGCTTCTGCCTGAGGGCCTCGAGCCTTTCGGCCGAGCAATAGCAGTAGTAGGCCTTGCCCATGTCCACGAGCTTCTTCGCATATTCCTGGTAGATGGCGAATCTCTCGCTCTGGATGTACGGACCGTACGGACCGCCGACGACGGGACCCTCGTCCCACTTCACGCCAAGCCAGTCCAGTGTGTCGTAAAGGTCCTGGAGGGACTCGTCGCTGTAGCGCTCGCGGTCGGTATCCTCGACCCTGAGGATGAATTTCCCGCCGTTGCTCCTGGCGAAGAAATAGTTGAAAAGCGCTGTCCTGACACCGCCGATGTGCTGAAGCCCTGTCGGCGATGGTGCGTATCTGACTCTTACACTCATATCGATCTCCACACGGGTGTTCCCATGACTGTATATTTGTACCGTAAAACAGAGTTTCTTTCAATGTATGCGAATATGTAATGTGAATATATAAAAAAGCGGGGTCCCTATGACCAGGGACCCTCTTTCACGGCCTTCAGGAGGTCTATCCTGGACCTCACGCCCATCTTGCTGAAGATGTTGGCCACATGGTTGTTCACCGTGTTGACGGAGATGTTCAGCTGCGCCGCTATCTCCTTGTTGGTGCACCCGTCGCAGATAAGCTGTATGACCTCGAACTCGCGCTCGGAGATCTTGTACCTGGAAAGGCTCTCCAGCTCCAGTTCCGTCTTGCGCTCGGCGGCCTGCCTGTCCAGTCCGAACCTGGTGTAGTTGTAGACCAGGATGATTATCGAGAAGGCCAGCACGTAGACCGGGTAGCTGAAATCGGCTATCCATTCCACGTACAGGGACAGCACCGAAAGCGGTATGAGCGCCAGGCTCACGATGTTGATGGAAAGCGCCACTCCCCTTGAGGAATGGTCCTCGATGTTCTTGAGGTTCACCCAGAGCGTGACGATGCAGTAGATGTACATGCCCAGGAAGATCAGCGTCTGCGCCGTCCTGGCCCAGAACTCCAGCGTCCCGTCGCGCACGATCAGGGAGGCCAGCCCCAGTCCGAAATAGGCCAGGGCAGGCGGCGTGAACCACAGTGTCTCCAGCTTCCGCCAGGGCTTGGCGATGACCCAGCTCAGGAAGAACGGCAAAAAGACGATGACGAAACCCATGCTCGCCATCATCGCCGTCTGGAAGATGAAGTTGAAGACGCCGTAGAGGTTCTCCGGCATGAAGAACAGCGAGAGCTTGGAGGCCATGTACAGCGACATGATCCCGATAAGACAGCTTTGGAAGACGATGTACTTGCCGCCCCAGGCCGTCTTATGCAGGATCTGCGACGCTATCGCCAGCGCGAGCGCCATGCATGACACCGCAATGGATGCCGTGAATGAGAACAGAAGGAATCCGTTCATCGGTCGGTCACTGTGCCAGGACCTTGTTGTTGTGGGACAGGTCGGCCTCTCCGCAGATCTCCTTGATGTCCTCGTACATCTGTACGAAGGTGGTCGCGACGACGCCGTTCTTCTTCTCGGCGATCCTGTTGTATGCTGCTGCGTTCAGGACGGCCTTGCTGAAGGATGAGAACAGCCTGAGATGGATGTCGCGTCCCTCGTTGGTCAGGTACTCGGCGGTGGGCTTGTATCCCGGGAACACCTTGGCCAGGGCCTGGTCGAACGATGCCGCGCTGTCCACGTACATGTTCAGGTCCTTCAGGTGCAGGAAGAGCCACATGCTCAGGTTGGGAGTCGTCCATCCGAGCTTGACCTTCCTGGAGTCGGCCAGTTCCTGTGCCCCGGCGAGTGCGGACGGCTTGATGCCGAAGTCATCGAGTCCGAACACTGCCCATGCCGATGCGAACTTGCCGGCGATGCGGGCCTTGCCCGTGGCCTTGATCAGACCTTCGAGCGAGTCGGCGGGAAGATACTCGACAGTCATGTTGACGTATCTGCAGTCCTTCCTGACTCTTGAGAAATAAGCTGCCATGCCTGCGTTGGCGGTAGCGATGAGGATCGTCTTCTTGGGAAGTACCGGTGTTCTCTTTCTGGTCATGCTCATGCCTCCTCGTTGACAAAGCGGAATTCGCTCGTGATCGGAAGTGCTCCGAAAGCACCGCTCTCATACATGGCACGGATCTTTCCGTTTGCCCCGATTCTGAAGTCGCTGAGCGGATAGTAGACCGTCGAGCCCACGCTGTCCTTCTCGGCGAAGTAGATGCTGTCCCTTCTGAGGAGTCCGTCCTCCAGCAGCGTCGGGTTGCAGTCCGCGACGAACAGCTGGCTGGCGCGTCTGCATCCGTTGGTGAACACGCTCGTGAGGTAGATCAGGACCTCCGGATGGAGGAACATGCCGTAGTCGTCGACGATCAGCACCTTGGGTTTCGTGAAGGCCTCGAAGAACGCCAGCGCAAGGAGCGAGAGTCTCTTCATGGAGAGGCTTTCCTTGGCGTACAGGCATGTCATCGTGGCGGACTTGTTGGTGTGGATGAATACGATCATGTCGCCCTCGTTGGACTGGACGAACTTTCCGTCCTTGCTGTAACCGACCCTGATGTCCCTGATGTCGGTGACGTCCATGCTCCAGAAGAAGTTGATCAGCTGGTCCTTCCATGCCGGATGTGCGTTGAGCATGGATGCGATGTAGCGCTCGGATGAGGATCCGACACCCATGGGCAGGATGTCCAGGACCTCGGTGAACCATCTGTAGATCTCGGAACAGGTCTCACCGCCCTTCTCCGCGGCGTTCCTGATGAACGAGTGCCTGCAGTCGACAGCCTTCTCGTTCCTCTTCTTGTCGCCCCTGTAGAGCTTTCCCCAGCGGACCTCGTACGCGACCTCGTCGTCCAGCGATGCCGTGGCGACCCTGTCGAACATGAGCTTGCGCGATGTTCCGAAGTTGTAGTACAGCTTCTCCTCCCAGATGTGGTCCAGGTCGGCCTTCAGCGTGTATGTGGCGAAAACCTCCGGCTCTTCCTCGGAGACATAGTCCCTGAGCAGGAACCTGAGCGTGAACTCGGCCGGCTGGTTCTTCACATCGTTGTATGCGAACAGCGAACCTGCGAGGACCCTCCTGAGCGGATTCTCCTCATCGGCCTCAGCGGTGATCAGTCCCTTGACAGCTTCAAGGGCCCTGACGACGGTGCTCTTTCCGACACCGTTGGGTCCTATGACGGCTGCCGTCCTGAGGACCTTCATCTTGTCCGAGACAATCTGGACCTTGGTCTGGTCCATCCTCTTGTCCTTCAGGGCCGCGAAGGAAACTGTCTGCGGATCCCTGATCGACCTGAAATTGGCCATTGTAATATCAATAAGCACTATCGGCCTCCTTTACGGGTGCAATGTCAGATCACCATGGAATCCATCCTGGCACAGATCCCCGGATAGGCGTCGAGACAGGCCCTCAGCCTCTTCGGAAGACCCATGTCCCCGTGGTTGTCATCTGCGATGATGTCCACGAGATCCCGCTGGATGTACGGCATTGCGGTCTTATTCTCTATGCCTGACACATTGACCTGTATCCAGGCACCCATATCCACGAACATGTCGAACGTCTCACTCCCCGGTCTGAGCCACCTGTAGCGTTCCACGTGGGCTATGACGGGTTCCAGTCCCTGGTCCAGCAGCTGCTGGAGCTTGCGGTCCAGGCCCATGGGCTTTTCGTCCACGGGCAGCTCCACAAGGGCATACCTTCCGGCGACCGGAATCGTCTTCACCTCCATCTGGCTTCCCAGATAGAGCTCGGCTCCGAGGACGACCTTCATCCCGACCTTCTCCGCATCCTCGGATGCGAGGCGGAAGTTCTCCCTTATGTTCCCAACCAGCGTCTTCACCGTCGGGTGGAACAGATGGGGTGTCAGCACAAGGGTCCCGATGCCGTACTTCCTGTACTCCAGGAGGAGTGCCCTGTAGACATCGCGGGTCTGGACGCCGTGGTCGACACCGAACAACAGATGGGAATGGAAGTCCATGAGGTTCATATCATTTAGATTCTAAAGGAAAATGAAAAACAATGGAAGAAGAATGTTAAGAAATAATAATCAGGCCATCGTTTGCTGAAAACAATGGCCTGTAACACGTGTTTTGTCAATAAAACCGAGAATTTTCGCAAATCAGGCCATAATAGGCCATCAAAACCGGTCAGAACTCGATTCCTCTGACCGTTTTCCCGCCGTTGGAGCGGAAATGGTGCCTGATTTCGGCTATCTCGCTGACCGTATCGGCAATCTCCACGAGCTCCGCCGGAGCGTTCCTGCCCGTGACCACCACGTGCGGGAAGCCTTCCGTATGGATGTGGGATGCGAGGAACCCCAGAACCTCGCCCTTGTCCAGGAGTCCGAACGAAAGCACGTACGTGAACTCATCAAGGACAATCATGCCGTATGTGCCGCTGCAGGCCTTCGAGACAAAGCTCTCCCAGCCACGGCGGCACACCTCCCTTGTGGGTTCCAGATCCTTCTGGTCCCACAGGAAACCCCTGCCCCGGGACTCCCAGTCCACACCGAGAGCGGTGAATGTCCTGTACTCGCCCAGGGCCGCGGGATTGGATTTCAGGAACTGGATGACGGCACAGCGCATCCCCTGCCCCAGGGCACGGGAAACCATGCCCAGGGAGGATGTCGTCTTGCCTTTCCCGTTGCCTGTTATGACGAAAAGCATCAGATTCCGATGACTCCGCCGCCTGTGGAGGAACCGCCGGACTTCTCGGTGCTCTCGATCTGCTGCTCGGCCGCCTTCTCGCTCGCCGCGATCCTCTTGAGTGTGTTCATGAGGTCGAGTGCGTCGGCGCTGCCATGGTTCCTGTACAGGTCGTTGCACAGGTCGTAGGACTTCTGGTACTGTCCGAGGGCGAAGTACAGGATGGCCGCGTTGTATCCGGATGCCACGTGTCCGCTTCTTGCGTACTCGTCAGAGAAGATCGTCAGGGCGGTCTGGTAGTTGCCGTTGTCCACTGCATCATAGGCGGGCTTGAGGCTCTTGATCTCCGGCTTGTTCGGCATGAAGTCGAAATAGCTTGTCACATAGTGCGGAGACAGCTCGTTGCGGAATTTGTCGGCAAAATTCTTTACCAGCGACTTGAGCAGGTTCGATGCGCTTTCGATGCTGTAGTAGCTTTCGGCCTTGTAGTCGCCCTTCTCACTGACCGTCTGACCGATCTTGGTCTTGACCTGCTTGTTGTCCGAGTTGAAGACGCTGCTTGCGATGATCTTGTTGTTCTCGACATCCGACAGCGTGTAGGAAATCGACATGGAATACTTCTGCACCAGGTAGAACTTGATGGCGTAGTACTTCTTTCCATCCTTGTCCACGGACTGGTAGCTGTCGCGCTCGGCGGTGATGTACTCGTCGTAGTTCATCGCGGTGATCCTGGTCGTCAGGACGGCATCGATATGATTGTCCATGAGCGTCTGGCGGAGGTTTCCGTTGTACTGTCCGACGTTGATGAGCGAATCGGTGAGCTTGGGCTCGGCGATGGTGAAGAATCCGGTGTTGACCGCCTTGAGAATCATGTCGCTGGCTGCGTTCGTGATGACGCTGGATGCGTCGAAGTCAAGATAGGAACGCATTGACATGTACTGCCAGTAAAGCTGGTCTACGGATACGAACGGAATGTAGGAGTTGTAGAACGAGGGCTGTTTCCAGTGGGTTTCGTCAATCGTCGTCCTGACGGCGATTGTCTTGTAACCGCTGACATCAACCTTCGCAGGTACGAGTCTGCTGATTCCGATTGTCGTGCTGCAGCTTGTGACCACAAGTGCGAGAACGACGAAAAGAACAAGGGCAAATGATTTGTTTCTCTTCATAGTGTCTCCTCTGTCAGGAAGTGTGCTTCAAGTATAATGTCTAGTCGGGAAAAACTCAATTGACATCGCGCATCCGGGGGACTTATCCTTTTACTTGGCCCGGCCAGGAGGTAGACAATGCCCAGCAGAAAGAACCCGTACGGCGATTACTACGATGACGATTTCGACGACGAGGAGGACGACTTCGATGAGGACGACCTCGACGACGAGGAAGACGACTTCGACGACGATTTCGACGATGACGAGGAGATCCACGACCTGTACGACGCCCCGAACGTAGGGGACTTCGAGGACTGGGAGGACGATGACGAGGATGATGAGGACGATGACGACCTGCTCGGCAACGGCTTCTATGTCGACAGCGACGGGGACGGGGACGGTTTCTGATCCGCCTCAGCCTGCGAAGCTGTTGTAGAGGACCCTTATCGTAGTCTCGAACTGGCTGTTGTCCACACCGACTATGATCGCGAGCTCGTCCGAGCCCTGCGCGATGGTGCGGATGTTGATGCCTTCCTTTCCGAGTGCGTTGAAGAGCTTGCCCGATATGCCGGGTCGGAAGATCATCTTGCGTCCGACGGCCGCGACCAGCGCTATGTTGTCCTGCACGGACACATCGTCGGGCGAGCATTTGCCGCGAATCTCACTGATTATCTCATAGAGAGCCTCACCCGTGCTGGCCTGCGATACGACCAGGGCGAACTGGTCTATGCCCATGGAGATGTGCTCCGCCTGCACCTTGTGCCGGTCCAGGATCTCGAGCACATCGCGCAGCGTCTCGTTGGAGCCGCCCATGCGCTTTGTCACGGTGAGGATGAGGAAGTTGCGCTTTCCGGAGATGCCGGTTATGAAACGGTCCTCGTCCGACTCGTTGCGGCTGACCTTCTCCACGATCATGGTTCCCGGGTGCGACGGGTCGTTGGTGTTGCGGATGTTCAGCGGGATACCGATCTCCTTGACCGGAGCCACCGAGTCCTCGTGGAGCACTGACGCACCCATGTACGCCAGTTCCCTGAGCTCGGCGAACGTGATCTCCGAGATCGGGCTGGGGTTGTCCACTATGCGCGGGTCGGCCATGAGGATTCCGGACACATCGGTCCAGTTCTCGTAGAGGTCCGCGTTGCAGGCGGCCGCCACAAGCGATCCCGTGATGTCGCTTCCGCCGCGGCTCATGACCTTGATCCTGCCCGACGGCAGCACCCCGTAGAAGCCGGGGATGACAATACCCTTCTCTTCCTTCAACACGCTTTCGATGGCCTGTGAGATCTTTTCCGGAAGGAATCTGCCGTCATAGTCCATGAATATGCACTCGGAAGCATCCATGAAGGTGTAGCCCAGGAACTCGGCCATCAGGCGCGATGTCAGGTATTCGCCGCGCGAGACAAGCTCGTCTATGGAGATGTCCCTGTTCAGCTTGGCCTTCAGGGCATCCAGGTCGTCCTCTATCCTGTAGGTCAGTCCCAGGTCGTCCCTGATCTCGATGAAACGTCCGCGGATGCGGTCGAAGATCTCGTCGCACGACACCCCGTATGTCAGGTGCGCATGGCACAGGTACAGGAGGTCGGTGATCTTGTGGTCCTTCGAATCCCTCTTGCCTGCGGCCGACACGACCACCAGGCGGCGTGAGGGATCGGAATCGATTATGGACTTGACCTTGCGGAACTGGGTCGCATCCGCAACCGATGATCCGCCGAATTTGGCAACCTTGATCATGCGCGGGCCTCCTTGTTGAAGACGGAGGTCTCGGCGAAGAACACCTTGGCGCCGTGGCGTCTGAGCTCGGCCACGGCATCGTGCATGGCCTTGACGGTGATGCTGCCGGTGACCGCGTACGTGAAGTCTTCCTTCTCGCAGAGGATGCGTCCGACGGGTACGGCGGCCTTCAGGGAATCGGCGCCGGAATCGGTCCTGATGAAGTAGTTCCTGGAACACTCGCCGCAGTTGTTGTACGGGAAGCCGACCAGGCACTTGTCGGTGAGCATCTGCTTCTGGCCGTCGGTCACGGACGAGACGTCACGCAGTATGGCAGATGCGGTCGGATATCTTCCGGCACCCTGTCCCATGAACGACATGACGCCGGAGTTCTGCCCCTCGTAGCGTGCCAGGTTGATGTTGCTGCGTATGCCCGCATAGGCCGATGTTCCGTCACACAGGATGGGCTGGACGTATGCATAGAGCCTCCCGGATTCGGCAAGGCCGCACTTCCCTATGAGCCTGATGGTGCATCCATACTCCCTGGCCACGGCGAAATCCAGTGCCGTGACGTCGGTGATGCCCTCGATGTTGTAGTCGGAATTGGGCAGGACGTCGAAAGCCACCATGCTGATGAGCATGATCTTCCTCAGCGTGTCCATGCCGGAGATGTCGGCGGTGGGGTCGAACTCGGCATAGCCCAGGGTCTTGGCCTCGGCCAGCGCCTCGTCGAAGCCCAGGCCCCTCCTGTCCATGGAGTCCAGGATGTAGTTCGTGGTTCCGTTCAGGATTCCGCCGGCCCAGACGATGCGGTCCGTGCGTCTTGCGAGGCAGAGGTTCTGCAGTATGGGGATGGCTCCGCCGCAGGCGGCGCTGAAGATGAACGCCCTGTCCTTCCTGCGCGCGATCTCCATGAGGTCTATGCCGTGCGCGGCGACAAGGGCCTTGTTGGATGAGATGATGCTCTTCCCGGCCTCCAGGCATCTTGATGTGAACTCGTAGGCCGGGTCTATGCCGCCCATGCACTCGATGACGAGCTCCGAGTCGTCGTTGAGGACATCCTCGAACGACTCCGTCATGAAGTCCGCACTCTTCTCCCCTTTCTTCACAAGGACACTGCGGATCTCATAAGCGGGATTGCCCTTGAGCATCTCCCACACACCCTTGCCTACGATACCATGGCCAAGAACCGAAACCTTCATATATGTCTCCCGATTGTAAAAACAGATTTTTAAAATTGTACGCGTGCTGAAAACACTTGTCTTTTTATCGGGGACAATGTATCATACGGTGCAATTGAAATGCAAGATGCGGAGTGAAAAATGCTTGAAAACTACCTGATAGTCCACAAGAGCATACTTCCCGACTACTTCGAGTCGGTGCTGGAGGCAAAGCACCTGCTCGAGGAGGGAAAGGCCAGGAACGTCATGCAGGCCACGAGGATGGCCGGCATATCCCGCAGCACGTTCTACAAATATAAGGATTACATCCTGGAGCCCGTCCACATCTCCGACGGCCGCAAGGCGGTCATCTCCATGCTGCTCTCGCACGAGACCGGTATCCTGAGCCATGTGCTCAAGGTGATCTCAGACGCAGGGGCCAGCATCCTGACCATCACGCAGAGCCTGCCGGTACACGGCAAGGCAAGCGTCACCATCACGCTCGACATAAGCGGGATGCCCGGACCGGTCCCAGGACTGATCACGGATATCGATGCCTGTACGGGCGTGGAGAACACGAAACTCACAGCGATAGACTGAGGACCGCATATGGAATACAGAAGCACAAGAAGCAGCTTCAGCTGCGATTCACTGCACGCCGTACTCTACGGCATCGCCCCCGACGGAGGCCTCTTCATCTCCCCTGAGATACTCGCCTCCCCGTTCGACTGGAAGTCGGTCATAGGCCTTTCCACCCTTGAGATGGCCCGCAGGATACTGGGCCACCTGCTGCCGGAATTCGACGGCATGGAGGATCTGGTCAGGAAGGCGTACACCGGCAAGTTCGAGACCGAAGACCTTACTCCGCTGAAGGACGTCGGCGACCTGTACGTGCTGGAGCTCTTCCGCGGCCCCACATCAGCATTCAAGGACGTCGCTCTCTCAATGCTCCCCCAGCTCATAACAGCCGCGAAAAAGCAGACCGGAGCCACGGATGAGACCATCATCCTGACCGCGACATCCGGAGACACCGGGAAAGCCGCTCTGGAAGGCTTCCACGACGTCCCCGGTACCGGTATCATCGTGTTCTACCCGGACGGAGGCGTCTCCCCGGTCCAGCGCGCCCAGATGGTCACTCAGGAAGGATCCAACGTCAGGGTCTGCGCGGTGCGCGGCAACTTCGACGACTGCCAGACAGCCGTGAAGAAGACGTTCGCCCATATCAATTCCATGGAGAGCCTGGCCAAAGCCGGCAAGACGCTGTCGTCGGCAAACTCGATCAACATCGGCCGTCTCGCGCCGCAGGTCGTCTACTACTTCAAGGCCTACTCCGACCTTGTGGACCGCAACAGGATCGCCCTTGGAGACATGATCGATTTCGTCGTGCCATCCGGCAACTTCGGCGACATCCTGGCCGGCTATTTCGCAAAGCTCATGGGCCTTCCCGTGAGGCACCTTGTCTGCGCATCCAACGAGAACAGGGTCCTGACGGATTTCCTGACCACCGGCCTCTACAACAGGGAGCGCCCGTTCTACAGGACAAGCTCCCCTTCCATGGACATACTCGTGTCATCCAACCTGGAGAGGCTCCTCTTCCTGGCCTGCGGATGCGATCCCGACCGGGTCAAGGCCTGGATGAAGGACCTGAATGAAAAAGGAAGCTTCACCGTTCCCGATGACGTGCTGGCGGAAATAACGGACACGTTCAAGGCATACTGCTGCACGGAGAAGGAGACCATAGAGACAATCGGCAGGACATACAAGAAGTACGGATACCTCTGCGACCCGCATACCGCGGTCGGGATCAAGGCCGCCGGAGACTACAGGAAGTATGTGGACGACGGCACCGCGCTGGTCGTGCTGTCCACGGCAAGCCCCTACAAGTTCCCCGCCCCGGTCTCCGAGGCCATAGGCCTTGAGGTCAGCGGGGACGAGTTCTCGCAGATAGAAAGGATCAGCGAGGTCACCGGAGTACCCGTTCCCGCGAACCTGAGCTCGCTCAGAAGCAGGAAGCAGCTGCACGACGATGTGATAGACAGGGATGGGGTGACCGCCTACGTGCTTTCCGCACTCGGAATCGAAGAATAAAAACCACAGGAGTTCGACATGGAGATAATCTGCCTTGACCTTGAAGGTGTGCTTGTACCGGAGATATGGATCGCTTTCTCAGAGAAAACCGGGATTCCCCAGCTGAGGATCACCACGCGCGACGAACCCGACTACGACAAGCTGATGAAATACCGCATGGGCATCCTGAGGGAGAACAACCTCACCCTCGGGGACATCCAGGACGTGATAGCCACCATCCGCCCGCTCGACGGGGCCAGGGAGTTCCTGGACAAGGTGCGCGAGATCACACAGGTCGTGATCCTGTCCGACACGTTCACGGAATTCGCCAAACCGCTGATGAAGCAGCTGGGATGGCCCACCATCCTCTGCAACAGCCTGATCGTGGACGAGAACAACATGCTCACAGGCATGAAACTCAGGCAGCAGGACGGCAAACGGAAGGCCATAGACGCATTCAGGTCCATGAACTTCAGGACATTCGCCGCCGGCGACAGCTACAACGACCTCACCATGATCCGCAACGCGGACAAGGGATGTCTGTTCCGCGCACCCGCCAACATACTGCTCCAGGAGCGAGACCTCAGGCTGTGCACCACATATGACGAGTTCTATGAGGAGATAAGGTCCTTCGTGTTTCAGGTCTGAGCGGGCCAGCTCAGAACGGCACCGACATGGTCGTCATCCTTCTGAACGACCTTTATCTCCCCGCCATGGAGGAACATTATGGTCGATGCTATCGGGAGCCCCAGACCCTGGCCCCCGCTTGTGCGCGACCAGTCCCCGCGTGCCCACGGCTCGAAGAAATCGGCATCCATGGAGACAGGAATGCGTCCGTGGTTGACCACCTC
This sequence comes from Sphaerochaetaceae bacterium, assembly GCA_045116915.1. Classification (GTDB taxonomy): domain Bacteria; phylum Spirochaetota; class Spirochaetia; order Sphaerochaetales; family Sphaerochaetaceae; genus UBA9732. The sequence goes on along the minus strand of JBGUMQ010000082.1, from coordinate 41,181 downwards.
AATCCTGTACGACCCGTCCTCTTCCGATATCGTCCAGACCACCGGCTCCCCGCTGTCCCCGGATGCGGTGACGGCGTTGTCCAGGATCTCCGTGACGGCGCGTGCCATCAGGGAGCAGTCGCATCTGATGCTTTGACATGAGGCCGATGCCTGCACTTCCGGCGATCCGGGGAATCCGGAGAGGACATCCGCGATGAAGTCGTCCGTCCCCACATCCCCCAGCACCGGCTTCTCATCCGCCTGCAGGGTGGAGAACTCGATCACGCGCCCTATCCTCTCGGAAAGTTTGTCGTTCTCCGTCTGCAGCTCGCCCAGCGTGGTGCCGTCGGCGGGGAAGACACCGTCGACCATGCCGTCTATGATGATCTTCATGGCTGCAGTCGGCGTGTTCAGGTCGTGGGATATGCTGTTGAGCCAGGCCTTGCGGCTCTTGACGTTGGCCTGCAGGTCCCTGTCCAGCTCCTCGATCGCGGACGATATCTCGTTGAGCTCGCTGTTGCCCTGCCTCGGGACGCGGACGTTGGTCTTGCCGCGGGAAAGGTCGTTCAGGGCCTTGCGGACGTTGTTGATGTAGCGCGTGTTGATCGAGCTCACGGTCCATGCCGCCACCAGGGCTATCACGAGCGATACCGGGATGCTTATCACAAGACCGCGGATGCAGGAATTGATTATGTCCTTGGAGTTCTCGTAGGTCCTGGGGTTGAACGTCAGCAGGTCGATGATGAACGCGTCCGTGCCGTCGAACGCGATGACGATCGATCCTATCACGCCCTGGTTCCTCATCGATGCCGGAAGCATTGTGGTGGATCTTCCGGATGTCACATCCCCGATCGTGAAATGGACCCCGTCGGCGGAGAACTCGGAAGCGAGGTCTATCCTGGTGTATTTGCCGGTCACCGTTACGGAAGACGACCGGCCCTGCCCCTGCATCATCTGGAAATCCGGGAAGACCGATGTCAGCATGCGTCCGTCGGATGTCTTTCCGAACGCCATCATGTTAGTGTTGTCCGCATCGCGCAGAAGGAAACCGCTCACACGGTCGTCGTCTATCCCGGAGACGGCCGCCATCAGGCCGTTCAGACCGAAATCGGTGAACATGCCGTCGGTGATCGACTGCTGCACGGACTGCACGAAATCGTCGTAGATGTCGTTCATCCACCTGTCGCGGCTGGACCTGTACTGGAGCATCAGGGCCCCGAACTGGATCAGGAGCACGGCGACCGCGATGGAGAAGATGCTTATGAAATAGCGGAAGAACGCCTTCTTCATCAGGTCTTCTCCTCCGCCGGACAGCCGATGAACCTGTAGCCGTAGCCGCGCACCGTCTCTATCCACGGATACGGACCGAGCTTGGCCCTGAGGTTCTTTATGTGGGTGTCCGTGATCCTCTCATAGGACTCGGACGTGTAGTCGAAGCACTTCTTGAGTATCTCCGCGCGCGGCAGGATCCTGGATGAGTTCTCTATCAGAAGACCCAGTATCCTCCACTCCGCGGCGGTCAGCGTCACGGACTGTCCGTCCACGGTGACCTTGTGCTCGATCTCGTCGAAACAAAGAAGGCCATCTTCCGCCCTGTACAGATGCCTGTGGCCCCTGTCCACGTCCTGGCCTCCGTCGACCCTGCGGAAAATGGCCTGTACCCTGAGCACCAGTTCCTTCGGGGAGAACGGTTTTGATATGTAGTCGTCGGCACCCAGCTCGAAACCGTGTATGCGGTCCTCCTCGGACACACGTGCCGTCATGAAAATGACAGGGATGTCCGTGTCTTTCCTGAGTTCCCTGACGAAATCGAACCCGTCGCCGTCGGGAAGCATCACATCCTGGATCAGAAGGTCCGCCTTCGTCACACGGAACGCATCGCGCACCGATGCGAGGTTCCCGAACCCGAGCACCTTGTAGCCGGCAAGCTCGAGGTACCTGCGCACACCCTCCCTTATCACCTGATGGTCTTCCACAACATAAATCAGCTTCATGTGTCCTGTTTACACCCCGCCGGGGCTTTGTGCAATAGCCGGGGACGGTCACTACACAAAAGTTCATATTCTGAAGACGGACCATGTCCGGAATAAAAAGAAGCAGGCCGGGGAACCCGACCTGCCCTGGGCAATAAAAAATCTTCTTTTAGAAATTTGAGGAAACTTCTAAAGAAATATCCGAAAGATAGACATCGGGAAGCATGTCCGGAGTCTGTGGACCGATGTCGGAAGCATTTGCAACGACAACAGTCAGCAATGCGAATATCACCAGAACGAATGACAGTTTCTTCATGCTACAATCTCCCCGAATCTACTAGGACCGATATCCTGATTAAGGTATACCATACCCTTCATACAACGTCAACTTTTTTCAAATGTTTTGTTTTTTTTGAAAAATTTTTACAAAACTTTTTTCGTTTTCTGTCCGTGTGCCGGAAACGGGTCACTCCGGTGCGGTCGGACACGGTTGTCCGGGAGCAACGGGATATGCTAAGGTATCCCCGTGAATACGGATCCGATAAAGCTCATATGCATAGATGTGGACAACACCCTGGTCGACGATGACAAGAACATCCCGGAGGGAAACCGCGAGGCCATCCGCTGGGCGCACTTCGAGAAAGGCGCCCACATCGCCATCAACTCCGGACGCATCGCACCCTCCACGCGCGACTACATGGAAAGGCTCGGCGTACACGATGCCTTCCCGTCCCTTGGAGGCTGCATCGTGCACGACTGGGACGGGACAATAATCGAGGAAAGTTTCATCGACAGGGATATCTCACTGGAGATAAACGCGATGGCGCGTGAGATCGGCTGCACCCTTTTCATCTACCACCACGACAGCTGGTATCTTGATCCCGGCAACGAATTCTGGGCCGAATCCGAATTCAGGGCCACCAGAATCCGAGGCATCATCCTGGATACGGACATCTTCATCCGCTCACAGGCCCCGAACAAGATGCTCGGCGTCCAGGCCGATCCCTCACGCACCGACCTTCTGAAGAAAAGGATCGCCGCCAGGTTCAACTCCTCCATCGACTGCTTCAAATCCGACCCGAGGTTCCTTGAGATCGTTCCGAAGGGAATCAACAAGGGCACGGCCGTCCAGGCCCTCTGCCGCCACTACGGCATCGAAAAATGCAATGTGATGTCGATAGGAGACTACTACAACGACCTGGACATGTTCGAAGCCTCGGGCATATCGGTCGCGATGGCCAATGCCCCGGACGACATAAAAAGCCGGGTTTCCTACGTCACTTCTGCGGACAACGTCCATTGCGGCGTGGCCGAGGCGATCAGACGCTTCCTGTGACGACTTCTCCCGACAGGCTTCCCGTCGGCTTCCCTCCCTCAAGGGCGAACACCCCGTTTACCATGACAGCCTCCAGACCCGTGCACATCTCGAACGGATGGGCCATGTCCGAGTTGTCCTTCAGGGTCGACGGATCGAAAAGGACGATATCGGCCTTGAAGCCTTCCCTGATAATGCCGCGGTCCCTGATCCGGAGCCTCGAAGCGACCTCGGATGTCATCTTCCTTATGACTTCCTCGAACGGATAGTGACCTTTGATGCATCTTTCATACAGCATGTGGATTGCACCGTTGGCGCTCCGGGGATGGGCGAAAGGCCCCGTGTACAGGGCATCGGTACCGAAACACATCAGCGGGTCGGCGAATATCTTCTCCAGGCTCTCCCTGCTCTGGGTGATGTCCGACATCAGGGCGTAGCCCTTCTCCCCTGCAAGCAGATGGAACAGGGCGTCGAACGGATCCATCGAGAGGCTCTTTGCCACGCTTGCCATGTCCATGCCGTTGAACTGAGGGGAGCTCTCCATCGTAACAATGCTGATGTCCTCCCACGGGCAGAGTTCGGCGATGCTGTCCCAGCCATGCGGATGCATCATCTCATCCACAATGGAATCCCTCAGTGCCCTGTCGTGCGCCGTCTTCTCCAGCAGAGTCGAAAGGTCCTGCGGCGAGTTCCTCAGCACATCGGGAGGAAGCAGGCTGAACAGACTGGTGCTCCCGTATTCGTACGGGTACTGGTCGTAGGCGATGTCGAAGCCCTCGTCGCGCATGCGGTGTATCTTCTCCAGCACCTGCGGGACCTTGTCCTGGTTCTTCCGGCCTATGGCCTTGAGATGTGAAATCTCCAGCCTCACGCCGGTCTGACTCACATAAGAAAGTATCTCGTCGATGGAAGGCAGGATGTCGTCGCCCTCGCACCTGTGGTGGACGGAGAACACCGCATCGTGGCTCCTGACCACCGAAAGCAACGCCACGATCTCCTGCCTTGAGGCATACATGCACGGTGCATAGTAGAGCCCCGAGGAGAAGCCCAGACATCCCTGGTCCAGGGACTTGTCCAGAAGCAGGCACATCCTGTCGATCTCATTTGATGTCGCCTCCCTGTTGGGATTGCCTTCGATGGCGTTTATCCTCAGGCAGCTGTGGCTCTGCAGGAAACCGCAGTTGATGCCGGTCCTGAGACGGCTGCGGTAGGAACTGAAATCCGTCCAGTCCCAGTCGTCGTAGTGGCCTATTATGTCGAAGAACCTGGGCTCGTCGCCGGGTCTCCACGGGAAGACCCCTATGCCGCAGTTGCCCGACAGGTCGAACGTGATGCCCTGCTGGATCTTGTACGGCATGGAGGGGTTCCGGATGAGCTCAAGGTCGCTGTGGGCATGCATGTCCATGAAGCCCGGACACAAAACAAATGATGATGCATCGATGTCCCGGTCTGCGGACAGCCGCTGTTTTCCTTCGGTATCTACGGATTCTATGACATCGTCGCGCACAAGGACATCGGCCCGGAAGAGCTCCGCTCCCGTTCCGTCCGCGACCGTGGCGTTCCTGAAAAGTGTTGTCATTACTGCTGGCGGCTGCCCGTCACTGCGTCCAGTATCATGGATACGAGCATCTGGCTGTTGCCGCGGATCGCGGTGGATGCCAGTGCGGCCTTGAGCTCCGGGATGCGGTTCTCGCCGAACAGTGCCGGCGGGAGCTTGGCCTTGTAGAGCTCGTTCGCAAGAAGGACGAACGCAAGCTCCGCCGTGCCTTTCTCGAACGGCTGGATCCTCAGGATCTCGGCGAAGAGGAATGCCGCACGCGCAACCGGATGCAGGACCGACCACGGGCCGGAGTACTGTCCGAACATGGCCTCGGTCTCCTCCGCCTCGGTCCCGCCCAGGCGGTACCTGCCGGCGTTGCGCTCGTCTATGGACATGAGCAGGCGGCTGTGGAGGTCCAACAGCTTCTTCTCGTTCAGGTCGAACGGGATCATGGAGAGCGCGCTCCTCATGTTCAGGGCCATTATCTGCTTCTCGAGCGGGATGGTGCTCTGGTTCTGCAGGTCGAATATGGAAAGCACCTGTTCAAGCGATATCTCGGTGTTGTCGTAGGTCAGGGCCTCCAGGACCATCTGGACCTTCCTGTCCGTGCTGAGGCTGGCCTGGTTGGAGCTCGCGCGCAGCTTGTCCGCCTCACGGTAATCCTGGTTGCCGGTCCTGAGCGCACGGTTCTTCATGTACCTGAGGGTCCTGCCGTCGGCAGGCTTCTGTGTCCCCACGGGTATGCTCCATACCCAGTCGCCGCAACGTGCGGCGCCCTCGATCTTGCCCTCTGCGCAGAGGGATCTGACGCGTCTTTCGCTTATGCCCCACTTGCGGGCGGCTTCCTTGGTGCTTATGTACTCCATGGGCATAGGATATTCCGAACTCGGTATGAATTCAAGATGTGATTCATGCCTTGTTGTTCAAACCCATAGAGGCAGGATATGCATTATTTCCCGAACTTCTGCCACAGCCTTTCGAGCGAATAGAAATCCCTCATCTCCTGGCTCATCAAGTGGATGACGATGTCCCCGCAGTCGATCAGCTCCCATCCGTCGTCGCCTACGGCCTTGTGGCGGTTGCGCACCTCGAGTCCCAGACCTGTGATCTCATCCCAGATCTCGTGAGCGAGACCCCTGAGGTGTCCCAGGCTGGTCACGGTGCATATGATGAAGCAGTCGGTCCACGAGCAATCCCCGGATACGTCGATGAGCGTGACCTCCTGTCCCTTGTGGTCGTTGAGAAAAGCGCAGAGCTGTTCGGCCTGGCGTCTTGTGATTTCCTTCATGTGTTTCCTCCCAGAACCTGCTCCAGCCACTGCGTGAAATAGCGCTGCGAGAAGTTCAGATCATCTGTATTGAACATGCTGTGTGCATCGTAGCACACGAACTGCGGGTTCTTCGCGGAAAGGAGCTTCAGCAGGGACTCCACATCCTGCCCGCAGAGCTGTATAAGTTTGTCGCACAACGGTTTCCTGCACAGGACCGTTGCCTTGGAGACCATCGTCTCCACCCTTTTCATCCCGGACGGCTGTTCATCGCTCTCCGATCCCATGGCATCCAGCATATCCCTCAGGACCGCAAGCGAATCCGTCGTACCAAGAAGGAACCCGCTATCCTTGAGCCCCACGTAGTTGCGCATGGCCATGGGTATGGAATCCAGTCCGGACTCCTTTCCCCATCTGAGTATCTGCTCCAGCGGGAGTTCCATGCAGTACAGGCGGCCTCCGTCCGGCGAGAATATCAGGGCGTAGGCGCAGTCGCCGAAATACGCGTAGTAGCACGTGTTCTGGCCCGAACTGCACCCCGTGAGCGCAAGAACCATGAGGACGGCGATGAGGATCGTTATGAATGTCCTTCTTCTATTCATAGGTGCAGTGCGCATTCCTCTCAAGATACTCCTTCATCGCCATCGATCCGCTGGAAGCATCGTGGAAACCCGTCCGCCTCCAATGGTCAATCATATCACACAGGACCCTGTAGGCGCACTGTGAAATGCTCTCCGAACCCAGATAGAAAGCCCGCTTCTCCTCCGTCATGAACTTCCTGGAGGGCTCGATGTAGTCCGCAATGAAGAGCGCAAGCGCAAGGTCGTCCATCCCGGCGTTTCCAGTGGTGTGGACGCAAAGGGCCTTGTACCACGACATCGGATACCTTCCGACAAGGGACACGGCGATGTCCGCCGACACCACTCCGTGGGCCAGCACCGGTGCAGCGATGTCCTCTTTTGAAAGGTATATGTTGTTTTTACTGCAATACTCCAGAAGAGAGGCATCCGACATCTCCCTGGCAAGGTCGTGTGCCAGACCGCAGAACCTCGGGGCGTCGAAGCCGTTCCATGTCCTGGTCCAGTCGTTGCAGCCGAAATGCTCCAGCACCCGTGACGTCGTTTCGGCCACACCCCGGCTGTGCAGATACCTGCGTTCTGAGACGCTGTGTCTCAGATGCTCATCAAGCTGTTCACACGTAAAGACCGTTGGCTTTGACATACGCGCCCACCCTTGCGGAAAGGAATCCGCTGTTCCCGTCAGGATCGGACCTGACCGCACTCGACGACTGCGGGGCAAGCTCCTGAGGCTCCAACCTTCTGTAGCACAGTCCCTCCGGGAGGCTGTCCCAGCATCCGCCGTCGGGATTCCTCCTGCAGATCAGGAACTCGACATTCTCCTTCAGATATCCGAAATCATGCCAGCGCGACAGGCCTCCCACATGGTCGTCCCCCATGATCAGGCCTATCCTCCTGTCCGCTGCGTCACAACCCGCACCGGATTTGAGGAGCCTTATGGTATCCGACGTGAAGGATACCCCGCCCCTGTCCAGTTCCATGGTCGATATCCTTATGTCGGCCTTGTCGCCGGGATAGATGTCATGGTAGTCCTGAAGCGCCAGTGCCAGCATCTCCAGACGCTGGCTGTCGCTCGCCTTGGGCCTGTTGCCCTGCTTGAAGTTGCTTACCTTTGCCGGAATAAGGATGAATGAGGTGTAGTCCGTCATGGATACGGCGCAATGCAGCAGGAAGAGATGTCCCAGATGGACCGGGTCGAAGCTCCCTCCCAGGATCGCGGTCTTATCTTCCCTCATACTCCTCCTGTGTCTCGGGATACCAGGCATCGGTGTCGGGAGTGGTCGTGAAGCCCTTCTCCTCATCGCTTTTGCCCAGCATGTCCACGAACGCCTTCATGATGGGTCTGACCGATTCCTCGTCGAATATCGACATGCCGAACACGGTCTTGTCGCTGTACTTGGCCTTGAAGCGTTCGAAATTCTCCGGCGCGCCTTCCTCGTCCAGCTTGGTGCCTATCAGGACCTCCTTCTTCTCCACGAGGTCCGGCGAATAGGTCTCAAGCTCGTGCCTGAGAAGCTCGTACTTGTCCAGGCAGTCGGGTTCCGACATGTCCACGAGGTAGGCGAGCCCGCCCGTCCTGGAGATGTGCTTGAGGAACTTGAAACCCATTCCGGCTCCCTGGCTCGCACCCTCGATTATGCCCGGGATGTCGGCAAGCACCACATCCTGGTCCCCCAGGCGCATCATGCCCAGCTGCGGGATCTTGGTCGTGAACGGATAGCTGGCCACCTTGCTGCGCGCATTGGTAAGCATGTTCATCAGCGAGCTCTTGCCCGCATTGGGGAATCCCACGAAACCGATGTCCGCTATGACCAGCAGCTCCAGGCCGACCCTCATCTCGATTCCTGGCTCTCCGGGCTGCGCGAACTTCGGAGCCTGCCTTGTCGATGTCCTGAAATGGTAGTTTCCAAGTCCGCCGCGGCCGCCCTTTAGGAACACGAAGCGGTCCGTTCCGGTGAGGTCCTTGATGATCTCACCGGTATTGGCGTCCTTTATGACGGTCCCGGGAGGGACAGGGATCTCCATGTCCTTCCCGTTCCTGCCGTAGCAGCGTGCGCCGCTACCGTTCTTTCCGTTTTCCGCACGGAATGTCCTGATTATCTTCAGATGGGCCAGTGTCCTGAGGTTGTCCTTGACAACAAAGACAAGATCGCCGCCCTTGCCGCCGTCACCGCCGTCGGGGCCGCCTTTCTCGACGAATTTCTCACGTCTGAAGGAGACACAACCATTGCCCCCGTTTCCGGAGGCAATGTCGATATAGGTTTCATCTGAAAAACCGAACATGGAGTCTGTTTCTCTTGGGTTACTCTTCCACTACAATACTTACGTAGTTGCGGTTGTTGCGTGCGTGGTAGAGGACCTTTCCGCCGACCTTGGCGAACAGTGTGTAATCAGATCCCAGACCGACGTTCTCGCCCGGATGGATCTTTGTTCCGTGCTGACGGACAAGGATCTCTCCACCCTTGACGACCTGACCACCGTAACGCTTCACTCCGAGACGCTGTGCATTAGAATCTCTTCCGTTCTTTGATGAACCACCACCTTTATGATGAGCCATTGATTGCCTCCCTTAAGCGTTGATCTTGTCGATCGTGAGAATCGAATACTGCTGCCTGTGACCCTGGGTCCTGCGGTATCCCTTTCTTCTGTGATACTTGTAGACACGAACCTTGTCGTCCTTGATGTTGGACTGGAGTGTGGCTACAATGCTGGCACCCTCAACATAGGGAGCGCCGAACCTGACGTCATTGTCCTTGACAACTGCAAGCACAGAATCGTATGTGACCTGAGCGCCGACCTCTGCATTGACCAGATCGACTCTGACTGTCTTTCCCTCTTCTGCCTTGTACTGCTTTCCAAGAATTTCTACGAGTGCGTACATTGAACACATCCTTTGAATTTGATTTGCCTGTCCGTTATACATCCTCCGCAGTGTTTGTTCCATAGAAAGGGGAAAGAAACCGGAGAAAATGCTGTTGACTAACTACCGTTCGGTAGTTTTAATTATAGCCATGAGCACCAGGGAAGACATCATCACGGCCATGCTTGATCTGGGAGAGGAGAAGGGACTGGCCAACGTCAGCCTTTCGGACATCGCCCTTGAGGTGGGGATCAGGAAGGCGAGCATCTACAGCCATTTCGAAAGCCAGCAGGCGATTGTGGACGCCATGGTGCGCCGCTGCAACGAGGAGCTCGGGAAGAAAACCTTCGTCGTGGACTTCAAGGCGAAGGACGCCCGCAGCATGCTGGTCTCGCTTTTCGACAACATCATAGACGTGTTCGCCCAAAAGCCCGTATCATCCTACTTCTCCATAGTCCAGCAGATGGGCATGTTCGATGAGCTGTTCGCACAGGAGAACCGCAGGATAACGTCCATGATCAACGCCCGCATCAGGATCGCCCTGGAGTTCTGTGTCCAGCGCGGCTGGCTCGACATCAGGGACACCGACTTCGCCGCCGACCTCCTGACCGCCGCGGTCATGCGCAAGATCTGCTCCGTCCTGTCCGAGGACGCCGAATGGGAGACCGACCGAATCGCCGACGGCCTCCTGGTGCTGTTCGAATAGCAGCCGGCTCACATCTTCTCGAGGAAGGGTATTCCGACAAGGTCGAACGCGTTCTTCATCACCTGCAGCACCATCTCGCAGAGGCAGACACGGGCTTTGACGAGCTGTGGGGTATCGGCCTTGAGGATCTGGTTGTCGTGGTACCAGTGGGAGAACAGCTTTGAGATGTCGTACAGGAACGAGCAGATCACGCTGGGATCGTACTGACGGCAGGCCTTGGCCACGGTCTCGGGGAAGGCGCCGATGAGTTTGATGATCTCCCTTTCGTCCTCGAGCGTGAGGAGCGACGGGTCGAACGCGATGCCGTCGTAGGTGCTGCGGACTTCGTCGTACTTGCGCAGCATGGACGATATCCTGGCTCCCATGTACTGGAGGTACGGGCCGGTGTTGCCGTTGAACGACAGGGACTCCTTGGGATTGAACACGAAGTCCTTGTTCGGGTCGAACTGGAGGATGTAGTAGTTCAGCGCGCCCAGGGCGATGTCGTGCGCGGTGCGGTCCACATCGTCCAGGTCCGCCTCGCGTCCCTTGTCGACAATCTCCTCACGGGCCATGTCGGTGAGCGACTTGATCAGGTCGTCGGCATCAACGACCGTGCCCTCGCGGCTCTTCATCTTGCCCTCGGGGAGGAAGACCATTCCGTACGAGAGGTGGTGCAGGTCCTTGGCCCACGGATAGCCCAGCTTGTCCAGCACGTGGAACAGCACCTTGAAGTGGTACTTCTGCTCGCTGGCGACAACGTAGATGAGACTGTCGAACGGCCAGTCCTCGTGGCGGTTGATCGCGGTCCCGATGTCCTGGGTGATGTAGATCGATGTCCCGTCCTTGCGCAGGAGGATCTTCTTATCAAGGCCTATATCGGCATTGTCGATGTAGATTGCACCGTCATCGGCCTTCTGGAAGACACCGCGCTCGAGACCTTCAAGGACCTTGTCCTTGCCCAGCTTGTATGTGTCGCTCTCATAGTAGTACTTGTCGAACGAGATCCCGGTGTTCCTGTAGGTCTCGTCGACGCCGTCCAGCGTCCACCTGTTCATCATCTTCCACAGGTCGATGACTTCGGGCACACCGTTCTCCCAGTCGCGGAGCATGGCCTGGGCCTCGAGGTCCGGACCGTTCTCAGCCTTTGCCTTGGCCACGGCGTCGTCATGCGACATGCCCTGCGCCTCGTAGGCCGCGGTGTCCCTGTCCAGGACCTCCTTCTCCCACTGGGCGAAACGCACGTAGTAGTTGCCCACCAGATGGTCGCCCTTGATTCCGGAGCTCTCGGGGGTCTCTCCGTTGCCGAACTTCTTGTAGGCGAGCATGGACTTGCAGATGTGCACGCCGCGGTTGTTGATCAGGTTGACCTTCATGACTTCGGCGCCGCCGGCCTTGAGGATCTGGCTCATGCTCTGGCCGATGCAGTCGTTTCTCACATGGCCCAGATGAAGCGGCTTGTTGGTGTTGGGGCAGCTGAACTCGATCATGACCTTCCTGCCGCCCAGGATGCCGGTCTTGCCGAATCCGTCGGCGCTTCCGATGACCTGCCTGTAAAGGTCGGCCACCATCTTGTCCATGTTCAGGCGCACGTTCATGTACGGGCCTGCGGCGAAAGCCTCTCCGTCCGGTTTGTCGGCAAGGGCGTTGATATCTGCGCTCAGCTCCTGCGAGAGGATGTTGGGGGCCTTGGAGAACGCCTTGGCGTAGGCGAAGAGCGGGAACGCCAGGTCTCCCAGTTCCGGTTTGGGCGGAACCTGGATCACAACGTCCTGAAGCTTTCCCTCATGGCCCGACTTCTCGTAAAGTCCCTGGAGTCTTTCCTGAACAAGGTTTTTCCACTGCGCTTTGTCAATCATCTGCTTTCCTTATGCTGACCTCTCCGCTCGAGAGGACCGTTTCCTTTCCGTCTTCGCCGACCACATGCAGGAAGCATGAGTCGTCTATCCCAGTCGCTAGACCTTCACCGGTAACGGTTCCGGCCTTCAATATTAATACTTTGTTTCCGACAATTGTGCTAGAGCCTTTGTATTCGGCCAGCCAGGATTCGTCTCCGTCCGCGCCTATGAGGTTCCAGACGTTGTCCAGCAGGGTCTGTACGAATACCCTCTCGTCCGGGGCATCGTCATCGGGTCCGTAGAGCGATGTCGCGATTTCCCTGACATCTTCCGGCAACTGTTGCATGTCGGTCTTCAGGTTGACACCTATGCCGATCACCGCCTTGTCCCCGCACGCCTGGGCCAGTATCCCGCAGACCTTGCGCCCCTTGTAGATGATATCGTTGACCCATTTGATGCCGCAGTCCTTGCCGCACACCTGTTTTATCGTGCGGACAACGGCGACGCCGGCCATCGCGGTGATGTTGATGCCGTTGGACGACGGATCCGCAAGCGGAACAAGTATGCTCACGTAGATGCCGCCTTCGGGAGAGGCGAAGATGCGTCCCAGCCGGCCTCTTCCTCCTGTCTGCCTGTGCGCCCATACGGCGGTGCCTGCATCTTCCCCGGCCCTGGCCAGGTCCATCAGATAGCGGTTGGTGGAGTCCAGGCAGTCGAACTCGAGGATCCTCATCGGATGGCCTCCGCCATGACTTCCGACAGGACTTCAGCTTTTGTCGGGGATGTTATGGTGACCTTGAACAGGTCTCCGACAGAGGCATCGTCGGGCGCACCCGCGACATCCACCTTCAGGTAGTTGCCGGTGATGCCGTGCCATCTTCCGACCCTGCGGCCCTCCAGGATCACCTCGGCGGTCTTGCCGACCTGGCGCTCCACATAGGACCTGTTGAGCTGCGCCGAAAGGTTCCTCAGGATCAGGGCCCTTTCGTCCCTCACGCTCTCTGGTGCCCTGTCGCGGGCATCGGCAAGGGCCGTGTCGGGCCTGGGGCTGAACGGGAAGACATGCATGAGCGCGAAGCCGTGCCTTTCAAGGAAAGACCTGGTGATCTCGAACTCGTCCGGTCCTTCCCCGGGAAGACCCGTGATTATGTCGCAGGCCAGGAACGGATCGTCCTTGATCCTCCTGAGCTGCGTTATCACGTATTCCAGATGATAGCTGTCGTACGTGCGGTTTATCCTCTTTATGACCTTGTCGGCCGCGCTCTGGATCGGGATGTGGAAGTAAGGCTGCATCCTTGGATCCTCAAGCTGTTCTAACAGAAGATCGTCGATGTGGTCGGGCTCGAGGGATGACAGACGGAAGCGCATGTCCGGCCCGACTTCCTTCAGAAGTTTCTGAAGAAGACCCCCGAGGCCCTTTCCCGTGTGGTCGTACATGGTGAGGTTCACACCTGTCAGGACTATCTCATGATAGCCTTTTTTCTCTATCTCCAACGCTCTTTTCACTACAACATCGGAATCCAGGCTATTGGAAGGACCCCTTGCTATGTGCACACGGCAGAAACCGCAGTTGTTGTCGCATCCGTCCTGGATCTTCAGATAGGACCGGCTGTGGTAGCTGAACTCGCTGGGCGCGAAATCGAACAGGGACCCGTATCCCTGCCGTCTTTCCTTTGAGAATTCCCTGATTGTCCGGAGGATTGTGGTGCTTTGTGACGTATTTCCGGCCTGGTCCATGAACTGTGCCAGGCCAAGAAGCTCCGGCTTCCGCATAAGCGGGAACACCACCACATTCTCCGCAAGGCCTTCTATCTCGGCGGGGTTCACCTGGGCATAGCATCCGGTCACAAGAACCGGCGCCGACTTGGAGAACAGCCTGATCTCCCTTCTTGCCTTCTGCTCTGCCTTGCTTGTGACGGTGCAGGTGTTGACCACGATCAGGTCAGCCCCCTCATGGGAATCCAGTATGGTGTGGCCCCTGTCGGCAAAGGACTGTGCGATGGCCTCGCTCTCGCACTGGTTCACCCTGCAGCCGAGGGTGTAGACGAATATCCTCATACTCCCAGGCTCCTCTTCAGCGCAAGGATATGGCCGGTGTCCAGACGCTCGGCGCGTTCGGTGAGGCTTATCCCGCACTCCTGCAGAGCCCTGTCTATGTCTGCAGGACTCTTTCCGGTTGCCTTGAGGTTGTTCTTCACTGTCTTGCGCCGTTGGGCGAAAAGGATCCTGACCAGATCCAGGAAGCCTTTGGCCTCTTCATCGGGCACAAGAGCGGTCTGTCTCTTCTTCATGACCACGACCGAGCTGTCCACGTTGGGAGGCGGGAAGAAGCATCCCGATCTGAGCCTGAAGGCCTCTGTGTTCTCATAGTCGATTCCCGTGAGTATCGAGAATCCCGAGAAGGCATCGGTTCCCTGCCTGGCGCAGATGCGCTCGACGACCTCGGTCTGAAGGGTGTAGACCATGGTCTTGGGGATGCACCTGTTCTCTATCACGGATGCGATGAAGACCGATCCCACATTGTACGGCAGGTTGGCGCAGATGATGTCGGGGGTTCCCTGTCTCTCCCACACTTCCTTCCAGGTCTTGAGGGCATCGCCTTCCACCAGCGTGAAGAGCGGGACGTCGGGGAACGCCTGCTCGCGCAGTATGCGGCAGAACCCGTGGTCTATCTCGAATGCGGTGACATGTGCTCCGGTTGCAAGGAGTCTGGAGGTCAGCGCTCCTATTCCGGGTCCGACCTCCCAGACCTCCAGGCCTTCCCCAGCACCGCTGAGTGCCGTGATCCTGTCGAGCGCGCTCATGGAGATGAGGAAGTTCTGTCCGAACTTCTTGGTCATCCCGAGGCCGTTCTCTTCAAGAAGCCTGCTTATCGAGGAAACTGAGCTGTAGTCGAAATCCCATATCGCCATGTCGGAAAGGATTATATCGGATTGCGGGAATCAGTTGAAGACCCGTCGGGGCTGCGGCGGATCCGACAAGGGCAACAAGTGCAGGAAGTTCAACAATGCTCACAAGAGCAACAATGCTCACAAAAGCGCAGAAGGACAGGGCTACTTAGTTCAATTCAAGCTTGTAAACAGCTATTGCAGGGATTTTTTCCTTTGTTCCTGTGATGGCTCGTTTGACGGATACTGTTCCATTGTATACACCGTACACGGTGATTACATCGTTCTCAATCACATTGGTTCCTGTTGTTCTCTTATCAATGATATAGAACTCTTCATCTGTGTTGTATTTTGTCCACAGACTGTTTTCATAGGTATATGCCCTCCAATCCTTATCACCAATAATTTGAACAACATACAATTGCATTATGATGTACTTCCCTTTGTATGTGTCTGGATTCCGCTTTAATTCATCATATGAAACGGAAATAGCTTCCCTTTTATACTCTTCAATCGTCATGTTTGCAGCTTTATTGATTAATATGCTCTCAGTATTGCTTGAAGACGAATGCGAAGAAGAAGTATTTACAATTACTCCCATGACTATGCAGAGAAGTACGATTGTAACTAGCACTCTAAGGAGAAGTGAAAGACCATTTCCTTTGGAAAGTCTGGATCTGCAATAAGGGCATTTCAACGCTACGTATGGAATATTCATTCCGCATTTGACACACTTTTTTATGCTTAGAGACCTGTTTCCCATCCACGTGGTTTTTGCATATTCCTGTTCCTTTGCGGACATTGAACGCCACTGCTCTCTTGAAACGCCTGTATCAATCAGGTCCGTTTTTCCGCATTCAGGGCAAGATTCATTTTCAAGTCCATCTTCACCAGAAAAACAGGTACCACAACTTCTGCAGAAATAAAGGATTTTGCCCATGGATATCTCCTTTCAGAAAGCTATTGAGATGATACAGTCGTGCAAATCCGCAGTCAACTGTAGTTATTGGTTCAAAGGGAATTATCTACACTCTTGGATCAGATTCATGTCTGAATAAAGGTCAGCAAGGTTCAACATAATGCTCACAAAAGCGCAGAAGAAAAACGGATGAGGCTTTCAGAGATTCAGATATGAGACCAATGCATCCTGGAAGACCTTGGAGCAGTTGACGTTCCGCTGGTCGGCTGCTGCAGCCAACCAGGCAGGAAGCGAAACTGTCTTCTTCACATATGAGGTCTTCACTCGGACCCTTATCACAGGCATGAACACATCTATCAGGACAGGAAGGATCTTTTTCTGTGAATCTATGTTGAAAAGATACGTGGGCTCCGGTATGGGGTCGCCGTCCTGCTCCATCCCGAACAGATGAAGGCCAAGAGCCTCCCTGGCGTTCCTTATCGCTGTTTCCGTATCATTGACAGGGGCTGAAGTGAAACATCCCGGAAGATCGGGAAAGGAAATGTTGATTCCGTCTTCTGCGTATTCGAAAAATGCAATGAATGAGTACTCGTTTTTCATATGCCCTCCCTCCTCTTCATTTCCTGTCATCGATACCGGCTGACTTCAGGATGCTTCTGACTGTGCCGGTAGGGAGATCCCTCTTCGGATGAGGAATTGTTATCCTGCCGGCTTTTGTCGGATGTTTGAATTGATGATGGTCACCGACACAGGCAACCTCATACCAACCATGCTCTTTCATCAGCCGTATGACTTCAGTCGATGAATAACTTTTCATCCATCCCTCCTTAGGATATGTAGTAAATTATGTATTGTCAATCTTCCCTGCCAGTGGCGGTGGAGGAGGCGGTTGACGAGGAGAAGGAGCAGGATGACGCCGGTCATGACGGCGTAGCCGGTCCAGCGGAGGGCGGGAAAGTCGGAAAGGAGGTCGAACAGGCGGTTCATGCAACCGAAGACGAATCCGTTGACGCTCAGGAGGACAGGCAGACGGCCGAACACCATGGTCAGCAGGCCCAGGGACATCGAGGCCGCGGCAAGCAGGCCTGCAGCCGGAGAGGCGATGATGGCGGCCGGGTTCCAGGATCCGTTTCTGACGATGTAGACAGGAGCGCTCAGGAGCAGGACGGCCAGCGTCGTGCCGACCAGCGACGACAGGCGGCCGATGTACTGGTACAGTAGCGCCCGTACCCAGGGGGAAAGGAACACGATGGCGAATATGGCGAGATAACCGTAACAGCAGCCCGGATCGCACATGGATGCCGGGAAAAACAGCAGATGCAGGCAGAATACGGCCGCCGTACGCTCCTTCACGGGGATGAAGAACAGGTAGAACCAAAGTGCGGCCCTGATGAGCGAAGCCCTGGGCCCGGCGACGAAGACGAAGGCCGCGACGGCGAGGCAGGACATGATCCTGGCGAACCTCTTCTTTCCGAAAAGCTTCATGCAGATTCCGGCGAAGATGCCCAGATGCATCCCCGACAGGGCGAACACATGGGCGCACCCGCACCTTGCGGCCTTGTCCCGGATCTCCAGACCGGAATTCTCCGTCCGCCCCAGAAGAAGCGCGCAGCTGGTCAGCGAGGCCTGGTCGCCCTCCTCTCCCAGCACACGGACCTCCAGCGCTGCCATCAGGCGCTCCCTGATGTCGTTGACGGCGCTGCGGTCCAGGACCTGGATATCACTGTATATGAAAAGGCCGTCGCGGAACTCCCCGCACAGCCTCACGCGCACACCCGCCGATATTATCCGCTCCTCCTTTCCCACCGCCGCAACGATACCGGAGGCGCTCCCCCGGTCTCCCGTCTCCGTGACGCACGACGAAAGCCTGATCCGCATCAGGTGGTTCCCGGAGGCTGTGAACGACGAGTCGCAGACCACCGAACCCTCCACGGTCCCGACGTACTCCGGAGGGAAACCCAGGTCGATGTCCAAGGTCCGCACCATGACGACCGTCATCAGCGTCGATGCCAGACCGATGGCCAACACCGCGGTGTCCCTGTAGAGGAATTCAGAGGAAAACAAAGTGCCGCAGGCTGAGACCGGAAGAAAGATAAGGAGGTATGAGATGCTGAAAAAAACAACCCAGCCTGCGGCAGGAAGCACCTGACAGAGGAACAGATTGCAGATCACTAGAGATGGAATCAGGTACTTCATGCCCCCATATACGGAAAAAGTGTTCCGAATATTGGAGTAAAAGAAAAGAAAAACCGGGTTTTTTATGTGTCAGGTGCCCCCGGAGACGATTTTGCCCGGCCCCACAGGGGAAACCGGGCAAATTGAACAGGCAAGAACTGTAATCAGTTGGAAGCGGCCTGTGCGAGAGTGATCGCGGCTGTGACCACGATATCCTCGGCGCTGCAGCCTCTGGAGAGGTCGGAGACAGGCTTGGCGAAACCCTGGAGGATGGGGCCGTAGGCCTCTGCTCCTGCGAGCCTCTGCGTGAGCTTGTATCCGATGTTTCCGGCCTGGAGGTCCGGGAAGACAAGGACGTTGGCATGACCTGCGACCGTCGAGCCGGGAGCCTTCTGGGCTGCGACCGATGGGACAAGGGCGGCATCGAGCTGGAGCTCACCGTCGACCTTGAGCTCGGGGCACTTGGCCTTGACGAGCGAGAGGGCTGTCGTGACCTTGTCGACAAGCTCGCCCTTGGCGCTGCCCTTGGTCGAGAACGAGAGCATGGCTACCACAGGCTCGGCTCCGAGGAACGTCCTGCACGAGAGGGCCGAGGCCTCGGCGATCTCGGCAAGCTGCTCGGCCGTCGGGTTGGGGATGGTGGCGCAGTCGGCGAAGATCAGCGTTCCGTCGACACCGTACTCCTTCTTGTCGGTGGCCATGACGAAACAGGAAGATGCGCTCTTGATGCCCGGGCGGCACTTGATGATCTGGAACGAAGCCAGAAGGACATCGCCCGTGGTGTTCTTGGCACCGGCGACCATGGCGTCGGCATCGCCCATATGGGCCATCATGGCACCCCATCTGAGCTCGTTGACGATCAGGTCGTTGGCCTGCTCGGGAGTCATTCCCTTGTGCTTCCTGAGCTCGTAGTACTCGTTGGCGTACGAGGCCCTCTTGTCGCTTGTAAGCGGATCGACGATCTTGATGCCGTCGAGGTCCACGCCGAGCTTCGCGGCATTGGCCTTCACTTCATCGACGTTTCCGACAAGGGTCACGGAAGAAGCGATCTTCTGGTCCAGGATCATCCTGGCCGCCCTGACTGTCCTTGGCTCGAGGCCCTCCGGGAGGACCAGCGATTTCTTGGCCGCGATGGCCTGTGCCTTCATTTTCTCTGCAAATGTCATGTGCATATCTCCTGATTGATTATATGGACTGGTTCGATCCGGCCGTCTGGTCGGACAGCATCTCATAGTATGCGAAAAGCTGAGTAAGATAGTCGTTCAGGGCATCGAAACCCGGTGTCTTCCCGTTCCTGGACGAATAGAGCGCCAGCTGATACGCCGCACGCCTGAACGTGTCGTACGCGTTGGCCCTGCCGATCCCCCTGGGGAAGAGTTCGGCGATGTAGGAGAGGTCCTCGAAAAGCACGCTGATGTCGTATGTGATCGAGGGATCGTACTCGTCGGCATATATCTCGATGTCGGCGAACTCCTCGAAGCTGTACATTCCAAGGAACCCCGGATCCATGAAGGTCTGGAAGATCACGAAGTCCTCCTCTATCTGGTCGTCCGTGTACTGGCCTGCCGAAAGGAAGTATGTCACCGGATCATCGGGCATCAGGTAGACCTGGACGAACTGGAGCACGTCGGTTGCGAAAACGGTCGGATAGAACCAGAAGGCCTCCTCCAGCGTGTATCCTTCATAAGCGTCCCTGAGCTCGAACTGCCGGAAATCCGAAGGGTACTGCACTTCATCGTCCGCGAACACGGCCTGGGCCAGAACAAGGCACAGGACAAGCGCCACGGCCAAAACAATCGGTCTTTTCTTCATAGGGATATTCTCCTCGGCTGTCAGACTAATACTCCGACAGCTCTTTTTCAAGTTTTCAGAACCCTCAGGATGAAAACCTTGAGGTACTCGCTCTCCGGGAAGGACAACCTCACCGGATGGTCCTGGGCCTGTCCCAGGGTCTCCAGGACCTGAACCTCCACTCCCGCATCCTTGGCACTCCAGGCCAGCACGGTCCTGAAGTCCTCACGTGTGAGGGAACCGGAGCAGGAACAGGTCACCAGGATGCCTCCGTCCTTTATCTTCTCCATCGCCGTCCTGTTCAGATCCTTGTATGCCTTCCTGGCATTGTCAAGCGACTTGATGGTCTGGGCGAGCTTGGGAGGGTCGAGAATAATGACATCGTACTTGTTCCGGGGCATCGACCTGAGGAATTCGAAGATGTCGGCCTTCTCCGCGCTGACCCTGTCGCGGGCATCCTGGCCAAGGGTCCCGAGCTCGATATTCAGGTTCACGTTGGAAAGAAGGCGGTGCACCGCATCGGACGAGCTGTCCACGGCGTGGACATGGCGGGCCCCGGCCCTGAGGGCGTGGAGCGTGAAGCCACCGGTGTAGCTGCAGCCGTCCAGGACCTCGGCATCGCGCACGTAGTTCTCTATTCTGATCCTGTTCTCGCGCTGGTCGCAGTAGAAACCGCTCTTCTGCCCCGATCCGGGAGTCATGCCGTAGTAGAGGCCGCTCTCGCGGATGCGGATGTCGTCCAGCCTGGAATCAGGGGTGAAACGCCCGCCCTGGCGGTAGTATTCGGTCACCTCGTGCAGGTGCTCTATGGCGCAGAACGATGCGTCGGTGTTCAGTATGACCATCTGCGGGTGCAGGAGATCCTCGATCGCCGATACGACGGTCTGCCTCATGTCCCACGCGGCGCGGGAACTGATTATGATCCTGACGATCCTGCCGTAGACATCGGCGGCGATTCCGGGAAGCATGTCGGCCTCACCGTGGATGATCCTGAATGCCGTCGTCTGCGACGCCTTGTCGCCAAAGAAGGCGCGTCTGCGCAGGACCGAGGCCCTGACGGCATCCCTCCACCATGTTTCATCCGGAAATACATCCTCCTTCCATGAAAGCAGACGCAGCTGTATGTGGCTATCAGGGTCGTAGATGCCCCAGGCGATGAACCGTCCCTCGGAAGTGACGACCCTGCACACCCCGCTCTGCGACGGGACGGAGGTCTCCTCCATGGCACCGGAGAAAACCCACGGGTGGTGCCTCAGGAGATTCTTCTCCTTGCCGGACTTGATGATGATGTCGCTCATTTGCTCGGGTCCAGGTTCCTGAAGTCGCTGACATCCTGGGTGTAGATGATTCCGATTCCCGGCTCATCCAGGCACTTGAGGGATGTGATGGCATCCATGATCCGCTGCATCCTGTCCGCCTCGCAGAGGATCAGTATCATCTCCTTCTCGGGGACGATGCTCACGCCGAAGAACTTCGCATCCTCTGCGGTTCCGGTTCCCCTGGCATGGGTGACGGTACCTCCGCTCGCCCCGGCCTTCCTTGCGGCATCCATGATGTCGTCGGAGTAACCGGTGTTGACTATTATCGTGATCATCTTCCATTTAGAAGCCATGTTCTCCTCCTCATTCGATCCCAGTATCGCGGCCACGCCCTGAGTGTGTCCCTCGCTTCGGACCTCTTCCACGATCTTCTTCGCCAGAGCGCCGTCGATGACCATGACGATCATCTCCCTGGTCTTTCCGCCCAATCCCAGGAAGCCCAGGAACCTGCCGGAAGCCGTGCCCTTCGCGGGAATGACGGTTCCTCCGCCCGCACCGGCCCTCTTGGCCACGGAAACGAAGCGCGAGGCCTGTCCGTTGTTGACTATGGCGATCATCAGATTACTTTGAAGCTGCAGCACCGGAACCCTCCTTCTTCCCTTTCCTCTCCTTGAACCTGAACACCATGCCCAGGACCTGGAGGGACAAAAGCGGCGACATGGCGATCAGTCCCACCATGCCGAATCCCATGTCCACGGTACCCGATACCCCCAGCGCGAACGCCAGCAGGAACGAGGTGCTCATGGGCCCGCTCGCGACTCCACCCGAATCGAAGGCGATTCCGGTGAACAGCCCCGGTGTGGTCAGCGTCATCAGGAGCGCGGCTCCGATTCCGATGAACACGAACCAGAGATAGTTGATATTGAGCAGTATCCTTATGATGCCCAGACCGACGGCAAGCGCGACTCCGATGCACAGGAAGATCATGACGAGCGAACGCCTGATTCTTCCGGCGGATACCGTCTCTATCTGCTCCGTGAGGACCCAGACCGCAGGCTCTGCGATAACGACGATGCCTCCGAACAGCAGTGCGATAAGGACAACCACGATAGGACTGTAGTTCTGGGATATCGTTTTGCCCAGAAGCCTTCCGACATCGGTGAAGCCGTAGCTGACTCCCGTGAGGAACAGCACGATACCGATGAAGCTGTACACGATACCGAAGACGATGTTCCTGAACTTGATCCTGGGGAAACGCAACAGCGTGAACTGCAGGATCAGGATTATCCCCAGCAACGGCGCGAAACCGATGGCGGTCTCTTCCAGGACCGAAAGCATGACGCCTCCGAAGGTATCCGCGACAGCCTTGGCCGCGGAATCCGCTGCGGCGCCCGATGAACCGGAAACGGAAGTGAGGGCCATGATGGCGACGGCCAGGATCGGACCTATGGAAGCGACTCCGGTAAGACCGAAGCTGCTTTCCTGGTCATCCTTCGTCGATGCCGAGACACCGAGTCCGATGGCAAGGATGAACGGGACTGCCAGCGGTCCGGTCGTGGCCCCGCTTGCATCGAAACTGATGCTGGCCATGGACTGGCCTATCAGGCCCACCAGCACGAACACAATCGCATAGAAGACCATCAGGACCCATCTTAGCTTCAGTCCCAGCACGGTCCTGAGAAGTCCCATGTCCACGAAAAGTCCCACACCCAGGGCGATCATGACGATCAGCAGCCCTTCCGGTATGGCAGGATTGAGGTCATGCACCTGCCCTGCAAGCACCGAGACATCGGGCTCGGCCAGCGTGACTGCGAATCCGATCACGAATCCGATCACGACCATGAACCATATGTTCCTCTTCCGGGTCAGCACCGATCCGAGTTTCTCTCCGACCGGCACCATGCCTATCTCGGTTCCGGCAAGGAACAGGGACAGGCCCACGATGAGGAGCACCCCGCCCAGAAGGAAGCGCATAAGGTTGTCCGTCCCAACCGGGGCGATCGTGAAATTGAGTACGAGCACGATCGCCATGATCGGGAGGACCGAAACAAGCGTCTCCTTGAGTTTCGCTACGAAGTCCACTTATCAACCTTCCTTCGGGAGCCTGAATCAGCTCTTTTTCCCGTTGTTGTCCGTCTGTCTTTCGGCATAGAGTCTCTCTATGTCCGCAAGCATGTCGGAAGTCTTCTTCAGGGCCTCGTCGAAATCGCTCACCGGAGCGGGGGTCGCTTTGGTCTCGGGAACACTCTCGGGAACACTCTCGAGGACCTGCTCAGGAGCCTTTTCAACAACCTTCTCAGCAACCTTTTCAGGAGCCTTGACGGCATCCTTTTCGGGAGCCTTCCCAGCTGCCTTGACATCAGCTTCAACAACCTTCACCTCAACCTTCTCAGGTGCCTTCTCCACCGGTGCAGCCGGTGCAGCAGGTGCTGCAGGTGCGGCAGGTGTTGCCGGAGCGGCCTGTGCGGCAATGTCGAACAGTGAAGTCGTTTCGGAAGCAGCCTTCGGCTCGGCGGTCTTGCCGGCAGACTTGGAAGCATCGCCCGCATCGGATTTGGCGTGCTTGATCTGTGTCCTGATGATGGAGTTGGCCGACTTGAACGCGGAATCGATTCCGCCTGCGAACGCAAGCACAGGCTCACGCTTTCCGTAGGTCACGCCGCTTCTCTTCTTGAGCTCCTTGATGTGCAGCGACCTGTAGGAACCGCGGCCTTCCTCATAAAGCGACTTGTGTCCGGAATAACCGTATCCATAACCGTATCCGTACTTGCCGTATCCGTACTTGCCGTAGCCGTAGCGCTTGTGGCCGTAGCCGTATCCGCCGTAGTAGCCGTAGTATCCGTAATGGCTCTGGTTCCTGGCGACGACACCATAGTAGATGAATCCCAGAAGCGGGGCACGCAGGAACTCGATGTCCGAGATGAAGCTCGCAAGAGCCCTCTTGGACGAGACACCGGCCCTGATGAGCAGGACGAAACCGTCAAGGTGCTTCGACAGGTGCGTGAACTCCGAACCGTACGAAAGCGGAGGACAGTCGATGATGACGTAGTCGTAGACGTCCCTGAGCCTGTCCAGAATCGTCTGGAACCTCTCCGAGTTGTACAGCGCGTTCGGGTTCCTTGTACCGGAGCCCGGCGGCAGGATGTGCAGGTTGGGGATCTTCTCCGTCGGGCGGATGATGCACTTGTCCAGCGACACCTTGTTCACGACGGCATCGACAAGACCGACCTTGGAACGCTTGAGGCTGAAGAACGCCTCGATGGCCGGCTTGCGGAAGTCTCCGTCTATCAGCAGGACCTTCTTTCCCGCCATGGCGTATGATGCCGCGACGTTGCAGATGACGGTTGTCTTTCCCTCGCTCATATCGGTGGAGTTGATCGATATGACCTTGATCTTGGAGGGAAGCGAATAGACGATGTTGTTCGCGATGGACCTGAACCTCTCGGAAATCGAGGCATCCGGGTCGCTGAGTACGAACAGCGCCGGGAATTCCGCCTTCACGCTGTCGACATCCTTTATGTAGGGTGTCCATCCGAGCGACGGGGCATCCTTTCCGACGATGCTCTTGATGGTGTCCTCGCTGCGGATCGTGTCATCGGTGAACTCGAGAAGCAGGCCGAACATGACGCCCAGCGCGATACCGCCGACAACGGCGATGGCGAGGATCATGACCTTCCTGGGGCTGACCGGCGAGACGGGAACCGTTGCGCCGTCGATGATGTTCACGTTGCCTACGACAGCGGCCTCGACCATCTTGGTCTCCTCGAGCAGCTGCCTGAGCGAGAGCAGGATCTTCTCGTAGATCTCGACGTTCCTCTGGAGCTCGATGTACTTGCGCTCCATCAGCGGATAGTCGGACAGGTCGTCGTTGTAGATGTCTATGACGCTCTCGATGGCCTCGATGTTGGCGTTGACACAGATGTAGTCGGTCACAGCCTTGGCGTATGCGGAGTTGGAGGAACCCACGACGGACACGACGGCGTTGAGGATGTCCTTCTCCCTGGACGCGAGAGAGTTGCGCAGGACATACACCCTCTGGGACTCGGAGTCGGTGGACTCGACGTTCTGGTACAGGATCAGCTCCTTGCTGTTGGCCTTGTAGTCCTCAAGAAGTCCGGCGACCTTGGATGACTTTGCAAGCGTCTCGGCTGACGGCAGCTTCCCGCCGGCATTCAGGCCATCCATCATGGTCTGGGCCTCGATCAGCTGGAGCTTCAGCGGCTCGATGGTCAGCTGGAACGCGGCGATCTTGTTGGTCAGAAGCGTGTTCTTCTGGATCATCTGGGTGATGCCGCTGGTCTCCTTGTAGTCGGAAAGCTCGACGCTGGCCTCTGAAAGAAGGGACTCGGTCTCCGGGATCTGGGTCTCCAGGAACTCGATCTGCGCGCTCTTGGAGTTCTTGGCGATCCTCGTCAGCATCTCGGTGTACGCGTCGAGGATGGCGTTGGCGAAGTCGGCGCAGAACAGCGGGTTCTTGTTCTTGACCGTCACGCCGATGACCTTGGTGTTGTTGACCGTCTTGACCGTCACGCTTCCGACGAAGCTCTTGCCGGTGTAGCCCTTCTCGGAGTACGGGACTCCCTTGGGATCCAGGTATGACGACAGGTCCAGCCTGTCGAGTGCGCTCTGGAGGTTCGTCACCGATGTGATCAGCTGGACCTCGGTGTCTATCTTGCTGGCCGAGCTGGTGGAGCTGGTCAGGAGGCTTTCGATCGATGTCGCGTTGGAGATCGGCTCGACCATGGCGCTTGCCGTGGCCTCGTAGGTCGGGTCGGTGACCTTCAGGTAGAAGACGGCCGCACCCATGGCCAGGATGAAGAACAGGTAGATCCAGATCCTTCTCTGCTTGATTATGCCCAGGATCTGGGAAATGGAGATCTCGTACTCGTCCTTCCTGACGGCGGACTGCACATCGCGTTTCTCAATGGTTTCTCTCTCTTCCATCGTTCAGCCTCCTTACCATGTTGCGATCGTGTGGGCGTTGATGACTATCGTCAGGACGGTGCTCACGATCGAGATGACGGATGCCACAAGCGAGATGTTCGTGGCGATGTTCGACTTTGCCGCGACAATCGTGGAATCGGCCGGGACGGTGTTGCCCTTGACCCTGCTGCCGTCCTTGTCCAGGATCTTCACGCCCTGTGTCGCGGTATCGGTGAACCCTCCGGCGAGGTTGATGTAGTAGTCCGTGCTCCTGTCGGGGACATACGTGAATGTCCCGGGGCTCTTGACGGCACCTGTGACGGTGACGGTCAGCTGCGAGAACGGGATCACGACGATGTCGCCTTGCTCCAGGTATGTGTCGCCGTTCTCCGCCGTCGTCAATGCTGTGGAGGCATCGACGTAAATCTTGCTTGATCCGCGCAGGATGTAGATGGCGCTGATGTCGCTCGTGGCAAGGAGCCTGGAGGAGATGTTGCGCACCATCTGGAGCGCCGTCTCTCCGGGGAGGAAGTTGTAGTTCATCCTGCTGGCCGCCGTGAGAGTGGAGGCCGAGTCGGCGGCGATGGCGCCGGTGATCGTCAGATACGGCATGGACTGCGTGCCGGATGCGATGCTGATGACATCGCCGTCTGCCGGGATGTAATATCCCGCCTCATCGATGGAGATCTGCTTTGCCGTGTAGCGTCCGGCGGTGTAGTTGGAGACCGATATGCTCCTTCCGTCGGCGGAGTTCAGAAGACCGTTGCCGTAGGAGTCGATCATCTGCGCAAGGCTTTCGCCGGCAAGCGGCTGGTAGACTCCGGGGGTCCTGACCGCACCGCTGATGGTGACGATTGACTGAGCCCTGTTGAACCTCACCTCGCAACCGGGGGTGAGAAGCGGGTTGTCCTCTGCCGAATCCTCCCTGAGTGCGGCATAGAGGTCGTAGTCCTTCTGGCTGCCGTCACGGTAGATGACCGTGACCGACCTGGTCGATGCATAAGGTGTGGCGTACGCCGCAAGATCGGAAAGCCTGGAAAGGCCCCATGCCGTGACATACTGCGAATAGACGACCTCTCCGCTGATCCTGACCGGGAAGACTCCGCAACCCTTCATCACCAGCTGCGGCGACGAGTAGGTGTAGTACTGGGCGATGAGCTCCTCAACCTGACCCTTGAACTCGCTGTATGTAAGTCCGGCCGCCTCCACGACGCCAATGGACTGAATCATGACGCGGCAGTCGCTGTCGGCCTGGAGCTGAAGCGTAACCGTATCCCTTCCGTCCGAATAGATCAGCGTGAAGCTGTCGCCGGGAGTAACCGGATAATCGGCTGTTCCGATCGCCTGGAGGACTGAACTCTCCGAAGCCGTGACGGATGACTCCGGGATCCCCATCTGCGAGCTGAATGTGTATGTCACCTCAGCCGGATAAAGCGGGGACTGGACGAACATCCCGTCGGCGAATGCAACGGAAGCCGCAAACACCAAAAGTATCATTGCCAGAATGCACGACTTTGCTCTCATGTTGGACAATACCTCTCTCTAGTAGTGTTCTGCACTTTGACGGGCACAATATATTACCCGTAACTTTCATCATACTTCCAACCACACTGGAATGTCCACAAGAACAATGCGGGAAACCGGTCGGAAAACAGCCGTTCGGACGCTTTTCCCCACTCCGCCGGGATCAATCCAGCATCACCCACACCGGAAGATGGTCCGACACCCCTGTCAGCAGCCTCCTGTCCCATGCGTTCGGCTTCTTCCCCGCATTGCTTATTATCCCACTGAACACCACCCCGCAGCCGGAAAACTCTAGCCCTGTTCCGTCCGATCCGGCTTGTGAGACCAGGATGTTGTCGTAGCATTTCCAGCTGTCGGCGTAGAAGTACGATCCGTTGGGCCAGACGGTCCTTGTGCCGTCCTTCCAGAAGCAGTACCACAGTCCCCTTCCGAACGAACCGGAAACCGGAAGCGGCCCGTCGGAGCCCATGAGCCGCTCGTCCCAGCACTCCTCGTTCATGTCCCCGCAGACCATCACAAGCGCCCCGGGGTTCTCCTTTGCGATCACACCGGCAACCTGGGCCACCACCTCCGCGCTTTTGCTCCTCATCGCCGCAGTCTCGTCCTGCCCTCCGATGTTGGATTTGAAGTGCACCGCCAGGATGAATAGCCTACCCCTGCCGGTATCGATGCACACCTCCAGCACGGGCCTCAGACCGTCCCCGACCTCGTGGATGCTGGCGTGCTCAATCGGCAGCGAGCTGATGACCGCGGTCTGGACCGCCGAATCGGCGGAGTCGGTGCATGCATACCAACGAATGCCCGATCCTGCCATATCACGTGTTTTTAGCAGGTCTTCAACAACATCCGGGCACTCGACCTCGTTAAGGACGATGACCTTAGCGCCGCTGTCCGGAAGATATCCCAGCACCTTGGCGGTATTGGAAAGCCTCTTCTCATAGGCCTCCTTTGTCCAGCCGGAAGAACTCTTGTACTCATCGTATTCCCTGCCGTCCGTCACATCGTTGAACAGGTTCTGGACATTCCATGACGCCACGCATATGGAGCTGCCACCCGCCACGATCTCCTGCGCATTGCAGGAGGAAAGCAGAAGCACGATGACGAGGACCGTTGCCGTAAGATTGAAACGCATTTTTCCCATACAGCCATATACGGGAAAAGTGTTCCGAATATTGGAGTTTTCCAGAAAGAAATGCGACTTTTTTCCGTTCCTTGCCCGGAACCGGTTAACGCATGTTAGTTGTAGTTGAAAGCCCTAGAAGCCCTAGAAGCCCTACATGCCCTACATGCCCTACAAGCCCTAGACGCCCTACAAGCCCTATATGCCCTATATGCCCTACAAGCCCCACATTCACCGGCAAACAAGCCTCAGAGCGAATCCCTGTCCTTCACGATCCTGCTGATCAGCCCGTACTCCAGGGCCTCTGATGCATCAAGCCAGTGGTCCCTGTCCGTGTCGGCCGTGACTGTCTCGAGCGACATGCCGGTCGCCTCCGCGATGATGCGGTTGAGCTTCTCCTTCATCTTCTCCAGCTGGAGCGCATGGATCTCGATGTCCGTGGCGTTGCCCTTCATCTCGCTCAGCGGCTGATGGATCAGATACGAGGAATTCGGAAGGCCCACCCTGCGCTCTGCGGGAACCGCAAGGAGGATCAGGGATGCTGCGCTTGCCACAAGACCCATGCCGACCATCGTCACCGGACAGGAGACGAACCTGACCATGTCGTAGATTGCGAAACCCGCATCCACGTCACCGCCGGGCGAGTTGATGAAGATCGTCACAGGGTCCTTGCTTTCACCCTCGAGGACAAGCAGGTCCTTGATCAGCCTGTCGGCCGAATCCTTGTTTATCTCCCCCGAAAGAAGAAGCGACCTGGTCTTCAGCAGCCTGTCGTACTGACCGGCGTTGGAATTCTGTTCCGTTCTCTTGTCTTCCTTGTCCTCAAGTCTCATAAGGCCTCCGCGGCACAAGCATGTGCGCCACGTCCAAGATAACAGCAATCGGGTATAATTACAACCTTGGAAGGCCACGGGCAATCCATTATAATCACAGCCATGAAATGCGCATCCATCGCCATCATCGGCAGGCCCTCATCAGGCAAATCCACCCTTCTGAACACCATATGCGAGTCCAAGGTGTCCATCACCTCGCCCACCCCGCACACCACACGCAACGCCATCCGCGGCATCTACACCGACAGCCGCGGCCAGCTGATATTCACCGACACCCCGGGCTTCCACATCTCCGAGAAGAAATTCCAGAAACGCATGCAGGACATCGCCGTCTCATCGCTCGAGGAGACCGATGCCGTACTCTACATGCTGGACGCCACCCGCAAGCCCGGATCCGAGGAGGACGCCATCACCTACATGCTCAGCGGCCTCTCCGTCCCCGTCGTCTGCTGCATCAACAAGAAGGACATCCTCACGCAGGATCAGATCGATGCCGCACAGTCCTACCTGCAGAAGTCGATGCCCGGCCGCACCATCCTGGTCGCCTCGGCCAAGGACGACGACGGCGTGGACGAGATCCTCATAGAGCTCTTCAAGCACGCCCCCGAAGGAGACCTTCTCTACGACCAGGACACCTGGACCGACCAGAACCTCGAGTTCCGCGTCTCCGAGATCATCAGGGAGAAAGCCATGAACTCCGTCACGGCGGAAATCCCCTACGCCATCATGGTCGAAGTTTCCGACCTCGAGTACAACGAGCAGGAAAACAAGGTCTGGGTCCGCGCCTTCATCACGGTCGAGCGCGAAAGCCAGAAAGGAATAATGGTCGGAAAAGGCGGTGAGAATATAAAAAAGATACGCGTTGCCGCCTTCAAGGACATCAAGAAGATCTTCCCTTCCTCCAAACTGGAGCTTGACCTGCGCGTCCGCGTCAACGGCAAGTGGAAATCCAACGACATGATCCTCTCCAAGGTCTTCAAGGAGACAAGGGACTGACATGAAACACAAGACACCCATCATTCTCATGGTCGTGGCACTGCTGCCGGCCATCCTCCTGTGCTCCTGCTCGCAGGACGACACGGTCTCCATCGAGACCTACAACACCATGTACGACCACCTCTCCCAGGTCTGGGCCCAGAGCCTCGCCCATGCGGATGCACGGCTGGCTTTCTTCGGCGACTCCAGGGTCATCGGAGCCGACTGGTACGGCGCCTACCCGGATTCCAAGGTGGTGAACCTCGGAGTCGGCGGCGACAGAATACGCAACCTGCAGATCAGGATGAGCCAGCTTCATACACTGGTCAGCAGCGGACAGCTTTCCTGTTGCGTCCTTGCCATCGGCGCCAACGACTGTGCAAGCTCATCCTACGACAGCGCAGTGTTCCGGGACGAATACGACGCCTTGCTCAGGGAACTCAAATCCCTTGGCCTGACCGTCTACGTCAACACCATAGCCGGAGTCACGGATGAAGGGACAACCCTCCCCTCCGACACGGCGAAGCTGGTGAACCGCCACATCGCCGAAGCCAACGGGATAATCAGGGAACTGGCCGCCGTCCACGGCCTGACACTGATAGACATCGCGTCCAGCATGAACAATGAAAACGGCTACCTCAAGGCCGCCTACAGCACACCCGACGGAGTCCACTTCTCCGAATCCGGCTACGCCGTCTGGTACGAAGCCCTGCGCCCCTTCATCCC
This sequence comes from Sphaerochaetaceae bacterium, assembly GCA_045116915.1. Taxonomy (GTDB): domain Bacteria; phylum Spirochaetota; class Spirochaetia; order Sphaerochaetales; family Sphaerochaetaceae; genus UBA9732. Next base: position 10,013 of record JBGUMQ010000082.1, on the reverse strand, counting down.
CATCGGCTAAAACTGCACTGACAGCCTTTTTTTCTCCTTTGTGGTTTGGTTGAAAACTCCGCAAAAGCTAAAAAAACAGGATTGAAGGAGAAACTCGCAGATTCCGCAATCTCACCCTTCTCGGCATTGTTGCCACATGTAAGATTATGAGAGAAAAAACCCGCGGTTTCAGATCCGCGGGCTACTGTTATTTCAGTAATTCGATCTTTCAGTCAATGCCTTCCTCTGCGTAGAGCTTGTTTCTGAATTCCACGTCGGAAGAAGCCCTGGAAGCATCTTCAATGCGACTCTGATCAAGAAGTATTCTCATTAGCCTCGCAAGCCTGTCTTCACCTTCGGCACGGCCTTCAGCACGTCCTTCAGCACGTCCTTCTTCGTGACATTCTTTCTGCAACCGCTCATAGTATTCCGTTTCCTTGAACTCTGTGAGAACCGACATCTTTACCTCCGCCTCATGGGCCAGAAGGAATCTCCTTATCGCAGAAGAGCCATCCAGCTTCCTGATAGCCAGATGCACAGCATCTTCCGAAGGAAGACCTTCCCTTTTCAATACTCTCACAGTATCCACGAATTGTGAATAGTCGTTCAGCGGTCTGCAGTGCTCCAGAAGTTCCCTATTCCTTCCATGATTGATATTGAGCATGAGAACTCTCACATCAATGTCGGATTCGGGATCGTTGTTGAAAGCATCGGAAATCTTGAGTACAACACGATCTTCTGTTTCCTTCAGTCCGTTGTAGAAAGTCACGAGCCTTGGAGAAGGGAATACTCTCAGTTTGTTCCTGTACATATCAATCCCTTTCTCCTCAATATACCTGCTGTACACCATGCCGGAGTACATGAGCATCCTTATGGGCATGTTGGGGTTGTATGTGCTCTGCTGCTCATAGAGATTCATCGTATCCGCTATTAGAAACGACACATCGTTCTTCATCGAAAGATACAGGACATCCTCCACAGTTGTGATGGTGATATCCTCCGGATTGGTGTAGGAGGATCCGTTGATTGCGTTGTAGAGGCTGAGTGTCCACTCCCTGTTCTCGTTGCGGCCGAAGATTATCTTGAACAGCCGGTCCTTGTTCTCATTGTTGATTGTGTTTTCCATGTTTTTTCCTTTGTGAGTTGTAAAGCATATGAACCGATGACACCGGCATAATGCTTTGCCCCTATATACGGGAAAAGTGTTCCGAATATTGCAGTTCAAGACAAAAACTTTGGATATTTTGTGTGTCACCTTGTTTCACGCCATTCCAGCTCTATCCTTCTGCGCTTTTCTTGCCCTTGTTGCCCTTCCTGCTCTTCTTGCTCAGAAGGGCGACAACAGCGCAGAAAGCATAACCCGGACTCCGAAATAACGTCATACGTGAAAGCCCCGGCCTGGGCGGCCCTCCAGTGCTGTGATGCACGGCTCCTTGCCCGAGTCCGTGTTCAAGAATCAATGGACGGGGAATGAACCCGGACTTATCCGGGGCTCTTCCCACAAGCCCGAACCGAAACAGAGATATTCCTGCCATGCTACGAACAGATGCAATTCATTTCGACTATTGCTCCTGCAAATATCTTGAAGTATATTAATGGTAGCTTCGAATTTATATATTCTGATTTGTATATACAGGATTTGGCCAGACATGCAGATTGAGTGGGATGAAGATAAGAATATTGCAAACAAGAAGAATCATGGAATCAGCTTTGAAACAGCACAGTATGTGTTTGCTGACCCAAACAGACTTGAGAGATATGACAGATCGGAAAACAACAATTCTGACGAGGCGAGATACCAGACCTTGGGTCTCGTAGGAAGAGTACTCTTTGTAGTATACACGGAAAGGAATGATGCCTGCAGACTGATATCTGCAAGATTGGCAAGCAAGGAAGAGAGGTTAATATACAATGCAAATGGAAAAAAGAACTATTCAGATTGGCGACCAGCCAACGCCTGAAATGCTGAGAGAAATCGAGGAAGCGGCAAAGCGTCCGATCAGATATACTGAGGATGCCCCGGAACTCTCAGAAGAGAAACTCGAGGAATTCAGACCCTATTACATGGTCGACCACACACTTTACAAACCACGTAAGGTCCAGATCTCATTAAGAATCGATGCAGATGTCCTTGAGGAATTCAAGAGAAAGGGAGCTGGGTACCAGACCAGAATCAATGAGGTACTGAGATCCTACGTCTATGGCGGTTAAGATAATCTCCCGCATTCAAGGTCACGACCTGTGACCTTGAAGGATAATACGGCAAACTTGAAATCAAATACACGGACGATTTCCATGACAGGTTCCTCATCCTTGACAGCAAGGCACTCTACCACATCGGCGCCTCGATCAAGGATGCCGGCAAGACGGCATTCGAAATCAGCCCGAACGAGGACGGAAAACTCCTGGAATCCCTCCTCGCGAGACCTCAACCCCCTACCCGATCCATCCACACAAACCGCACCCCAGACCGATGCCCCATAGCGCACCCCGTCGACACCAAACCAGCGGCCAACCGCTCAATTCTGTTTACTATCTCATCAAATTGGTTTACATTTAAACCATATTGGTAGGATTATAATATGAATATCTATTTTGAGATGCTGAAACACCCCATATTCTCCGTAGAAAACCTTTTGCAATACTACAGCAACTATGAATCCGCACGTTCAGCAGTGAAATCTCTTGTACGAAAAGGAATGGCAGTCAAAATCAGAAGCAACATGTATACATGCATCAGCGGAGAGACAAAAGCACCCGTTGCCAACCGATATCAGATAGCGAGCCGCATCACACACACTTCCTGTGTTTCCCATCATACAGCCTTTGAGTACTACGGAATCATGAACCAGGTCTATTATGATGTCTATGTCTCATCTCTGACGCTGTTCAGGGATTTCTCATTTGACGGTTATTCTTTCCACTGCATCAGGACAGGATCCCTTGAGGGAATAGATACTCCCGAGTTCAGTGGCGGAATCAGAGTCACATCACTTGAGCGGACCGTCATAGACAGCATAAAGAGTTTGGACAAAATAACCGGGACCGAAGAGTTGCTCGAGATTCTGAAGGTCAGTCCGAAACTTGATGAAGGGAAATTGAGGAAGTACGTCTCTCTATATGACAACCAGTTCCTTTGGCAGAAGACAGGTTTCTTCCTCTCCATGTTCAAGGAGCAACTTGGCATCTCCGATGATTTCCTGGATCTCTGCAGACAGGAATCAGGGAAAAGCCGTCGTTATGTTTCCTACGATGCACATAAGGGGAAATATGATTCCGATTGGCAGTTGATAGTATCCGAGAAGACCCATGACTACAAAAAGGAACTGACAGATGAGAAGGTTTGATAGATCAGAACTCGACAGGATTGCAAGACAACATGGGTTTGTCCGGGACACTTTTGAAAAAGTGATAAGATTGACCGACATTCTGAGATTCATCAACAAAGATGCTTTCCTTTGTGAACATCTCGCACTTAAAGGCGGGACAGCCATCAACATGACGATTCTGAACCTCCCGAGGCTTTCCGTTGACATGGATTTTGACTATACACCGAATGATACTAAAGAAAAGATGCTTGAAAACAGAGAGCGGATTACAGTTGTCATAAGAGAATACATGGAGAACGAAGGCTATATCCTATCCGCTGAAACCAGATCAAGATTCAGTCTGGATTCCTTCGTCTACAGATACACCAATTCAGGTGGGAATCCGGACATGATCAAACTGGAAATCAACTACTCGTTGAGAGCCCACATCTTTGATCCGGTCTTCAGGAGAGTCCTCCCTGGGATCTTTGACAACGGAGACAGAATTAGAATTCTGAACCCTATGGAAATCTTCGCGGCCAAGGCGAATGCACTCATAAGCAGAGCCGCAGTCAGGGATTTGTATGACTTCGGAAACCTGATAAAGAATGACCTGTTTGAAGACACAAGAGACCTTTTCAGAAAATGCATTGTATTCTATGCCACGATTTCCGCACCCATTGATAGAATCAACATCAACTTTGATGTTTCCGCGATTGATAGCATCTCATTCCTCGATATAAAACGCTCCTTGTTCCCGGTAATCAAGGACATTGCAAACTTTGATTTAAAAGGCAGACAAGAGGAAGCGAAATCTTATCTGTCAGATCTTTTGACTCTGACAGATACCGAGAAGAAATACATGGCTCTTTTTGTTTCCGGAGAATACAAGCCAGAGCTTCTGTTCGATAATCCGATGATATTGAAAAACATCAATAACCATCCCATGCCGGAGTGGAAAAGACTCAACAATACCTAAAGACGCATATTGACCTGCAAATAAAACCCCGCACCCCAGACCGATGCCCCATAGCGCACCCCGTCCACATCCACATGTCATACGCAAGAGAAATGCAACTCCGAATCGGATGTGTGGCCGTTCATGTAACGGATGTCTTTGATCCAGTGCGAGATTGAAGTCGGCGAGATTCCGAGTTTGGTTGCGATGTTTCGGATCCCATACCCGCTCTGGATCAGTGCTACAGTATTTCGCTTGAACTCTTCAGTGTATTTGTTACGCATGTACCCAGTGTAGGCAACGTTGGCATCTTTTGGTACACCCTACGAATTCACGCATACTATACAAACAAGTTTTCTGGTGTTATACCCGCCGAACAATGTACTGAAAGAAGGACTCATGAACACCGTCACACATGAAATGCTGGAGTGAGTCCACGCACCCCATATCCGCATAAACCCTATTGCCTCAAATCCCATACCTGCACGCAATCGCCCTCTCCCCATCATCCCTGCCACGTATCAGCCCGATGCTCCTGTGACCCGCTCGGGCATCATCGGATACTATCCACGTTCTGAAGCGCCAATCTGAAATACCTGATGAAATAAGAAAAATCCGCGGGCTTGATCCCGCGGGCTGATGTGGTTTCGGGAAAAGACTGGCCAGCCTGTCCTCCCCATCAAGACGATCAACTGTAACCTTGTAGGATCCTGCGGGAAGACTGTAAACTCCATCTTTTTCGTCTGTCGCAGTAACAAGCTCTGATTCCGTATCTACATACTCTACAGGGTAATCCTCCATGCTCAGAATCGAAAGAACCTTGACCGTGTAGTTACTGCCATATGTTGCACCACTGTTTACGGTATTCATGAATATTCTGTCGAGAGGATCTGATTCTTCATCATGATCCTTATCCGTCAGGAATATCATTGTTCCGTTGTCAGTGGACTGCACGGGGTTCACAATCACAGTGACAGCGTGTGCACCCTCTGAATTCACAGAGTCGCTCTTGAGCAATTTGAGCAATACATGCCTCATTCAGGCAAATCCATATTCATTCTCATCATCGGTTGCAAACAGGATTCTCATCCTTTCCTGCAACCGATAAGGGCCTTCAACACCCCATCATGCAGGCAGAGAACAAATCCTCTACCTGCATAGTTGAGTGTTGAAGTCCATGATTGCCGCACATGGAAAAACTCGGCAATCACAAAGACTAGTTCGACCGGTTAATTGTTTTTTGCAACAACCGTATATACATCTCCATTTTTCGTCATCTCGTAATCAGAGCTGACCCACGGAGTCACACCTGAAACAGTGTAGGTTCCCTGAGCCCTCAGCTCAACACCTCCGTAATTTTCAAATGGATTGGTCTTATTGTAATTGATGACCGTTCCACTACCTCCACAGAGACCAATAGTGTTTCCGTTATTGGCAACGAAACTGCCGGTTGCAGCGTTGGTCACACATACGTTTGCGCCGTTCAGGGCAACTCCACCCTTGAATACTCCTTTATTGATGATTCCCATTCCATCGGCTTCCAAAACCAGTACGTTGTTTTCAAGGGTTTCATTCTCCTCAATAATCAGCTGTGAATTTGGAATATCGATATAGGCACTTCTTGTTGTTCCGCTGGTACCAAGCAAAGAACCTTCAAACCTGAAATGAGTGCAAAGACCATCATAAGCTTTTAGCCTTCTGACATCACCGCTTATCGTAAGGACTCCGCTCTTATCGGTTACTATCACAGATGAATCAATCACTACCTTTGCATTATCGTATCCGATTGCGCGCTTTGGGATCGCATCTGACAAGGCTGCCAGATTGCCAAATTGCATGTTCCTATACTCGACTGCTCCGGAATTATTATAAACCTCAGCAACCATGTTTGAGACATATCCCTTATTCTTAGCCTGACTATCCTTACATGTAACAGTTCCGCTGTTTGCACAATTGATGATGCAGGCTTTCTGACTTGAATTCGGAGAAATTGAAGCAACAAGTCCACCGATAATGTTCCTGTCTGATGAAACAGTTGCGGAAATATCTGCACTGTTTACACAGTTAAGAAGTCCGACAATCTTAGCCGTATTTCCCATTTGACCAATAATACCGCCGACTTTGTTATATGCTTCTGTGCCTGTAGAATTATAGTTTGAAACAACCGTGACACTGCCACTGTTCTTACAATCTGATAGGACTGCAATACCTTGGCCGCTTCCAACAATACCACCGATTGAAGAATGATACTGACTTGAACAATTGGAATTATCTATTGTGATGTTTCCCTTGTTTTCACAGTCATAAACTACACTACCATAATCCGTAGCGGCATTAAACAGGGCGATAATACCACCGAAAGCTCCTCCATCTCCGCCATTGTTCGCGTTGGTAATCGTCGAGCTATTCGTAGAAGAAATAATCGCTGACTCCATTCTTGGGCTTGGATAATGATCGGAACCATTGTAGTAATTCACGGCACCAATAAGTCCTCCGGCATGATAAGAGGTTGCCGTAACGGATACATCTTCAGCAGTTGTACAATTCTTGACTATACAACCATTTATGGCACCGATAAGACCGCCTGCTACTTTTCCGGTCAGAATTGTGGATTCGGCCACAGAACAATTGTAGATATAGGTATCATTTGCGAAAGCTACAAGTCCTGCTGCGTATTTCTTGATGGATGAGCAATTCGCGCCCGAAACATTTAAGTTCTTGATTGCTGCAGAATACTTCGATTCGACAATTCTGCTTTCGTCAAGTTTATTGTCAATCCATATATCACGGTAATCTACGAAATCAGCGTTTGCCACACCTTCCACATAGCCAAACAAAGCAGCATAGTAATTGCTCTCTGAAACTATGAAATTAGAAATAGTGTAGCCATTACCATTAAACAAACCACGGAACGGATGCGCTTCTGTTCCGATTGGAGTCCAGTTGGCGCCTTCAAGATCAACATCGTAGGTCAAAGATACGGTACATCCCTCAAACGAGAATGCATCATAGCCATCTAGTCCATTGACCCTATCTCTGAATTCAGGAAGCAGCATAAACTCAGGGCCGGTGTACGACGAACCTTCGATACGGACAGCACCCAAGCCATAACGTTCTGCATAGCGGGCGTCAAGCTTCCAACCTTTAAGCTCAGAATCCCAATTGAACAGAATGCAATTATTCTCAGGATACCCAATCACATTTCCAACCAGATCATAATACCCGGAATAAATAGCAGTCAGCTTTTTTCCTTCACAATCGTAGAAATTGTTGTACTGCCCTCCAACTGTCCAGGATGCATTGTTACCACTACCACTTACGCACTTAAGTATTGAGCCTTCAGTACCTGTAATAGAGCCATATTCAAACAACAATGTGCAGCTGGTACCTGGTGTTGAAGTTCCATACATTGACAACTTGTTGTTCTCTCCAGAGAGGACAATTGAAGCATTATAGTTTGAATCAAGATTCAGAATATATGTATCACTCGTGAGAGAAGAAAGATATTGGCTTGTTCCATAATCAGCACGTCCAACACTCACCCCATTCACGAAGTACAGCAAAGATTTCGTTGCTCCGTCATTTTCCTGTCCAATAAGATAATCGGTGTCAGAAGCACACAGCAGATTGTCATTGATGCTGCAGTTCTCGATATATAGGATATCAGAGTATGTTTCAAATCCAATCAACCAGGCTGTATGATCACCTGTCAGTGTTCCGGAGACAGTACAATCTTTGAAAACCAGCACATGGCTCAGATTTCCGGTAGTAACCGATGTAGTGGTCTCGACAACAGAAGACATATCATGCCCGATGAAATACGAGGCTCTGTTGCCTTCAATACTTCCGTTAAAAGTATCGTTGTCAAAGATAACTCTTTCGGTTCCGTTGCGTGTGACTCCAACAAAGCCACCAATTCTCTCAGAACTGCTGGTTGCTTCCGCATGTGTAATTGTCAAATCGCAGTCTTTTATTACAAGTTTATCCCAGAGGGACAAATCTGCACTTATGGAAGCACTCATGTAAGAGGCAACCAGACATCCTGTATTGTCTGTTCCTGTAATCGATCCGGAGACATCAACATTTTCTATGAGAGAATTACCGGCAACAGAAGCAACAAGTGTTCCTGCATATTTCCCGGCAACAATGTTGACATTTGAAAGCTTGAGATTCTTGATTGTCGCATTGCAGATGTTTCCAAATAGTCCAAATCCATAATCACTTCCATTGTGACTCAGATTTGATATTGTATGGTTATTCCCATCAAAGACGCCTTTGAACACTGACGAGTATTCACTATCGTTAATGCTATATTCTATGTCCGTGATAATTCCAATCGGTGTCCAGGCCACTCCAGTCAAATCAATGTCGCGCAGAAGTTTTACAGTCTGTCCCTCATATGTGTTACCGTAGGTGTTGACACTCTCACGGAATTCAATAAATGTCATCAACTCCGTTCCGGCAAGCACATCGGCTTTCGCCCTTATAGTGAACACTCCGGCAGAAACATTATCGCACCTGTAACCATCGGCAACAAAGTCGCTTACATCGTATTCATATATACCTCCCATCAGACTGACAGAAGTATTCTCGGTAAGTGTTCCCTTGAAGTTTCCATCGGAGATGGTTGCGTTGCCGCTGAGGATGTACTTGTTCTCTCCTTCTGCCGCAGCATAGGTTCCGCCTTCAATCGCAATCGAACCCGTGACTTTGATTGCATATGCAACACCAGCGGTTCCTGTGACCGAGCAGTCGGAATCGAATACAGCACTGCCGCTAACATCAACACTTCCAGTCACTGTAACGGCTGAAAGCCCGATATTGCTTCCGCTTACTGTAAGTGCACCGACGATGCTTCCGTTCTTGATCGTAGTCTCTGCGACACTGGCTTCAAGACCTGCCTCTGCAGCAATCGTGTATCCGGCAAGATCAAGGACGACTTTTTTATTGATGACTGTTGCACTAAGAAGGGAAACATCATTCAACAATGTGATTGTATCAGTGCCATCTTCCTTCGCTGCAACTATGGCTACTGCCAGGCTCTGGTACTTCACGTTTCCGACCTGGGCCACATATGTAGTCACATCAGGCTTGGTGAATGACACTGAGAACGGGCTGAAGCTCTTGGTAACAATCGTCAGCTCTCCGGTCGGCTTGTCGTAACTGAACACTCCATATCCGGCATCAGTTGCCGGAAACTCTGCCATCTGGTGTCCGTCATGGAGGACATTCACATCATCCAGACCGGGCTGCAGCTGGAGGACAATCGTAACATGCTCATCAACCTCGGAGACATCGCTTGTCGTCACCACATCCGGATCTCCCGACTTGGAGCTCGTCAGTGTGGCGGACATTCCGATCTCATATGTCGCCGTCGTTGCTGTCGACTCGACTGTCTCGACATTCAGCGTAAGGACCAGCGACTGGTGGTACTCGGTCGTGTTGGTTCCGTTTGTGGCTGCGATCTCCTGGATGATCTGGTTGGTCACAGCCTTAGTGGTTGTCGCCGTGACTGCCTTCGCTGTTCCTGTGGATGAGAAACTGACCTGAGTCGTGGGATGCTGTTCATCATATGTGATTGCTTCTGAGGAAATCGTCACCGTCTCAAGATCAGGATTCAGCTCTCCATCGAACTCGGCGTATGTCATAGCCTCTGTGAGATCTCCGCTGATTGTTGTCGTCAGGTTGGAGTACACAGTAGCTACAATCGTGCCCCTGGCGTAATTCAACGTGGGAGCACTTGCTGAATCGGTAAATGCGACCGTCAC
>JBGUMQ010000081.1:0-8799 GCA_045116915.1 Sphaerochaetaceae bacterium | reverse complement strand
CGAATGTGCGCATCGGACCGTAATCGAACTTCATCAGGGCCAGGCAGAGCATCATGACGATGGTCAGTATGGCGTAGAAGTTGAACGGGATGGCCTTGACGAAGAGCTGGAATCCGCTGACGCCCGAATCCTTTACGAATCCCGCGACCGCAGCGGCCCATGATGAAACGGGGGCGATGATGCAGATCGGGGCTGCCGTTGCGTCGATCAGGTAGCTGAGCTTCTCCTTGGAGATGCCGTGTTTTTCCGCGACAGGTCTCATGACCGATCCGACTGTCAGGCAGTTGAAGTAGTCGTCGATGAAGATGAGGATACCAAGTGCGGTCGTGGCCAGCATGGCGCCGGTCTTGGTCTTGATGTGCTCGGATGCCCAGCGTCCGAATGCCTCTGAACCGCCGGCCTTGTTCATCAGCGCGACGATAGCGCCCAGGATGACCAGGAAGATGAGGATTCCGACGTTATAGGAATCGGCGACGGATGCGACGAATCCGTCCTGGAAAACGTGGACCAGTGTCCCCTCGAAGGCGAATCCCGAGTAAAGGAGTCCTCCGATCAGTATTCCGATGAAAAGCGATGAGTACACTTCCTTGGTGGAAAGGGCAAGCCCGATGGCCACCACAGGCGGCAGCAGCGCCCAGAGTGTGTTCGTGAAGTCTTTTCCTGAAGTTGCCGCGACGATGAGCAGTGCGACGACAACAACGGCAAAGCAGAGTTTGACTATCCAAGTCTTCCTCGCAACGGTTTTCTTAGCCATGACGACCTCTCTATATAGTATATCGAGACCGATGTTATGCTTTTTCAGCCGATTATGTCAACAATTATTGAGGAGTTATTCAGAAAAAGTGAATAAATATTCACATCAGGCCGGATATCCTGCCGTTTTCATCGACGTCGATCACGGTCGCCTGCGGGACCTTGGGAAGACCCGGCATCGTCATTATCTCCCCAGTGTAGACCACGATGAAGCCGGCTCCGGCACTGACCTTCACATCACGGACAGTCACGGTGAAACCCGTGGGGGCGCAGAGCTTCTTGGGATCGTCCGAGAAGCTGTATTGCGTCTTTGCCATGCAAACGGGGACAGTGGCGAAACCCGAGGCCTCGAGCTTTCTGATCTTTGTCCTGACTCCGGGTGCGTATGAGACCGACGATCCTCCGTATATGCGTGTCACGATCCTGCCGATCTTGGTCTCCACGGGATCGGAATCGGCGTATGTGAACTCCAGGCTGCTTTCCTTCCCACAAAGCCTGACGACCTCTTCTGCCAGGGCCTTTCCGCCCTCGCCTCCCTTTGCCCAGACCTCGGACAGCACGGCGTTGACTCCGAGTTCGGCGCAGCGCCTGCGGATGAGATCCAGCTCGGCCTCAGTGTCCGTCGGGAACCGGTTGACCGCCACGACGCACGGTATCTTATAGACATCGGTGATGACCGACACATGTCTGAGCAGGTTCGGAAGACCCTTCTCCAGCGCTCCGAGGTCCTCGGTCGCCAGGTTGTCCTTCTTCAGGCCTCCGTGCATCTTGAGCGCGCGGATCGTGGCCACGACCACGACGGCCTTGGGTCTGAGACCAGTCGTCCGGCATTTGATGTCCATGAACTTCTCGGCTCCGAGGTCTGCACCGAACCCGGCCTCCGTGACGGTGTATTCGCCGCACTTGAGGGCCATCCTTGTGGCCAGGACCGAATTGCAGCCGTGCGCGATGTTGGCGAACGGGCCGCCGTGGATGAACGCAGGTGTTCCCTCCAGGCTCTGGACCAGGTTGGGTTTCAGAGCATCCTTCAGCACGGCCGCCATGGCGCCTGCGGCCTTCAGGTCGGCCGCCGTAACGGCATTGCCCTCATAGGTGTAGCCTACGATTATCCTCCCAAGCCTTGCCTTAAGGTCGGAGATCGATGTGGACAGGCAGAGTATCGCCATGACCTCGGATGCGACTGTGATGTCGTATCCGTCCTCACGGGGCACCCCGTTCTTCGATCCGCCCAGGCCGTCCACGACGAATCTCAGCTGCCTGTCGTTCATGTCCACGCAGCGTCTCCAGACTATGGTAGACGGATTGATCCCCAGCTCGTTGCCCTGGAAGATGTGGTTGTCTATCATGGCGGCCAGAAGGTTGTTCGCGGCTCCGATGGCGTGGAAATCGCCTGTGAAGTGGAGGTTGATCTCCTCCATGGGGATGACCTGGGAGTATCCGCCGCCGGCGGCTCCGCCCTTGACACCGAACACGGGGCCCATGGACGGCTCCCGCAGTGCCAGTATGCTCTTCTTTCCCAGTCTCCTCAGACCGTCGGCAAGGCCTATGGTGGTCGTGGTCTTTCCCTCGCCGGCCGGAGTCGGGGTTATGGCGGTGACAAGGACAAGGTTCCCGTCGGGACAGTCCCTGCGGGAATCAAGAAAGGCCGTGTCTATCTTGGCCTTGGTCCTTCCGTACTGCTCGACATACTGCTGTTCAATGCCTGCCTTGGCGGCAATTTCCGTGATGGGAAGCGGTTTCACGCCCTGTGCGATCTCGATATCCGTAAGCATGGACACATTGTAGACCAAAAACCGGTTAAAATCACTCCCAATTCCTCCCGTTCCTTCATATAATGTATTGAAATGGAAGCACGGCTTACAGACATACCGGTCAATGAAGTTCTCAGATACCTGGGCCACCGCACCCAAGCCATAGACGGAAGGCTCGAGAGCCAGATAACGTCATGCATCGAAGCGGTGATGAAATCATCGCGCCCCAGGCTGACCTACAGGATAATGGATGTCCGTGACGGACTTCCCGATGGCCTGAATCTTGGCGGTAATGATATAAAAACATTGCTATCCCCCTGCAAACAGGCCATCATAATGGCGGCGACGCTCGGACCGGAGGCCGAAGACCTTCTCAGGAGGACTGAAGTCCTGGACATGGCGGACGCCGTGATAATGGATAGTGCGCAGAGCACCGCCATAGAGAACGTCTGCGACAATTTCGAGTTCGACATGCGGTCGGAATACAGGGCGCAGGGGCTGTGGCTCACCGACAGGTTCAGCCCGGGCTACGGGGACATGCCGCTGGATGACCAGAAGCTGATCGTCGCCGTGCTGTCCGCAGCTAAGCGCATAGGACTGACGCTCACGCCGGGGAACATCATGGTCCCGCGCAAGAGCGTGACATGCATCATCGGCGTTTCGCCGGAGAAACAGAGACTCGTGCGCAGGGGTTGCGGCACATGCACACTGAACGGCAGCTGTGCCTACAGGAAAGGAGGCCTGCACTGTGACTGACATGAAGACCGTCATACTGGACGGAGCCATGGGCACCATGCTCCAGGCCTACGGACTCGGCCCCGGCGAAAGACCGGAGCTGTTCGCCATGAAGAACCCGGCTGCGGTTGAGGATATCCAGCGCGACTACGTGAAGGCCGGAAGCAAGGTCCTGTATTCCAACACATTCGGAGCCAACAGGAGGAAGCTCGACGGAACCGGATATTCCGTTCCCCAGGTCATAGAAACGAACATCGGCATCGCGCGCAGGGCAGCCTCAACAGGCAACGATGTCCTGGTTGCGTTGGATGTGGGCCCGATCGGTGAGATGATGAAGCCTTTGGGCACCCTCTCCTTCGACGACGCCTACGACATCTTCAGGGAGATCGTGATGTCCGGGGAGCGCTCAGGAGCCGACATCATGGTATTCGAGACCTTCACGGACCTCCAGGAGGCGCGGGCGGCGGTGCTTGCGGCAAAGGAGAACACATCCCTTCCCGTATGGGTCACCATGAGCTTCGAGAAGGACGGCAGGACATTCACTGGAACCACGGTTCCCTGCATGGCCGTCACACTGGGCGGCCTGGGAGTGGATGCCCTGGGAATCAACTGTTCCCTGGGACCCGATGAGATCCTTCCCATGATCGCCGAGATGCGGCAGTGGACAGACCTCCCTCTGATCGCAAAACCGAACGCAGGCCTCCCCGACCCCGCTACCGGGATGTATTTCATCACCCCTGACCAGTTCGCAGCCAGCATGAAGCCGTTTGTGGAGATGGGAGTCCATGCCGTCGGAGGTTGCTGCGGGACCAGCCCTGCATTCATAAAGGCGCTCTCGGAGATGGCATCGCACACCGCTTCTGTGCAGACCGGAGCCGGGAATCGCAGGAAAGGAATCTGCTCGTCGTCACAGATGGCTGAATACGGCAAGGTGCGCCTGATCGGCGAGCGCATAAATCCTACAGGAAAGAAACGCCTGAAGCAGGCCCTGATGGAACACGACATGGACTACATCATGAAGCTGGCCATCGAGCAGGCGGACGCGGGTGCGGACATCCTGGACATCAATGTGGGGATTCCCGACACCGACGAGGCGGCCGCAATGGCGGAGGTTGTCCAGGCGGTCCAGAGCGTCGTGCGACTTCCGCTGATGATAGACGCATCCGGAGCCGATGCGATCGAGGCGGGTCTGAGACATGCCAACGGCAAGGCCATAATCAATTCGGTGAACGCCACGGATTCCAGGCTTGCGGAGATACTCCCGCTGGCAAGGAAATACGGAGCCGCGGTCCTGGGCCTCACGATGGAGAGGAAGCTTCCGACCACCGTCGAGGAGCGCATCGGACATGCAATGAAGATCGCCGACACTGCGGTCTCATATGGGATCGACCGTGATGACATCATAATAGACTGCCTCACGCTGACCGTCTCGGCCCAGCAGGACCAGGCGCTCAGGACCCTGGAGGCCGTCAGGCAGGTCAGGCAGGACCTGGGCCTCCATGCAGCCCTTGGAGTGAGCAACATAGCCTTCGGTCTTCCGGAACGCACCCATGTCACACAGGCCTTCCTGACCATGGCGCTCCACAACGGCCTGGACTTCCCCATAATCAACGTCAACAGTCCATCCGTAATGGATGCCGTCGCATCCTACCGTGCCCTGAGCGGGGATGATCCCGGATGCACTCAGTACATCGAACGATTCGCTGCGGCGCCTTCGATTACCCAAAATGCAGAGAAGATTGCGAAAAATGACAATATGTCTCTTGATGAGGCAATCATAAAGGGACTGGGACAGGAAACGGAGAATGCCGTCGCAAGACTGCTGGAGACCATGGATGCGCTCGATATTGTCAACTCCAGGCTCATCCCGGCCCTCGATGAGGTGGGAGAAAAATACGCCAGGCACGAGATATTCCTGCCGCAACTGATCAATGCGGCGAACGCAGCCGGACGAGGATTCGACCTGATAAGGAAGAATCTCCCGAGGCGTTCGGATGCGTCCAAGGGCAAGATAATCATAGCCACCGTGGAAGGCGACATCCACGACATAGGGAAGAACATCGTGAAGGTCGTGCTGGAGAACTACGGCTACAACGTGATAGACCTGGGCAAGGATGTTCCCGTGCAGACCGTTGTGGACCGCACCATAGCCGAGGATGCCCGCCTTGTGGCATTGTCGGCACTCATGACAACCACGGTCGGGTCGATGAAGCGTACCATCGGGGCGCTCAGGCAGTCGGGACATGAGTGCAAGGTCATGGTAGGCGGTGCAGTTCTCACCGCCGAATTCGCACAACAGATCGGTGCCGATTTCTATGCAAGGGACCCCAAGGAGTCCGCGGATATCGCAAGGAGGGTGCTGGGAGAATGAGCAGGAAGGACATCAGGGAATATCTGAAGGAAAACATACTCCTATTCGACGGTGCCATGGGTACATACCTCACATCCAAGGACAGGACCTGGCGCAACAATCCCGAGGCCGCGAACCTGGAGAAACCCGATCTGATCCGGGAGATCCATCTGGAATACCTCCAGGCCGGAGCCATGGCCATCACCACCAACACCTTCGGCGCCAACAGGCAGAACTATCCGGACGACTGCGACAGGATCATCGAGCACGGCTTGCGCATCGCGCAGGAAGCGGCATCGGAATACAACGCGTTCGTGTTCGCGGACATCGGCCCCATGGATATAGGAGCTATCGAGCTTCCTGAGGATGTGGACGAAAGCGAGTACGAGTACATCCGCATCGCCCAGAAGTTCCTTGACCTTGGAGCACACAACTTCCTCTTCGAGACCCACTCCATACCGGACGGGATCCCGGAGGCGGCCGCCTTCATCAAGGAGAAGGATCCCAATGCCTTCATAATCGCCTCGTTCGCCGTCCTTCCCGACGGTTTCACACGCGACGGTGTGTTCGCATCTCAGCTGGCATCCGCGATTGCGGAGTGTCCGTATATCGATGCATTCGGGATGAACTGCATACAGGATGCCGTCCATATGAAGGAGATGGCCTCAAGGCTCGATACAGGAGGCAAGTTCCTCTGCCTCATGCCCAATGCCGGTTACCCGACGGTCCTGAGCCACCGGGTGTTCTATGAGGGCGACCCTGTCTTCTACGCGCAGTCGGTCGCCGACATGACCGGAATCGGGGCAAGGATCCTGGGCGGATGCTGCGGTACAACTCCCCTCCATATCGGCATGATCAGGAAAGCGCTCCCGAAGACGACTACCGACAACGGAAGGAAATCCGTAGCCCAGGACGATATGGAGGACCAGGTCGTCAGCAGCTTTTGGGAGAAGCTCGCATCAGGCGGGAAACCCGTTGCTGTGGAGCTCGACCCTCCGGAGATCGCCTCCATGACCAGGTTCATGAACGGAGCCAGACGCCTGCGCGATGCCGGAGTGGACGTGCTGACAATCGCCGACTGCCCCATCGCACGTGCCAGGATGGACTCGAGCCTCCTTGCGTGCAAGGTCAAGCGGGAGCTGGACATGGATGTCCTTCCCCACATGACATGCAGGGACAGGAACCTCAATGCGACCAAGGCGCTGCTTCTGGGCCTATATGCCGAAAGCGTGCGCAACGTCCTTCTTGTGACGGGGGATCCGATCCCCACCGCCGAGCGCGACGAGGTCAAGAGCGTCTACCAGTTCAATTCAAGGAAGCTTGCCGCGTTCGTATCCGAGCTCGGAAGGCAGACTCTGCCTGGAGGTTTCCACATCTTCGGAGCGCTGAACGTCAACGCCCGCAACTTCGATGTCCAGCTCAAGCTTGCCAGGGAGAAGATAGACAAGGGCATGGTCGGTTTCTTGACGCAACCCGTCCTGACGGACACGGCCGTCGGGAATCTCAGGCGTGCGAAAGAAGAACTTGATGCCTACATACTGGGTGGTCTGATCCCCATAGTCAGCGAGCGCAATGCCCGCTTCATGGACAGCGAGGTCAACGGAGTATCCGTGTCGCAGGAGATAATCAAAGCATATGAGGGAAAGGACCGCGCACAGTGCGAGGACCTCGCCGTGGAGATCACTCTGGACATCGCACGGAAAATCGAGCCGTACGTGGACGGCTACTACATCGTCACGCCTTTCAACCGCACATCGCTGATCGAGCGCATCGTAGGCGCCCTGGAGAAATGAAAAAGCCGGCCTTCCAGCCGGCTGTGTGTCATGCCTTCGAGAACATGTCCTTGCCTACGCCGCAGACGGGGCAGGCCCAGTCATCGGGAAGATCCTCGAATGCAGTTCCCGGGGCGATTCCGTTGTCGGGATCGCCGACTGCCGGATCATACTCGTATCCGCATGCATCGCATACATACTTGTCCATGATGTTTCCTCCTCAGATTTCCTTCTTCCACAGTCCGTGTAGATTGCAGTACTCGTAGACGGCAACCGGATCATCGCCGGGAGCCACAAGGAACTCGGCCATCGGTGTCTGGCCGGGCTTGAGATCCCTCTTCTGGTATCCTCTGGTTGTCTCCAGGATGATGAACTGGATGTAGTGGTTGTCGAGCATCGGATGTTCGACAGATCCGACCTTGACCCTTACCAGATTGCCCTCGACGGACACTTCGGGAACATGCTTCTCCCTGGCGGCATCGACTGTGTTGGCAACGATCTCCTCCATCTTGACTCCGCAGCACATGGGTGTGCATGCGGCCTTCTCCGTGAGGAACGTGATGAAATTCCCGCAATGGGGACACTTGTAGAAAAGCATATTCTTCTCCTTGGTTATGTCAGTGTCTCTACTGTAGCATAGAAAAACCGGGCCGTGTGGAAAAAAAAGACAAATGAAAACCCGGGCACCGCAGGGTGTCCGGGTCGTAGTCGTGAAACGGAAACATCACGCTTTCATCGTGACATCCACCTCGCCCGAGGCGAGTTTGTCCAGCTCGGCAAGCGGGATGTAGACGGGTTTGCCCTTCTGGATATGGTCGGGGTTCTTGACCGTGATATGGAGTTTCCTGCCGCGGAAGATCCTGTCCACCTCGAATCCGTCCCATGAGGACGGGATGCAGGGATCGATTACCAGACCGTCGTAATCCGGCCTGATGCCCAGGATGTAGTGGCTTGCCGCGAAATACGCCCAGCCGGCGGAACCTGTCAGCCAGGGATGGCGGGCACGGCCATATGCGCTGTGGTCGCGTCCCATGATGAACTGGCAGTAGGCGTACGGCTCGCTCTGGCGGATCTCGATCCTGTCGTTCTGCCTTGCAGGACACAGCGAATCGTAGAAGCGCATGGCCAGATCGCCCATTCCCAGCTTGGCGGCGGCGACCCATGCCCACGGATTCGGATGGCTGAAGATGGCTCCGTTCTCCTTGATTCCCCTGTAGACACGTGTCACGAAACCGATCTCGTCGTCCGGCTTGCTGTAGCTGGGTGCATTGAGGTGGATTCCCCAGTCGCCCAGAAGGTACTTCTCGATCGCCTCCACGGCCTTGCGTCCGTGCTCGCCGTCGGCAAGTCCGCTGCACACCGCCCATGAGTTGGACTCCAGGTGGACCTTGCCCTCCTCGTCGGCGGAAGTTCCGATCTTGCGGCCGGATTTCGTGAT
>JBGUMQ010000080.1:0-10156 GCA_045116915.1 Sphaerochaetaceae bacterium | reverse complement strand
GATGTTGGTGGCGCAGAGCTCATAACCGATGGAGATTCCCAGGTAATCGAGTTCATTGAGCGGGAAATGCTCCTGCAGCGTGAACAGCGGGATGTTCTTCTCCCTCAGGAGGGCCTCGAAATCGGGAGCTACGGCGAATACCCTGTCGCACATGGCTCCGGGAACCCTGTTGATCAGGTCGTAGATGATCCTGATGGCGTTGTTGGCCATGCCGATCTCGTAGAGGTCCGGGAAACACATGGCGCACTTGACCATGCCTTCCGACCACGCCTTGCGCCCGTATATGTATTCGCTTCCTATGTATCTGGCCGGGTTCTCCACTTCCAGGAATGCGCTTCCGAGAAGTCTTTCAAGTTCAGAAGTCATTGCAGCCTGCCTTTCAGTTCCCCGTCATCCGGGTTCAGCTTCAGGGCCTGTGTCCAGTAGATCCTTGCGTTCACCTTGTCGTACAGCTTCTCCAGTATGTTGCCCTTGGTCTTGTACAGCACCGAAAGACGTCCGGCGTTGCCTGTGTAGAACGAGTTGGCCATCATGACGTCAGTAAGGGACAGGCATTTCTTCGCGGTGGCCTCATCCATGGAGACATCGCGTGAAAACACGTTCAAAAGCTCAAGATAGGCATCCAATTCGCTTTCCTCTATCGTTGCGTACCAGGCGGCGAACGTTTCCAGGATGTACTCGGACTCCGTCGGTGCGGAGAGCATCGTCTCCATGTATGACGGGAAATCCAACTTTCCGGAGAGGTATGTGAGCATCTCCCTGGCCCTCTGTGTGTCCCCCACGTTGGAGTATGCCCTGTAGAGGGCCTTCTGGGCACCCGTTCCGTCATCGGAGTTCAGCACCATGAGGACAAGGTTGTCGGAGGTGTTCAGCTCAAGGAACCCTGCGACTGCGAAGCTCCTGTCCTCCGCGCTTTGCGTCGAGGGATCGGTCATCAGGTACAGTAAAAGACTCGAGAGCGCCTTCTCCTTCTCTCCCAGCGCGTAATATGAACGGGCCTTGAGGATGAGCTCAGTCTGGGACGGGTCCTTCACCTTGGACAGCCTGTTGACCACGGCGCGGTAGTTGCCCTTGTCGTATGCCTTGCGGACATCCGAACACGAGCAGAGAAGAAGTGCGGTTGTCAGAATCAAAAGAAAAAGGAGGAATGCATGTCTCCTGACCTGATCCATTGCAATCCTCCTTTCAATAAAAAATAGAAGGCCCTTCATAAGCCGAGTTCTGTTTATGCAATCATCTATCTTGGACAGCCGTTGCCGACTGCCTCCAGCAGCCTACCCGCGTGTATCGGGCGGACAACCCACACGCTTCTTGGCCTTGCTCCTGATGAGGTTTGCCATGCGGAACCCATTGCTGGATTCCCGGTGGGCTCTTACCCCGCCGTTTCACCCTTACCTCCGTTTCCGGAGGCGGTCTGTTCTCTGTTGCACTGTCTGTAGCCTTACGGCTCCCGGACGTTATCCGGCATCATGTCCTGTGGAGCTCGGACTTTCCTCCCGGGCGCATGCGCACCCGGGCGATTGCTTGAAGGACCTCCGTTATGATCTCAGAAATCCGAATCGGAATCGAAATCGATACCCTCGGTATCGAAGCCGCTTGTATCGCCGCCGATGTTGTCCACGGCCTCGTCCTTCTCCTCGGACGCCAGGTGCTTCTCCTCCAGATCGGCGTAGTCGGCGCTGTCCTCATAGAACAGGACACGGCTGCAGTACGGGCAGAAGAGGATGGCATCCTCGTCCGACTCGCTGTTCGTCGAGGCCCTGACCTCGTTGACGAACTGTGCGGGAAGGATCATGTGGCATCCCGTGCAGACGATGTTGTGCACGGCCACGATACCCTTTCCGCCCTTGTTGCGGATGATCCTCTCGAACTTGAACAGGAGGTTCGGATCCAGGTCCTTGGCAAGCTCGTTCTTCCTGACGATGATGTCGTCGAGTTCCTTCTGCTTCTCGGCGATCTGCTTGTCCATCTCCTCCTTGGCCTCGCGGACCTCCTCTTCCTGGTTCTGCATGACCGCTTCCTGGGCGGAGAGCTTCTTCTCCTGCTCCTCAAGGTAGTTCTGCTTGGCGATCAGTCCCTTGCGGTACTTCTGCTCGTCTTCCTTGGCGGTCTCTATTTCCTTCTGGAGGGTCTCGAACTCCCTGGCCTGGGTGATGGTCTCCATCATCTTCTCGCTTGTCTCGCGCTTGTTCCCGGCCTCGTCGAGCTTCACGCGCAGGACCTTGAGTTCCTCTTTGACCTTCTCGATCTTCTCATGCAGTTCAAGGTATGTGATCTTCGTCTTGTGGAGGGCGTCCTCCTGGTCGGCAAGCTCCTTGGGGATCTCCCTGATCTTGTCCTCAACTTCGAACATCTGAGCCAAGACAACCTGCAGCTGGCTTAATGTGTTGTAGATCTCTTTCATTACCTTACACTCCTATATAAATATCAGACGTAATCCTTCAGTTTCTTGGCGCGTTTGGGATGCCTGAGCCTCCTGAGCGCCTTGGCCTCGATCTGCCTGATTCTCTCTCTGGTCACTTCAAAATACAGCCCAACTTCTTCGAGTGTCAATGAGTATCCGTCCTCCAGGCCGAACCTCATCTTAAGGACCTCCTGCTCCCTCGGCGGAAGCGTCGCGAGGACCTCCCTGAGCTGTTCCTGCAGAAGTGCGAACGAGGTCTGCACGGCCGGGTTCTCCACTTCCTTGTCCTCGATGAAGTCGGAAAGCAGCGAATCCTCCTCTTCTCCGACAGGCGTCTCCAGGCTTATGGGCTCCCTGGCGACGTTCTTGACAGTCTTGACCTTGCTCTCGGGCCATCCGAGCTTCTGGGCGATCTCCTCGTCGGTCGGCTCCCTTCCCAGGCTCTGCATCAGGATCCTGGACTCCCTGACGACCTTGTTGATCTGCTCGATCATGTGCACGGGGACCCTGATGGTCCTGGCCTGGTCGCTGATGCTCCTGGTGATGGCCTGTCTGATCCACCATGTGGCGTATGTGGAGAACTTGTAGCCCTTGCGGTACTCGAACTTCTCGACGGCCTTGATCAGACCGATGTTGCCTTCCTGGATCAGGTCGAAGAAATGAAGACCCCTGTTGGTGTATTTCTTGGCGATGGACACCACAAGACGGAGGTTGGCCTGGATCAGGCGGTCCTTTGCCGTCTTGAGCATCTTCATGCCGCGCTTTATCTCGGTGGCCTGCGACAGGATGACATCGCAGTTGTCCTCGAACTCGAACTCGATCTTCCTCAGGCTCCTGACGGTGGTCTGGTAGTTGGAGATCAGGTCCTTGATCTCGTCCATGGGCATGCCCAGCCTGGTCTCGACGGCCTCGCGCTTGCTGGCCGTGACAAGGTCCCTGGAGAGCATCCTGACATCCTTGTCGCTGGAGACCTGGAGCTTGTTCTCCAGGACGGTCCTGTTGTTCTTGAGCTCGATGATGTCATGCTCGGCGGACGTGAACCTGTCCGTGAACATGGTGATCTCCTCGGGCTGGATCTCTATCTGGGAGAGCTTCTTGAGAAGCTGCGCCTTCTTCTTGACAAGGTCGTCGTTGTGCAGGACCTCCTCGCCGGACGCGAACTTGTTCTGCTTGAGCTCGTTGTAGTTGCGAAGCGCGCTCTGGCACTCCTTCAGGTTCTCCTTGTAGAAGGACGAATACCTCTTCTGCTCCGTGATCAGTTCCTTCTGGTCCTTGGCGTTGAAGTCCTCGGCCTCCTCGTACTTCACGTTGAGCTTCTCCAGGATCTGGGTGAAGCACGTGATCATGATTCCGGACTGCTGGATGACCTGCTTGATGATCAGGGCACCCTCCTCCATCTGCTTGGAGAGCTCGACCTCCTCATCCGCCGTCAGAAGGGTCTCCCTTCCGATCTCGCGCAGATAGAGTCTGATCGGGTCGTCGGAGCTGGTCTCGCCCTTGTCTGTTCCCAGCACGCTGGGCCTGCTCCTGACGGCCTGCTCCACATCCTCGTCTATGTTGGAAAGGCCCTCGGACGCACCCATTCCGTCGGAGAAGTTCTCGCGGATGAACGTCTTGGTGTAGGAGTCCCTCTCGTCGATGTTCTCCTCGTCATCGTCATCGTCCTCTTCGTCGTCCTCGTCCGACTCCTCTTCCTCGACCTTCTCCAGCTCCGAATCGGTGGGCTCGTCGATCAGGTCCAGATCCGACTCCTCGTCGGAGAGCATCTCCTCGTCGTCCTCCGGCTCCAGCAGGTCGTCGCCCTCGTCGTCCAGATCCTCGATGTCGTCGCTTGTCGGCTCGCCTATGAAGTCGGGACCGTCGTCCGCATCCTCTATGAGGAGGTTCTGCCTGCCCAGCTCGGACCTGAAGAAAGCGATGTCCTCCTCGGAATCGACATGTTCCGCAAGAAGATACTCGCTGAGATCGGACAATGTGAATGTATTCTCGTTCTTCGCAGAATAGATCAGTTTCTGCAGTATCTCGTTCCTGGTTTCCTCAGTCATCAATCCTATTCCTAACCTTCCATCTCGCCCTTGAGTTCCTGGATCCTCCTGTCAAGCTCCAGTTTGGCCTGAAGCAGGTTTCCAAGTTCCTGTTCGTCCGTAATATCCATCTCTCCGTTCAGCATCCTCTGTACCGATGCCCTGCTTTCCTCCAGCTGCGCCAGTCTTATCTGGAACACCGCATCGTCCAACACCTTGTCGACATCCATGCGCCTGTACATCTCGCCCGTGAAAGCGGTCACCACAAGATTCCGCAGCTGCGGGTCGTCTATCATCTGAAGAATCAGGTCATCGGAGACTATGTCCTGCCGCACGGCATCCTCGAGCACAATGTACAGCGTCCTTGCCGCATTGTCCCTTAGATGGTTGAGCTTTATCTCGCTTCTGAATTTCTCGAACCTGTCCCTGTTCTTCATCAGGATCAGCATGGCATTGAGCTCGGTGGAGGCCTTCAGCGGGTTCAGTTCCTGTACTTCCGCCGGCTTCTCTTCATGGTACTGTGCCGGCGCGTTGGTGCGCTGCCTCCGGTAATCGCTCATCACATGCTCTGCCGGAACCCGGAGTGCATTGGAAAGATAAGTTATGTAATCCTGACGCTCGATTTCCGATTCGGTGGCGTCAAGATAGCCTTTCACCTCCTTCAAAACAGATGTTTTCCCTTTGGGCTGTCGTATATCATACATTTTTAACGCTGAAGATACAAGATAAGAAAAGCCCCTAACTGAATTTACACAGCTTTCCTGAAGTGCCTGCGCACCCTGTTCCTCCAGCATCTGCGAGGCGTCCTTCGCACCGTCCAGACGCATCACGAAATTGGCCAGTCCCTGCTTCTGGCACCTGACAAGCGCCTCGCGTGTGGCCTTCTGTCCGGCCTCATCAGAGTCGAACAGCAGGTATATCGTGTCGCAATAACGCTTTATCATCCTGATATGTTCGTCAGTGAGGGCTGTTCCGCAGGTGGCGCAGGAGTAGTTCAGGCCGGCCTGATGGAGCGAGATCACATCGAAATTGCCCTCGCAGATGATGATCTTGTGGTTCTCCTTCATGGCCTTGAGGCTCTCGTAGAAACCGAAAAGGACGTTGCGCTTGCTGTAGAGCGCCGAATCGGACGAGTTCTTGTACTTGGGGGCCTCGCTGTAGCCGGACATGTCCCTGCCGCTGAAGGCGACGCAGTTGCCCTGCCATGTCCTTATCGGGAACATGATCCTGTCGCGGAAGAAACCCTTGTTGTCCCTGTCCCTGTACACCAGGCCGGATGCCCAGATGAGATCGTCCGAGTATTCCTGCTTCCTCAGCAGGTTGTATGTCCATTCCCCCTGCGGAGGGATGTATCCCAGCTGGAAGGTCTCGCAGGTCTCGTCGGTGATGCCCCTCCTTCGGATGTAATCGCGGGCCTTCTCCGCGGCAGGGCTCTGCAGGAGGTAGCGGTGCAGGTACGAGCACATCCTGTTGTACAGGTCTCCCATGGCGTTCCGCCTGCCCTGCTCCCTCTTCTCCGCCTCCGATTCCTCCTTCAGCTCAACACCGGCCTGCTTGGCCAGGATCTCGACGGCCTCGGGGAAATCGACGTGCATGTACTCCTTCACGAAGTCGAATATGCCGCCGCCCTTGCCGCATGCGAAGCATTTGTAGAAACCGCTGCCGTTGCCGCTGTTGTCCACGACGGTGAAGGACGGGTTCTTGTCGTTGTGGAAAGGACAAAGACCCCAGTACCTGTCGCCCTTGCGGGTCAGACGGACATACGGGGACACCACCTCACTCATGGTGAGGCGGCTCTTGATGCTTTCCAATACAGATTCCGAGTATTTCGCCATCATCCGCCCTTGATTCCGACAGTCCGGGACCCTACATCAGTACCACAGGATTGTTTTCACGCCTATCTTTCAGTATAGCATCGATTTCCTGTTTCGTGTGGATTTTCCCCCTGTTCATGCCCGGACAGCGGGTGGCCTCGTCGTCCCAGCAGGCCTTGTCCTCCAGCACATGGGCCCAGAACGGATAGGTGGCGCACTGGCGCGGCCTGTGCTCATAGACCCTGCATCCCTTGTCCGTCAGGAAGATGCAGTCGTAGTTCTCCTTCTCCAAGAGGCTGACCATCTTGAACACACCCATGTCCACGATGCGGCAGAAGGTGTCGATGAACGACTGCCTGTCCATGCCCAGACCATCCGCCATGCGTCGGATATCCTCTTCGCTCAGAAAGACATAACCGGGTTCTCCGCTGCAGCAGTAACCGCAGCCCTGACACTCGAAAGCAAGTCCTTCGGAATAAAAGCAACTACCCATGGCACATCCCTGAAACCGTCATAAAACACATACGGCCTTCCCTTTTGGGGAAAGCCGTAGGTAGTGGAGAGAGAAGGATTCGGACCTTCGAAGGCTGAGCCAACAGATTTACAGTCTGCCCCCTTTGACCGCTCGGGAACCTCTCCATTTTTCTAGCCACCTGTCGGATTCGAACTGACGACCCCGAGATTACAAGTCACGTGCTCTGGCCAACTGAGCTAAGGTGGCGCTTGTCATAAGCGACAGGAAGTAATTTACACGGATTCATGATCTTTGGCAAGTGTTTTTTCCGAGAAAATGAAGAAGGCCACCGAAAATATCGATGGCCTCCATTTACCGTGGGTTTCCCTTCCGTCAGTCTTTCTTCTTCGGGAGAGCGTTCACGATGATTCCGAGGATCAGGGCGCATGCGACCTCTGTGATAGTGACCGTTCCGAAGGACAGCACGAGTCCGCCGATTCCGGCGATCAGGATGACGGAGACCGTGAAGAGGTTCTTGTTGTCCTCGAGATCGACCTTCTGGATCATCTTGAGACCGGAGACCGCGATGAATCCGTAGAGCGTCATGCACACGCCGCCCATGACGCAGGCCGGGATCGAATCGAGCAGTGCGACGAAGGGCGAGATGAAGGAGATGACGATCGCGAGGAAGGATGCCACCAGGATCGTGTAGACCGATGCGTTCCTTGTGATCGCGACGCATCCGACGGACTCGCCGTATGTCGTGTCGACACAACCGCCGAAGAAGGCGCTTACCATGTTTCCGACTCCGTCACCGAGAAGTGTCCTGTTGAGGCCGGGATCCTTGAGAAGGTCCTTGCCGATGATCGAGCTGAGGTTCTTGTGGTCGGCGATATGCTCGGCGAAGACAACGAACGCCACCGGGACATAGGCCACGAGGATCGTGCCGATGTAGGAGAGCTTCAGCTCCTTGAATCCCTTGAAACCTTCGATGAAGGTGAACTGCGGGATGTCGAAGAAGGTCGCAAATGTGACCTTGCCGTTCGACAGGAGGTTGTGGAACGGTGTGAAGTCGATGATCTTGATTCCGCACATCGTGAAGATGAGCGATACGATGTAGCCTGCTCCGATTCCGATCACGAACGGGATGAGCTTGGCCATCTTCTTGCCGTAGATGGAGCAGATGATGACAGTGAACAGGGTCACGAGTCCGCAGATGAGGGCCGCGTAAGGATGGTTGCCGGCATCTGCCGTCATGAGGTCGCCCACCGCGTTGCCTGCGAGCGACAGTCCTATGATGGCGACCGTCGGTCCGATGACGGCGGCCGGCATGATCTTGTTGATCCACTCGACTCCGACCTTCTTGACCACCAGGGCGATGATCACATAGACGAGTCCTGCGGAAACCGCACCGATGATCAGTCCGAGGAAGCCCATCTGCATCGATGTGGCACCTGCGAAGGCGGCGAACATCGAGCCGATGAAGGCGAACGATGACCCGAGGAAGACCGGACTCTTGAACTTGGTGATCAAGAGATAGGCGATTGTTCCGGCGCCGGCTCCGAAGAGTGCGGCGGATGCGGTCATTCCGTTTCCGATGATCGCCGGGACGGCGATTGTGGCAGCCATGATTGCGAGCAACTGCTGGAAAGCGAAAACGATAAGCTTACTGAACTTCGGCTTGTCCTGAACGTCGTAAATCAGCTTCATTTGACATCTCCTCCATACCTGGTCAAAAAAAAAGTCAATCCCGAAGATTGACTCTGAAAAGGAAAAGGCATCCCGCCGTATCAAGGAA
Source organism: Sphaerochaetaceae bacterium (assembly GCA_045116915.1). Lineage (GTDB taxonomy): Bacteria > Spirochaetota > Spirochaetia > Sphaerochaetales > Sphaerochaetaceae > UBA9732. Next base: position 1,662 of record JBGUMQ010000080.1, on the reverse strand, counting down.
ATCCGTTTTTCTGAACCTCTCGATCATGGGTGCCCTCCGTAATCCTGACAGCACCATAGCAGATAATCGGGATTATGAGAAGAGCACCTGATGCGATTTCTGAAAAAACAACAAAGCGCAACAAAAGACTACCTTATCTTCCTTGCTTCCATATAATAACGCTTCTCGTTGGCCTCGCCCATGCTGAACGTCTTCCTGGGAAGAGCCCCGTCCTTGATGATGGTCTCGAAGAACGTCCCCTTGTCTATGGCAGGCAGGAACAGACCGATGTTCCCCTCCGCGCTGCCCAGCTTGTCCGTGACGTCGGCGCCGTGGATGTAGTCCACGCTGTAGCCCCTGGCGATCAGTGCGTCGATGACCTTCTGCAGCGTTCCGGCTGCGATCGCGGCCGACGGGTTCTCCAGCGTGACGACCACATGCCTGCCGGCGGTGCAGTATCCGAAGCGCTGGCTGCCCTGGTCGGCGATCTCACGCGCTATGCAGTTGCGGCAGCCCACCGTCTCCGTCCTGACAGCCGAGGCGTTCTTCCCCAGCTCCTCCAGGAACACTTCCTCGGGGACATTGAACAGGACACGGTGGATGGGCTCGAACACCAGACCCGGATCGAATATGTTCTCCAGCTCCACAAGACAGAACCTCGCCGGATGGTTCTTACGCTCCTCCTCCGTAAGGCCGGCCTTGATGTCCTCCCAGCAGCTTTTGGCCGTGGCGAAGCTGTGGTTGCCGTCTCCCATCGCGAAAAGAAGCGGATTCTTGGGATCCAGGGCATCGTAGAGCTTCTCGAAGGCGGAAGTTACGGCCTCCATGTCCTTTTCGGAATCCACGACCCAGGCCTCGAGATGGCCTCCGTTCTTCATGAGCTCGAAATCGTAGACCTTCTCCAGACGTCCGGTCGAACCGGCCAGAGGCTCTATGACGGTCCTGCCGCTGTCGCTGATGAGGACCATGATGTGCGGGATCTCCAGCGGGGCGTCCTTCCTTATCTTCTTCCTGGGCGGAATTCGCGAGAGGATCGTTCCCTCGGTGGCCCTGATCAGGCTTGTGGAGCCCTTCTCCCAGCTGTACCTGTCCAGGTCCAGCGCGGCCATCAGACCCCACCTGCATGCGGACCCGCAGGTCCTCTTCACAAGGAAGAAGCAGTTGCGGTATGTCCTGAACAGGTCGGCATCGACATACTTTTCCATCGTGCGGTTGATGTCGGCGATGCGCCTGTCGTCGTCCCCGTCGTCCAGATAGCACTCGGGGAAGATTAGCCTGAGAGTGGACGGTGAGTCCGCAACGTACGAATCGACATCCTGCCAGTAGTCCTTCTCCGACGTGAACTGGTCGCATGCCACGACGGCCCACCTGTTGAGGTCCACGTCCTTGCGCGGGATCATGATGTCGGCTGCCTCGAGGCCCATTCTATTGAGACGGTTTTTTACGTTTTCCATAATTTTTCCCCTCGTTTTTTATTTTGCTGTAATTATCATAAGTCCGGATTGCGCAATCTGCAACAAAAATAACGGACACATGGCGAACTTCACGAACGCCTGCATTTCTGCTACAATTGCATTGTGCTTGAACGACGGAGGGTCTTCGACCTCACCAACACGATTATGAACTACCTCTTCATGGTCTTCCTGCTCCTGGCGGGACTGTATTTCGTGTCCTTCTGGTTCA
>JBGUMQ010000079.1:0-3562 GCA_045116915.1 Sphaerochaetaceae bacterium | reverse complement strand
GATCCGCCATTATGACCAGGAAGTGAACCAGGTGCTCCTTCTTGAGCCCCGGCTGTTCAGGAACGTCTCCAACGAGATATCCAAGATGTCGCTCAGGCTGGCAAGGGCCTATCTGACAAGGATGAGGTCCCTGAACCAGGAGGAGTATTCCAAGCTGGGCACCGAATACTACAAGAGGATATTCAGCTGCCTGTCGCCGCTGGTGATGATAATGATCGCCTGCAGCATCAACTACAGGTTCAAGAAGAACGTCCTTTTCTTCTCCCTCGTGAGCTCCATAGCGGTGGCCGTCATCTACTTCGTGGTGCAGATGGTGACCGTGATGCTCGCCGACCAGGGCATGATAGCGCCGTATCTGGGGACATTGCTGCCGTTCGGCGTCATCATAGTGATCGCCACGGTGATGGGACTTGCGATGAGGAGACAATGACACCGGGGGAAACGATATGCAGAAGATGATATTCACCGAACACCACAGGGACAGCCACTGCAAGGCCAGGACGGGGGAGATAAGGCTCCCGCACGGGGTCGTGCAGACGCCGGCCTTCATGCCGGTCGGAACCAACGGGACGGTGAAGGGCATACACCATGACGACATTGCACGCATCGGCTACAACCTGATTTTGGGCAACACGTACCACCTGTACCTGCGCCCGGGCGTGGACGTCCTGAGGACGTTCGACGGACTGCATGCCTTCAGCCACTGGAACGGCAACATCCTCACCGACAGCGGCGGGTTCCAGGTGTTCTCCCTGAGCCAGCTGCGCAGGATCCATGAGGAGGGTGTGCGTTTCCAGAGCCATATCGACGGATCCAGGCACATCTTCACACCCGAGAAGGTCGTGGACATCCAGCAGGTCATCGGATCGGACATAGCCATGATGCTTGATGTGTGCAGCGCCCCCGGCATCAGCTGGAAGGAGACGCTGAACGCCATGGACATCACGCACCTGTGGGCCGAAAGGGCCATCGTCAGGCGCGACAGCCTCAAGGACCTCACCGGCCGCGCGTTCCGAGGGAACCTGTTCGGGATCGTGCAGGGCGGTTTCTACGAGGACCTCAGGATAAAGAGCGCCAGGACCATCGGGTCGATGGATTTCCCGGGGATCGCCATCGGCGGCCTTTCCGTCGGCGAGACCAAGGAGATGTTCTGCCATTTCCTGGCCCTGACGGCGGACAACATAACGGATTCCAAACCGCGCTATGTCATGGGAATCGGGACGCCGGACTACATCCTTGAGGCCATCGAGAACGGAATAGACCTGTTCGACTGTGTGCTTGCGACAAGGACGGCACGCAACGGAAGCGTCTTCACGGACGACGGTATGCTCACCCTGAGCAGGTCTTTCAACGAGTTCGACCACGGTCCGATCCAGGAGGGCTGCACATGCCGCGCATGCACCGAATACTCGCTGGCGTACATGAGGCACATGTTCAAGTGCAACGAGATGCTCGGGGGCATGCTTGCCACGGAGCACAACCTCACGTACCTGTACAACCTGATCCTCCGTGCCAGGAAGGCCATAGAGGAGGACCGCTTCCGCTCGTTCAAGGAAGACTATCTGAAGCGCTTCTACTCCAACGGCGGACGCTGTCTGAGGGGTTGAGTCCATGCGCTTCCCGTACCGCGGTGCCGGAATCGGCCTTGTGAAGGACGGATGCATCCTCCTGGGCAAAAGGGCAGATACTCCGTTCTTCGGAAAGTGGGCCGTGCCGGGCGGAGGCAGGGACCGTACCGATCCGGATGAGCTCTTTACCGCAAAAAGGGAGTTCCGGGAGGAGACGTCGGTGGATTTCGACGAGCTGGAGACCCGCTTCATCTGCAGCTGGACGCTCTGCGTCCCGTTCTTCCGCTGGACCACGTTCTTCTACGACATTTCCTCGTTCGACTACGATCCCCATTCCGACGAGTTCTCGGAATTCGAGTGGGTGCCTCTGGAGAGGCTGTCTGGAAAGGGCAGGGGACAGAAGAAGAACCTCAGACCGTTCACCAGGTCCGAGGTCCGTTGCCTTCAGAAGTCTTTATAAATTATCCTGATAATAGACGAGGTAAAGACAAGGAAAAAGCCGGCGACAGTACTGTCTGTACGGCGCCGGCGCATTGACGAAGTATTTGCCCGTATATTTTCAGGAATGCGTGACTGAGAAATTCCACTGACGGAGTACTGTGGCTTTCTCTTCCTCCGACATTTTGCCCAGTACGGCGCTGTACAGGACATCGGTGACGAAGATCTGGAGTATCCTTGTCAGCGTGGACCCTGTGCGGTACTCATAGCCCGATGCCGGGATCTGCAGCTTCACGTCCGCAAGACGCGAAAGGTGGTTGTGCCCGATCTTGGTCAGAGTGATGAGCTTGCTCTTGCCTTCCTTCACGGCCTTGGCCGCGGAGTTGACCAGCTGGTCCTCTCCGAAGTATGAGATGCCGAATGCGACCATGTCGTCCGTCATCGAATAGGACTGGGCGATCTGGAGGTTGACGTCCTTGGTGTAGATCACGTTCTTCCCGAGTCTGGCCAGCTTGTACTGCAGGTCGTTCAGGATGACCTCGGCAGAGCCGGTTCCCAGAAGCAGGACCGTGCGCGAGCGGTAGATGAGGTCCGCGGCGGCATCGACCGTCCTGGGGTCCAGGATGGACTCGAGGTTGGCCAGGTTGCGGCTTGTGAACTTGATGTACTGGACGATCAGCTCCCTGGTGCCCAGGCCGGAGTCGTAGAAGTTCTCCATGACCTGCTCGGGCTCCTCGTCCTTGCCTTCGTTGGCGAAGACCTCACGGGAGAGCCTGATCTTGAAATCGGAATAACCGTCGACATTCAGACGTTTGCAAAGCCTTACGACGATGGCCGGACTTGATCCGGCGGCGGCCGCAAGCTCGGTCATTGTCATGAAAAGAGGGGCCGAAGGGTTCTGAAGGACGTAATCGGCAATCCTTCTCTCCGATGCGGGAAGCTCTTTCTCTATCTGCTCGATCAAAGTGAGAAAACTCTGCATACCCCGGATTATACTCCCATTCGGGGGTTTGGTGAACAAAACTTCCAGATTTAAAATCTTTTTTTATTTTGTAAATTTGTAAATTTTACTTCATAGTTCCTGAAAGTAAACCCGTAAAGGTCCGGTCACAGCCCTCCGTGAAGTACCGATTGCCTTTTGCTGCGCTTTGTGTTATTATAGAGGTCGTAAAAAGAAAACTTGTTTTTGCCGAGCAGACGGAAGTCTGCCCGGTTTTGTTTACGTCGGACGCCTAGGTCCATCCCATGGCGCCGGCTGAATAAAAAAAGGAGCGTGAAATGACCGCAGAAGAAGTCAGGAAACTCATAAGCGACGACCTTTGGCAGGCGACCTCCGTCGAATCCGTCGGAGTGAAGGAATTCAACATACTCGACGATGTGGCATCCAAGCTGACCGAGAACGACGACAGGATGGAATTCAAGGCCCTCTGTGACCAGTGCATGGAGGATAGCGCCAAGCCGCCTGTGGCCGCAAGCTATCTGGCGACCACCATCGGACGCCATCCGATGGACGACAGGCACATCTTCCACCTGCTGGAGCAGTACTACATGGCATC
>JBGUMQ010000078.1:0-74472 GCA_045116915.1 Sphaerochaetaceae bacterium | reverse complement strand
ATCGTACAGATATTTATCAACAAGCTTCCGCAGACCCTGACTGCCAGTTTGAAACTGTCAGCCTAGGCTCCTGCGAAACTTGAGTTATCTGAAGGTAAAACCCTCCCTTGAAGACGTATTTGTCTTTGTATCCGCTAAGAGAAACCCGATACAGGAATTCATTGAAGAAAAAGCTGTCCCATGCTACCTGGACATCAATTCCGTTTTCCTTTGAGTACTTCTCGATCTGCGATTTGACTTTGCCTAGTTCCATGAAATGATCTCAAACACATTCTTGACTTTCCCGTACACATTAAGCTGCTTTGCATAGGAGTAGAGTTTCTCAAGATCAAGGTGATGCCGTGCGTATTCCATAATGGCATAGTTCATGTCCTCTGCGTCATAATGATCCTTTCTCATGAAGAGGTCGCAGATCGACCGCTCCTTGTCATAGGCTTTGACGTCATTTCCAAATGGGGTTTCGAGAACAACAACTCCAAGATCAACGGTTTTTTTTCGACTGACGATGATTTTGGCTCCGTCAATCTTGGGAACATTTACTCCGTACGGGACTGTTATTTCCATGTCCACGGATTGTTTCGATGACAGACCGTTGAGAAAAAGAGCGCTCTCGCCAGAATATACGATATGAGGATATTTCAGACTCAGGACATAATACGGATCCACTACAGTATCCGGAGTGACATAGATTCCCTTGAATGCCTTCTCCAGTCTTTTCTCACGAGCCAGTCGTGTCAGATAGACGGAGGGGATTTCATGCTCCTTCAGTGTTTTTGAATAGAGATAACCATTGTGCTGCTCTGCTAGGTATATGACATCATCCTTGTTCATGTTTTGTTCCTATTTCATAAACATAATATAAAATTGTTAATGTTTCTACAACAGTATTTGTTTGAAATTCCGGACGGATTGAAATAAAACCCAAGAAGATAATATCCTTAGGGTGAGGTGTTTCCATGGAAAAGAGCAAGTCTATCATCACTGTTGTAGGAAAGGACCAGGTGGGCATCATCGCCCGCGTGACAACATATCTTTACGAGAGCAACGTCAACATCGAGGACATCTCGCAGTCGATCGTCGGCGGCTATTTCAACATGATGATGATTGTGGATGTCACAGGTGCCAACAGGGAATTCCTCACGCTCTCGCAGGAACTCGAGGACCTCGGCAAGAAGATCGGTGTCATGATCAAGCTCCAGCGCGAGGACATCTTCAAGAGCATGCAGAGGATTTGAGGTTCTGTATTTTTGACAAAACAGCCCGTTTTCAGTCTGTACTTTTGACAAAAATGCCTGTTTTTAGTCCGTACTTTTGACAAAACAACCTGTTTTCAGCCCGTACTTTTGACAAAAAAGCTTGTTTTTAGTCTGTATTTTTGACAAAACAACCTGTTCCCTGTCAGATCAGGCCGTAGTGCACAAGGGCGTTCCAGATGCCGTTGTCATCCACATCGGTTGTGATGTAGTCGGCGACTTCCTTGGTTTCGGTCCATGCATTGCCCATTGCGATTCCGATGGGTGCCTCCTGCAGCATGATCCTGTCATTGCCACCGTCTCCGAACGCCATGTATTGGGTCTTCGGAATATGGTAGTAGTCCAGATATGATCTTATCCCTGTGACCTTGTCGCACCCTTCGGGAGTGATGTCAACACCTTCTGTGCCCCAGCGGAGGAAGTTGCAGCCGGGTAGGATGGAGTGGAGCCAGCCCTCCTGTTCCTGCGTGATGTACACCACACCGAGATAGATGGGCCGTCCCGTGTACTCCCCGACAGGATGCCGGATGTTCGCGGCATAGCTGAGACCCTGGATGCTGTCGTCTTTCGGGGTATTCGAGTACATGCGGTCTTCCTCTACGAGGATGGTGTGAAGCTGCTTCTTCTCGAACAGGTCGAGCAGGCCTCTGAGTGCGGTCCCGGTAATCGCCTTCGCACAGATTATCCTGCGTTGCTCATCCAGGCAGAGCTGCCCATCTACCGTCACATAGCCGTCCAATCCGATGGTCAGGACTTCCGGGAAGTGCTCCAGCTCCAGCATGTGGCGGCCTGTGGCAAGAACGCACCGGATTCCCTTGCCCTGCAGGATTTTTATGGCATCCTTCGCGCTCTGGGGTATCGTTTTGGTCTTATGAGAATACAGCGTATGGTCGAAGTCGAAGAAGACGGCCTTGATTTGTGGAATTGTCCGGGTCATGTTTGAAGTCTATCCATGCCGGTCATGGAAATCAAGGCAAAGGTCTTTTCTTTCAACGCTTCCAGTTTTCTCAATTTCTGTTTTTTCCAAAGGAGGCACATCATCAACGTAAGACTTTCCAGAAACCGGATTTGTTGTTGCCAACCCGCTCGATGTATTGCTTTTCCGCGAGTGAGGCTATCGCGCGTGAAACACTTCTCCTTGAGAAACCCGTTTCCGCAGCCAGACAGTCATAGGTCGCTTCCGGTTCCTTCACCAGTTCAAGTATTATCCGTTTCTCTTTGTCGGACAGAAGGGAATTTGGATTATCAGTGCCATTATTAGTGCCATAATCAGTGCCATTGTTTGGCACTGATGCCATGACATTCCGGTTGAATGGTATCGTAACGTTTATGAATGTCCTGTGTATGTCAAAGGCGTCTCTTCCGTATTTCTTCACAATCATAGGGACTCCGTGCCCGGTGTGTTCAACTATTCCCAAATTCAGGAAAACCCTCATCAACACCGCGTTTCTCGGGTGGCTGATACCTTCGTAGAATTCCTCTTGTGTTATTCCGGAAGGGAGCCCGCCATGGGAAGTGAATACTATCTTATCTGAATAAAACGCCACCAGAGGTTCGGTAATGGTCCAGTCATTATGGACCAGCATGTTCACAAGGGCTTCGTTCACACAATCCATGTCATAGAGGTACTCGTCTTTCCTCGGGCGTACTGTAGTGTCGGTCTTGCATACGTTCTCGGCGACCAGCCTGTCCTTGAGCTTCTGATATCCGAGCAGGATGCTTTGTCCGCCGTAGTCGTTTCTGTATGAGATCGATGTCTTGTCGGTTCCCGAGAATTTCACAAACACCAGAGGGACCATGTTCCGGTCGGCCAGTATTTCCGCAAGCAGGTTGTATGTGCCGTCTGATCGTTTGAGATTGAAAGACGATTCAAACGCATTCTCATTGACATGGAAACCGTGGCTTGTCAGAAGGATCTTCATCATGTCGAACGAGAGGGGAGCGTATTTTGCCGGTGCCATGAGCATGAAATCATCATTGATGAACTGCGACCTGTATCGGAACTGTATCTCCTCGGATGACATTTCCTTGCAGGTGGTTCCGATACGTACAAGACATCCCTTTGAGGAGAAACCATACTTCCTGATGCAGTAAAGAGGTCGGATGCCTTTTGAAATTCTGACAGATACCACCGGCAGCTTGTTTTCATAGATGATTTTAGTCGTTATTTCAGATTGTGGAGAAGGTTCTATCTGGTCAGTGATACAGTCTGAAACGTTCTTCAGGACCATGTCGGTATCCTGAACTCCGAGAACGGTTCCGTCATCATTGAGTCCGATATAGATGGTGCCGCCATTTGCATTCAGGAAGGAAACGACCTCCCTGGCAAATGAATCGGTATACTTTGCTTTCAACTCCACTGTTTCTGATTCACGGAACTGTGCCATTGGTGATTCTCCTGACAACAGAGTAAATCAATAGTGCCAAAAAAGCAATATCAGTGCCAAAATCAGTGCCACAATTTGGCACCGATGCAATCATTGGACGATATTGCCTTTTCATGTGAGGGTCTTTTCTTTCAACGATGAGTTGGTGTAACGTTTCAGCATGATAAACATCAACGAAGTCATAGAAACCAACCAGATGATAGAGAAGGAGAACCTGGACGTGAGGACCATCACGCTGGGTATCTCGCTGCTGGACTGCGTGAGCGACAACCTGGACACCCTCTGCGACAACATATATCGCCGCATCACGGAGAGGGCGAAGGACCTGGTGGCCACCGGAAAGGCGATCGAGCGCGAGTACGCCATCCCAATCGTCAACAAGCGCATCTCCGTCACTCCGATTGCGCTGATCGGGGCATCGGCATGCCGAAGCACGGACGACTACGTGCGCATCGCCATGACGCTGGACAAGGCGGCCACGGAAGTCGGAGTGAACTTCCTGGGTGGTTTCTCGGCGCTTCCGGCCAAGGGCATGACACGGTCGGAGGAACTGCTGATCAGGTCCATCCCGAAGGCTTTGGCGCAGACGGAGCGCGTGTGCGCGTCCGTGAACTTGGGTTCCACAAAGACGGGAATCAACATGGATGCCGTGAAGCTCATGGGGCAGATCATCAAGGAGACGGCCCACCTGACGGCCGACCGCGATTCCCTTGGCTGCGCCAAGCTCGTGGTGCTGTGCAACGCGCCGGACGACAACCCGTTCATGGCCGGTGCATTCCACGGGGTGACCGAGACCGACGATGTCATCAACGTCGGCGTCTCCGGTCCCGGAGTCATCAACCATGCCATCCAGAGTGTGAAGGGACGCCCATTCGGAGAGCTCTGCGATACCATAAAGAAGACAGCGTTCAAGGTCACCAGGCTGGGACAGCTCGTGGCGCAGGAGGCATCCAGGCGCCTGGGCATCCCGTACGGCATAGTCGATCTCTCGCTTGCTCCCACACCGGCTGTGGGCGACTCGATTGCCGAGATACTCGAGTCCATGGGACTTGAGACCGTCGGAGCCCCCGGAACCACCGCCGCTCTGGCGCTTCTGAACGACGCCGTCAAGAAGGGCGGAATAATGGCTTCAAGCTATGTCGGAGGACTTTCCGGTGCGTTCATACCTGTATCGGAGGACCACGGCATGATCAGCGCCGCCGTAAGCGGCTGCCTGACGCTTGAGAAGCTGGAGGCCATGACATGTGTCTGCTCGGTGGGTCTGGACATGATCGCCATCCCGGGCAAGACCGGCGCGGCCACCATATCGGGCATCATCGCCGACGAGATGGCCATAGGCATGATCAACCAGAAGACAACGGCAGTGAGGATAATCCCGGTGGAAGGGAAGGACGAGGGTCATACCGCAGAGTTCGGAGGCCTTCTGGGCAGCGGCCCGATCATGAAGGTCAACAGCGCATCATGCGAGGCGTTCATCGCCCGCGGCGGCCGTATCCCGGCTCCGGTGCACAGCTTCAAGAACTGAGCGGAAAATCAGACATCGAGTCCGAACACGAATCTCTGTATGGCTTTTGCGACACCGTCGTTGTTGTTGGTGTCGGTGATGTATCTGGCCGCGGCCTTGGCCTCCGGAACGGAGTTCTCCATGGCCACGGAGAAGCCTGCCTTCTCAAGCATCGGGATGTCGTTGTAATCGTCTCCCAGGGCCATGATCGATGAAAAAGGAATGTCGAAGTGCTCCGCCAGGGCATCGATCGTGCTTCCCTTGTTGTAGCCGCTGGCCATGATCTCAAGGAAATCCAGGTTGCTGTAGTAGCTCACCGAACCCGGGTCCATAGTGCTTTCGATCAGCTTCCTGACCTCATCCAGACGGCTGCGGTCCGGGGAGAGGAATATCACCTTGTTGGTGTCGAAACGTGAGAGAAGAGTACGGAAGTCGCCCACCTGGCAGTCGCATTCGTAGATCTTCAGCTTCTGAGGATAGCAGTAGCAGTCGCGCGTCTCCAGATACCATGTCATGCCGTCGAAGATGATGGTGTCCACACCGGTCCTGTCCTTGACGTCCATGAGCTTCATGGCTATGTCGTGCGGCATGCGGTGGTCGCTGACGACGTTGTCGTTCTCATCCAGCAGCATTCCGCCGTTGAAACACGAGACGGGGCCGGTGATCCCCATGCGCCTGTAGAACGGCCTGACTCCATTGACCATGCGCCCTGAGACCAGCGTGAAGCTGACGCCTGCCTCGAAAACCGCCTTGCGTATCCACTTCACGTTCTCCTCGCTGAGACTCTTGTCATCGCGCACCAGTGTTCCGTCTATGTCGCAGCAGATCGCCTTCACCTTGTCCATGCGGCCTCCTTCAGCGTGTGTGCAGGCGCTTGGTGAGCTCCCGCCATATGTCCTTGTGTAGCGCGATGATGCCGCTGATGGCCATCACCAGTGCAAGCGATCCCATTGTGATCATGGGCCAGTTCAGTCTTCCATCCCTGACGTACACGACGATGCAGGCGACGATGGCAATGGTTATCTCCCAGATCAGGGGCATGATGTTGTTGCGGTGCCTGTCCACGTTGATGAAGAAGAACACGCCCGTGATGATCAGCGTGGAGAACCCGATTATCGGAAGCACGAATCCCAGCCATCCGGGGGAGAGCAGCACGCCGATGAGGGTGGTCAGCACAATTGCGAACGCACCTATGCGCAGCGACTGCCCTATGGTGGAGAACTCCAGGATGTCCGGTGACACGTATGTGCGTGCGAAGACTATGGCCACCATGGCTATGATGCTCCACGCCGGTCCTCCGGTCAGGTAGTTGACCGCCGGGCAGGCTATGAAGCCCAGCAGCATGATCCATCGCAGGATCTGCCTGAGCCTGTAGACGAACCGGCTGCTCCTTCCCTTGGGGGCGTATGTTATGACAAGTCTTTCCTTCATGGCTTCACTCATAGAACGGACTCTCCATCACATCCGGATGCAGGCCGATCTGCTCCGAAAGCCTGCGCAGGGCCTCCTCGAACGAAGGGTCCTTTGTGTTCTTGGACACCGACAGCACGGTGTTCCCACCGAACGAGCACAGCGAGCATGATGCCCTGCTGACCACGCACGTGCCCAGGATGAAATCGAATCCCAGGATGTGCCCGGCAAGGCTCTCCGGCATTTCGATGTTCCCCAGGTTCGAAAGCGTGTTGGAAAACCTGTTGTCCCCCATGAATCCGTATATCGTTCTTGCGATCGGTGCCTTTACCGCCAGCGGCACGAACCTCAGCGACCGCACCAGTCTGCGTGCCGACGTCATCATCATCGACATCTGGTCCAGGGTGGACTTCTCCCTCAGCTGCTGCGTGACGAGCCTTGCCGTCTCCTCCAGGGATTCGATCCCCCCGATATCCAGGTCGATGCTGCAGTACATGGAGAAGTTGCGTACGGTATGGGACTCGGGGAAGAACTTGCGCATGTTCACCGGAACCTGTATCTGGATCTTCCCGTCGGTGAGCTCGGTGGCCGTCCTCTGGGCCATGAACATCAGCGTCAGCACCAGCGCGGTGACCGTGATGCCCTTGCTGTGGGCGAACTGTAAAAGGGTGTCCGTATCGTAGACCAGCTGGACCACCTTGCATGGGGCGTGGCGGGACAGCTTGCCGCTCATCTGCAGCGCCGCATGGCCCAAAAAGCCTCCGGTCTTTGCAGTATGGGGACAGAAGCGTTCGAAATCGTTGGAAAGCTCCGAGGCCCTGACAATGGAGTCGGGCGAGGGGAGGCCTTCACCGTAAACCCCGTCGGTCTGGACTCCTGTTAGGCGCAGGTATTCGGCCACCAGCGCCTTGAGGAACACCAGCCCTCCGTTGCCGTCCGTCAGGACGTGGAAGAACTCGCAGCTTATGCGGTTGGCATGGTAGAGGACCTTGAACGACTGGAACCCGACCGATGTTATCCTCAGCGGCCTGCACGGGACGCCCTCATCCTTGGAGATGCCGAACCTGCGCTTGACCGAGTCCAGATAGTGCCAGAAGATGCCCTTGCGGACGATTGTCGCGAAGCTGGGAAAACGCCTGATCGTGAAATCCAGCGCCAGCTGCAGGAGCTGCGGGACCACATCCTGCCTCAGATAGCAGCTGAGGCGGAACATCGGCATGCGGCCGTACCTCATGGAGATGGGGTAGATCTTCGCCGCATCGTCCAGCGGATACCAGGCGTGCGCCTCGTGCGCGTAGAAGCCCCCGAGGTTCTCTCCGGAGAGCCTTTCCATGGCCTCGTCGAGGTCCGTCCCCGTGTCCGCAAGGTACATCAGGGCGTTCTTGGCATCGGAAAGGACCATGTTCTCCTCGGAACGCGACATGTCCAGATGTTCCCGGAAACATTCCAGGAACGAGCGGACCTTGTCCTGCTGTCCGTCGGTGAGGCTGCTCATGAATGTGTTGAACGGTGCTTTCCCCTTCATAGCCCTTATAATGTACACATCAGCGGCGCGCGAGTAAAGAAAGACGCGTGGTATCGGCCTTCTTCATGCTTATGGTTATGAGTACAGGAAGCAGGACCGCGATGCGCCTGATGCCGCGTCTCCCGCCACGCGAGCGGTATGCCGTGTCGATCTCGGTCCATGTGCGGAATATCTGCGGGAGGAATCCAAGAAACAGCGTGAACATCCCCGAGACGGCATAACGCGTGTGTCCGAACGTGAGGGCCTTCTCGATCCCCCTGAGCGTGCGGCTGATCTCATACGTGCCCGTGGTCCTGAAGAAGACGGATGCCGCCTCAGCAGCGCACACGACCCTCAGTATCATGACGATGCTCGTCTGCGTGACGATGTCCCTTTCCCTGTTGAAGAACAGCCACGACAAGACATCGATCATGGCGATCATGAGGCAGTAGACCAGTATGGGCCGCAGGTCCCTGAGGAACGCCCGCAATCCCATGCGCGATATCAGTGCCAGCAGTGCGAGGACCGCCATGAGTGTGATGCAGACATACAGCGGTGTCAGGTAGACTGTGACGGGGATGGCCAGAAGGACAAGCAGCTTGATCCAGGCCGGTGTCCTGTGGACGGGTGAGTTTCGTTTGGCATAGGCGAAGATCGAGTCCATGGCTATGTCCCGTCCTCAGAGCCAGACCAGGCCGTCCGGCTTTCCGCCGGGAAGCGGATTCCTGATGCTCCACTTCTCGAGGTCCAGTGCAAGGCCTTCCTCCGGAGTCCCGTCGAACGTTACCCTGCCTTCGTGAAGCACTATGAACCTGTCGGCCATGCCCAGGCACTTCTCCAGCTCATGGGTAAGGATCAGAACCGTGTATCCGTTTTCCTTCAGCATCCGGATGATCGCGTTGACGGACTTCACACCGGGGTAGTCCAGGTTGCTGTACGGCTCGTCGAATATCATGTTCCTCCTGCCCAAGGCCAGTACCGAAGCCACGGCCAGGCGCCTTTTCTGTCCTCCTGAGAGCAGATGGGACGGACTGTCCTTGATGTCCCATAAACCGACCTTGCGTAGAGAATCTTCGGTTATTTCCTTCATCTGGGTCTTCGAGATATCCTTGCGGCTCCTGAGGCCGAACATGACGTCCTCAAGAGGTGTGTCGCCGAGTATCTGGGCATCGGCGTCCTGGAACACGAGGCCCACGCCTCCGTCCGTCCGGACCGTACCCCTGGTCTGTTTCTCAAGACCGGCCAGTATCCTCATCAGGACGCTCTTGCCGGATCCGTTCTCACCGGCTATCACCGCCAGCTCCCCGTCGCGGATGCTCATGTCCACATCGTCCAGTGCCCTGAGGATGCCGCCGTCCGGCTGTCTGTAGTTCCTGCAGATCCCTTTCGCCGCTATCATGAAACCTCTCCTTCATCCTGCGCGTCATCGTCGCTGAACACGAACTGGGCGACCGATTTCCTGAGCGTGGCCGCCATGATGACCGAAAGGACCAGCTTGATGCCGTCGCCCGGCAGATAGGGCAGGACGCACAGTGCCATCGTCTCACCGAAAGTCTTCTCCATCGTCCTCATGAAGTGGAACACGCCGGGGATGTACATGACGGCGAAGCCGCAGAGGGCCGCAACCGCAAGGCGCACGACTGAGGTCTTTTTCCCGATGGCCGGTCTGGACGCGACCAGCCCAGCCACCAGTGCCGATATGGCGTAGCCGATGATGAAGCCGCCGGTCGGTCCCATTATCCTGGCGATTCCCGCCGTCCCTCCGGAGAACACCGGAAGTCCGATGAGTCCGGAGAGGATGAAGAGCACGACCGCCGCCGTTCCCCAGACGGGGCCGAGCAGAAGGCCGTCCAGCACGACCATCATGTTCTGGAGGACAATCGGGAGCGGTGTCCCCGGAACGGGTATCGATATGAAGCCGCATGCTGCGGTGAGCGCGGCGAAAAGCGCCGTGAAGACAATGCGTTTTGTCGTCATGCCCACCATGATAGCGATTCGGACATGGTGTGCAAAGTGGCGGTTCTTGACATTGGAAGGGCAAAAATCTATGGTGGCCGCATGAGGAAACCGCAGATAAGACAGAGGGAACTGACAGAGACGCAGCAGAAGAGGCTGGCCATCATATCGCTGGTGGTCGCGGGGGTCTTCATGGCGCTGGTCATCGTTTTTGTCGGAATCCCGCTCGTGCGGTTCATCAGCGAGCCCGAGAGGTTCAGGCAGTGGGTCGCCAGGTACGGCTTCTGGGGCAAGGCCGCGTTCGTGGGCATGGAGGTCGTCAAGGTCGTCATAGCCGTCATCCCCGGCGAGCCGTTCGAGCTTGCCGCAGGCTATGCGTTCGGCACCTGGACGGGACTTCTCCTGTGCACCATCGGGATCACGATAGGCAGCATGATAGTCTTCTACCTGGTGCGCAAGTTCGGAATGTCGATTGTGCGCATCTTCTTCAAGCAGGAGAAGATAGACAAGATGCGTTTCCTTCGTGAGTCCAAGAGGCGCGATGTCTCGCTGGCCATCATCTACATGATCCCCGGCACACCCAAGGACGCCATCAACTACTACGCCGGCCTGACGGGGATCAGGCTGCGCGTGTGGGTCTTCATCTGCTCCATCGGACGCATACCTGCGGTCATCACATCCACCATAAGCGGTGATGCGATCGGCCAGAAGAAATACTTCCTTGGGATCGCGGTCACCGTGGCCACCCTGATCGTCGGTCTTGCCGGCCTGATAGTCTACAACGTGACCGCCTCCAGGCACGAGAAGGAACAGGCTGCCCAGAAGGCCTCTGAAAGCACTCAGAACTAAAATAATACTTGAATTAAAAGCGCACCGGTGGTAGCTTGCTTAGGGGGACCGGAGGTTCCCTGCAACGGAAGGAGCAACAAAGGAGTCTGTCCATGAAAGACACCAGGAAGCTTGTCATCAACAGCGCATGGTGCAAGGGATGCGGCATTTGCGCCGCGTTCTGCCCCAAGGGGGCGCTGGAGCTTGTTGACGAGAAAGTCAGAAGGAAGGAGGACACCGAGTGCGTGCTTTGCGGCATGTGTGAACTCAGATGCCCTGATTATGCGATCTACATCGAGGAAAAGGATGACGAGGAGGCCAGGAACCAATGGGTGATGTCGTACTGATGCAGGGCAACGAGGCCTGTGTCGAAGGTGCACTGGCCGCGGGGATGAGGCTCTACGCCGGATATCCCATAACACCGTCTACCGAAATAGCCGAATTCTGCTCGCTGAGGCTGCCTCAGGAGGGCGGAAAATTCATACAGATGGAGGATGAGATAGCCTCCATAGCCTGCGCCATCGGTGCGTCCGTGGCGGGAACCAAGGCCATGACGGCCACCAGCGGTCCGGGATTCTCGCTCAAGCAGGAGAACCTGGGCTATGCCGCGCTGGCGGAGATCCCGCTTGTCGTGGTCGATGTCCAGAGGATGGGACCGTCCACCGGCATGCCGACGTTCCCGTCGCAGGGCGACATGATGATGGCCCGCTGGGGAACCCACGGCGACCATCCGGTCATCGCGATCTGCCCGTCGTCCGTCAAGGAGACCTACGACCTGACGATCAGGGCCTTCAACCTCTCGGAGAAGTTCCGCACCCCGGTCCTGCTGATGATGGACGAGCTTGTGGGACATCTGCGCGAAGGCATGGAGGTACCCGCTCCCGAGGACATCGAGATAATCAACAGGCCGACGGTCAAGTACCCCGATCCCAAGAGGCTTCCGTACCACATGAAGAAGGGCCAGCTGGTTCCCGAGATGGCCCCGTTCGGAAGGGGACAGCGCTACAACATCACGGGTCTCATCCATGACGAGTCCGGCTTCCCCACCAACTCCACCGCCGAGGCCAAGAAGATGATGGAGCGCCTGATGCACAAGATATCCGACAACTACGACTACATCAGCGACCTGGTGACGGAGAACCTGGAGGATGCCGACATCGCCATCTTCTGCTACGGCGGAACCGCCAGGGCCGCGAAGAGCGCCATGGACGAGGCCAGGGAGAAGGGACTGAAGGTCGGTATCTTCAGACCCCGCACCATCTGGCCGTTCCCGGAGAAGGAGCTTGCCGAGGCGGCGGGAAAGCTGAAGAGGATCGTCGTCGTGGAGCACAACTTCGGCCAGATGGTCCTGGAGGTCGAGCGCGTTGTCAAGGACAAGTGCAGGATCGATTTCGTGGGCAAGTGGAACGGCGGTGTCATCACACCGGCGGAGATCCTGGCCAAGATCGAGGAGGCATGACATGGTCAACAGAGGTGATGTGAAGCAGAAGGACAAGCAGATGTCCAACCTGGTCTACAAGTACATGCGGCCCGAACACCTTCCGCACATCTGGTGTCCGGGGTGCGGCAACGGCATCATCATGCGCGATGTCGCGCAGGCCATCGAGAACCTGGGACTCAGCAGGAACAACACGATAATCGTTTCCGGAATCGGATGCTCCTCAAGGGCGGCCGGATATCTGGATTTCAACACGATCCACACGACCCACGGCAGGGCCATCGCCTTCGCCACGGGCATCAAGCTTGCGAACCCCAGCCTGGAGGTCATAGTCATAGCCGGTGACGGCGACATATCGGCTATCGGAGGGAACCACCTGATCCACGCCGCCAGAAGGAACATCGGCATAACGGTCGTGGTCATGAACAACAACATCTACGGCATGACTGGCGGACAGTACTCGCCCACGACACCGAGGGGCGCCTTCGGGACGACCGCTCCCTACGGCAACCTCGACAGGCCGTTCGACATCGCCGGGTTGGCATACGGTGCGGGTGCGTCGTTCGCCGCAAGGGGAAGCGCCTACCACGTCCAGCAGACGATCAACATCATCCAGGAGGGGATCCACCACAGCGGATTCTCCCTCATAGATGTCGCGAGCGTGTGTCCCACGTACTACGGACGCAAGAACAAGAGCGGAAGCGCGGTGGACATGCTCAAATGGCAGCGGGACAACATGATCCCCGCGGAGAAGGCCGCTACGATGGAGCCGGCGGAACTCAAGGGCAAGCTGGTTGTGGGAATCCTGCACCAGACTCAGTACAAGGAGTTCACATATGCCTACGACGAGCTGATCAAGCGCCTGTATCGGGAGAGGGAAGACAATGAGTAGACAGGAACTGAGACTTGCCGGAAGCGGCGGACAGGGAGTGATCCTGGCCACCGTGGTCCTTGCGGAGGCGGCGCTTCTTTCCGGGAAGCACACCGCGCAGAGCCAGGCCTACGGACCTGAGGCCAGAGGCGGTTCGTGCAAGGCGGAAACCCTGATTTCCGACACACCCATCGGGTTCACCAAGGTCCAGAACCCCACGTTCCTCATGGTCCTGACCCAGAGGTCCTTCAACCATTACGGACCCGAGACGGACGAGAACTGCCTGATCCTGATGGACAGCGCGCTCACCGTTCCGGAGGGGACACCTGCGAAAAGGATAGTGAGCCTTCCGATCCTCGATACCGCGAAGAACACAGTGGGGAGGATCCAGACGGCCAACATCGTCGCGGTGGGCTGCATAAACGGCCTGCTGAAGATCACGGACGACGCCATCATGGAGAAGGCCGTGAAGATGCACATCCCCAAGGGGACCGAGGAACTGAACATGAAGGCCCTGGCCGCCGGCAGGAAGCTGGCGGAGACATGGCTCAAGGAGAACAAGGCATGAAGATCCACGAGTACCAGGCCAAGGAGCTCCTTGCCTCCTACGGGATAGCCGTTCCGGGCGGAAAGGTCGCCGTGACGGCCGACGAGGCCTATGAAATCGCGAAGGAATCCTGCCCGTGCGTCATCAAGGCGCAGGTCCACAGCGGCGGAAGGGGCAAGGCCGGCGGAGTCAAGGTCGCAACAACACCGGAGCAGGCCAGGGAGATCGCCCGCGACATGCTGGGCATGACACTGGTCACGAAGCAGACCGGCCCCGAGGGCAGGCCCGTGGGGAGCGTCCTGGTGGCTCAGGCCGTGGATGTGGAGCAGGAGTACTATCTGAGCCTTACCGGCGACAGCGTGAACGCGGGCCTTGTGCTTGTCGTGTGCGCCGAGGGCGGCACGGAGATCGAGGACCTCGCCAAGACCCGTCCCGAAGCCATAGTGCAGATACCGGTTTCGGCGATCGAGGGCTTCAGGGGCTACCAGGGGATCAGGGCCGCCGAGGCCCTGGGTCTGGACGATGTGCTGCAGAAGCAGCTCGTGGCCATGATCCGGAACATGACGCGCCTGTATCTCGAGAAGGACTGCTCGCTCATAGAGATCAACCCGCTGGTCAGGACAAAAGACAACAGGCTGCTCTGTCTGGACGCCAAGATCAATTTCGACGACAACGCGCTTTTCAGGCATCCGGAGATAGTGGAGCTCAGGGACATCAGCCAGGAGGACGCCAAGGAATACAAGGCCTCCTGCTCCGACCTCAGCTATGTGTCGCTGGACGGCGACATAGGGTGCCTGGTCAACGGCGCGGGCCTTGCGATGGCAACCATGGACATCATAAGGAACTTCGGAGGCAATCCGGCCAACTTCCTGGATGTCGGCGGAAGCGCCACGACCGAGCGCGTCAAGGCGGCATTCGGCATACTGCTTTCGGACAGGAACGTGAAGGCGATCTTCGTGAACATATTCGGCGGCATAATGAAGTGCGACATCATAGCCGAGGGCCTTGTCCAGGCCACGCGTGAGATGGGTGTGTCCATCCCCATCGTGGTCAGGCTGGAGGGCACCAACGTCGATGCCGGCCGCAGGATAATAGAGGAATCCGGACTCGCCATCATATCCGCGTCGGACATGGCCGACGGAGCACGCAAGGCCATAGCGGCCGCAAAGGGAGGCTGCGCATGAGCATCTTCGTCAACAGGGATACAAAGGTCATCGTGCAGGGCATAACCGGAAAGCAGGGTGCGTTCCACACGGAGAAGATGCTGGAGTACGGCACGGCCATAGTCGGCGGGGTGACTCCCGGCAAGGCAGGGCAGAAGCTCCTGGGCGTCCCGGTGTTCAACACGGTCTACGATGCCGTCAGGGAAACCGGTGCGGATGCCTCAGTCATATACGTGCCGCCTAAATTCGCGGCCGATTCCATCCTGGAGGCCATCGATGCCGGAATCAGGATCATTGTCTGCATCACGGAGGGAATCCCCGTGCTGGACATGGCCAGGGTCCGCCATTATCTTGACGGGAGCCGCAGCAGGCTCATCGGACCCAACTGTCCGGGCATCATCACGCCGGACGAATGCAAGATCGGCATCATGCCGGGCTACATACACAAGAAGGGCCATGTCGGTGTCATCTCGCGCTCCGGGACCCTCACATACGAGGCCGTGAAGCAGCTCACCGACCGCGGCATAGGCCAGTCCACCGTCGTGGGTATCGGAGGCGACCCGATCAGGGGAACGGGCTTCCTGGACTGCCTGAAGGCCTTCGAGGCCGATGACGACACGCTTGCCGTCGTGATGAACGGCGAGATCGGCGGAAGCGGCGAAGAAGAGGCCGCGGAGTTCATAAGGACCATGACCAAGCCGGTGGCGGCGTTCATCGGAGGGCAGAGCGCTCCTCCGGGAAAGCGCATGGGTCATGCCGGCGCCATCATAAGCGGAGGAAAGGGAACCGCCGCGGGAAAGATCGCCGCACTGCGTCAGGCTGGGGTCACGGTGGCCATGACACCGGACATGATCGGCCAGGCGCTGGTCGATGCGGTGACCGCAAGGGGAATCGGGATCTCCGATCTCTGAGAGGGGGACAAGGAATGCGACACGGGTTCATCAAGACAGCCACAGCCACACCCGCCATCAGGGTTGCCGACTGCAACTACAACGCCGACAAGATACTGGCTCTGGTCAGGAGAGCCCATGAGGAAGGTGTCCACCTCCTTGTCCTGCCGGAGCTCTGCGTCACAGGCTACACCTGCCAGGACCTTTTCCTGCAGCAGGCGCTGATCCAGAGCGCGCAGGAGAACGCCGTGAGGATCGCATCCAAGGTTCCCAGGAACATGGTCGTGGTTTTCGGTTCCCCCGTGGAACTGAGGGGCAAACTCCACAACTGCGCCATCGTTGCATCCGCAGGCAGGATCCTGGGCATAGTCCCCAAGATCAACATCCCCAACTATCTGGAGTACTACGAGCAGAGGTGGTTCAGTCCGGCCCTGCCGAACGAGGAGCTGGTGGAGTTCGGGGACGGGAAGGTCATCATGGGCGGCAAGCTCATCTTCACCTGCAACCAGATGCCGTACTTCCGCCTGGCCTGCGAGGTCTGCGAGGACCTCTGGGTCCCGAACCCGCCCAGCGTCAACCACGCCATCAACGGCGCCACCGTGATAGCCAATGTCAGCGCCAGCGACGAGTTCGCCGGAAAGGCCGCCTACAGGTACAACCTGATAGAGGGCCAGAGCGCCAGGCTCATCTGCGCGTACGTCTATGCCGATGCCGGCGAGGGCGAGAGCACGACCGACCTCGTGTTCTCCGGCAACAACCAGATAAGCGAGAACGGTATCACCCTGGCATCCACCAGGTTGGAATCCGACGAGCTTCTGATAACGGAGCTGGACCTGGAGCACCTGGAGCATGAGAGAAGGCTTCGCAACACGTTCGTCACGACCAACGACAAGGAGTACAGGTACATCGGATTCGACATAGAGCCGGGCGAGACCCCGCTGACAAGGAAGGTCTCCGACATGCCGTTCGTACCGGAGGACGACTCGGAGAGGGACGAGAGGGCGGAGGAGATCATCGGGTTGCAGTGCATGGGCCTGAAGCAGAGGATGAGCCACATCGGCTGCCGCACTGCCGTCATCGGCATATCCGGAGGCCTGGACTCCACGCTGGCGCTGCTTGTCACCGTGCGCACGTTCGACATGCTGGGACTGGACCGCACCGGGATAGTCTGCGTCACCATGCCGTGCTTCGGAACCACAGAGCGGACCAAGACCAACGCCATGACGATGGTGGAGCGTCTGGGATGCACGCTGAAGGTCGTGGACATCCATGACGCCGTCATGCAGCATTTCAGCGACATCGGCCAGGACCCGGACACGTACGATGTGACGTACGAGAACTCCCAGGCCAGGGAAAGGACCCAGATCCTGATGGACATGGCGAACATGATGAACGGACTTGTCATCGGAACAGGCGACCTCTCCGAGCTCGCCCTGGGATGGGCCACGTTCAACGGCGACCACATGTCCATGTACGGGGTGAACGCCGGTGTCCCCAAGACCCTGGTCAGGCATCTTGTGGAGCATTTCGCAGATACCACAGGCGACAGGGAACTGGCTCAGACGCTGCGTTCGGTCATCGGCACGCCCATCAGTCCGGAACTGGTTCCGGGGAAGCAGGAGACCGAGGACCTCGTGGGCCCGTACGAGCTGCACGACTTCTTCATATATCACGTGCTCAGGTGGGGGAGCTCGCCGTCCAAGGTCTACAGGCTGGCCAGGTACGCGTTCGACGGAAGATATGACGACGGCGTCATCCTCAAATGGCTGAGGACATTCTACCGCAGGTTCTTCTCCCAGCAGTTCAAGCGTTCCTGTCTTCCCGACGGGCCCAAGATCGGCTCCGTGGCGCTGTCGCCGAGGGGTGACTGGAGAATGCCCAGCGACGCCTGCGTGAAGGTCTGGCAGAGCGAACTGGAATCCTCGCTTGAGTGAAATGGAAAAGTTGTTGTAACATAGACGTGGATGAATTGTTTTGTTGGTGTCTGCAAAACGCGGATGAACCTATCTTTATCAACATTTTGACAGGCCTCAGGGGCCATAAGGAGAAAGAGAAATGAAGAAAATAGCAATCGCGCTGATCATAGCAGTGCTTGTTCCCGCAAGCATCTTCGCAGGAAGAGGATTCTTCGACTTCACCGTCGGAGCCACCGCATCCACATCCTACAGCATCCAGGACGTCATCGACGGCGAGCTCGAGAAGTTCACCATCGATTCGGTCAGGTTCGGAGCCGATGTCGAGACGAAGCTCTCGATCCTCAGCATCGATTCAAAGCTCTTCTACGACCATTCCAACAGGGGCATCTCCGGTATTGTTTCCGCCAACATCGTGGCCGACATCTTCTTCGTGAGACTCAAGGCCGGTCTCGGATACGAGTATGCCTACAACTTCGAGAGCAAGATGTTCTATTTCGGAAACGCCCTCAACGAGGGTTATGCAACCAAGTTCGCCGACTTCAAGAAGGCCAACTTCGACGCAACTGTCGGAGTCGATTTCCTGCTCGGAATCGCCACGATCGGCGCATACGCCACACTCCCGACGGCCACATCCATCGAGAACGGACAGTGGGGTGAGTTCTTCAAGGCCCTGGGCCAGAACTGGAAGTACGCCAAGCTCGGTGTCTCGGTCGGTGTCGCCCTTCTGTAAAAAACAAGGATAAGAAGTCTTCACGCTGCACGGTATCCCCGTGCAGCGTCGTATTATTACGGGGATGCCGATGAAACGCACGCTGATACTGTTGTCCATTCTCTCTGCGGTCCTTCTGCCCGCGGCGGCCATGAAGTCGTCGCTGGACATCGGTGTGAACATCAGCTACAACGCCGCCACAGAGGTCGTGGACCACGACAGCCCGGCGGCGTTCAGCCTGGACAGGGTGGCCATCGGTCTTGAGACCAGGGCCAACCTCAGCAACTTCCAGGTCGCTGTCGCAGGAGACATCTCGATCATCGACAACCGCAGCCTGCTGTTCTCCGGAATCTTCACCATGGGATTCTCGGTGGAGATGTTCACGTATCTGAAGCTGGGTCTGACCACAGGCCCCAGGATCACGTATCTCACAGGCTCCGAATCCAACGAAGGTTTCTTCAATGCCGTCTCCAACGGCAATTTCCACCACAGGATCATGCTGGATGTCCTTGCAGGCCCTGTGATGAAGATCGGGGTGTCCTACACGATACCGACATCGTTCAGCATGGCGGTACACGACTTCTCCGATCTGCTTCCGCACCGCTCCGACCTGAAGGAAGGGCAGATCGCGCTCTGCATACAGATGAAGGTCATCTGAGGAGGTTTATATGGGTAAGGGTACACGCAAGATCACGGGTTTCCTCTGGGCTCTGATCCTGGCTGTTGTGAGCTTCTTCGTCATTTTCCTGTTCTTCCCCGATGTGTCGAACAAGTTCTTCGGCGTGAGCATCCGCAAATCCGATGTGGACAAGGCCAAGCAGACAGCGGCACAGACCGTCAGCGATGTGGCCGACAAGGCCGTCGACGCCGTCACCGATGCCGTGATCGACGCGGCCACCGGAGTTGTTAAGTGAATCTCCCTGCGCTATAATCACACCTGATGTCAGACACAGGTGAAAGCAGGAAAAGAGTATTCATAATCGACGGGTACGGTCAGATCTACCGTTCCTATTTCGCATTCATGAACAATCCCCTGAAGGACAGGGACGGCAACAACGTCTCGGCCGTCTACGGGTTCTTCAACACGGTCATGAGCATAGTCCGCCAGTACTCGCCCGAGTACCTGGTGGTCGCCATGGATTCCAAGGGGAAGACATTCAGGCATGAGCTTTACGGAGAGTACAAGGCCAACAGGGACAAGACCCCCGAGGACCTCCATGCCCAGATCCCCGTCATATCGTCGTTCCTCGATTCCATGCACATCCGGCGCTTCGAGCGCACCGGGATGGAGGCCGACGACATCATAGCCACAATAGCCGGCAAGGCTTCGTCGGAAGGGCTGTGCACCGTCATGGTCACCGGTGACAAGGACCTCCTGCAGCTGGTGTCGTCCGACGTGCTGGCCCTCAGGCCGCCGCGCAAGGGCGAGAAGGAATACCGCCTTTGCGGACCCGACGAGGTCAGGGAGCTGTTCGGTGTCTCGCCCGAGCAGATCGTGGACTACCTCACCATTCTGGGTGACTCATCCGACAATGTCCCGGGAATCGATGGTATCGGTGAAAAAGGTGCCGTCAAGCTGCTTGTGGAACATGGAAGTCTGGACAAGGCCTATGAGGACATCGCAATCCTCCCCAAGGGGACGGCCGCCAAGCTGGAGGCCGCGAGGGACCATGTCGGTCTTTCCAGGACGCTTGTTACGCTCAAGGACGATGTGTTCGACGACAGCGAGATCGATTTCGAATCATTCAGCACCGGTTCGATAGACTGGAAGGAAGGTTCCAGGCTCTTCCGCGCCATGGGGTCGGAGACGCTTGCGAAGGCCGCCGACAGGCTTGTGCCCGCGGACAGGTTCGAGCTGGAGTCCGAGTCTCCGGAGACGGAAGACAGGCCCGACGACGGAAACGATGAGGAGGCGGTGCGGACCGAGAGCATGGATGCCGCGCAGCTGGGCCGGATGCTGGGCTCCCTTCCCGACGGGGCCGGTCTCGCCCTGTCCATGGATCCGGAGAAGCCTTCCGTCCTGTCGCTGACTGCGGACGGCAAGGTGTGCATCGAATCGGATTTGGATGACGCCGCTGTCAGGGACGTCCTGAAGGCGCATCTCGGACGGCTCGGGATAATCGGCCAGGACCTGAAGGAGCTGATGAAGAACCTCCACCGGATCGGGATCGTCGATGTACATCCGTATGCGGACACGATGATAGCCTCCTGGATGCTCAACTCCGCGCTGACCAGATTCGACAGGGAGGACTGCTGCCGGAGCATGAACAGCATGAGGGCCCTGGAGGAGAAGCTTTCCGCAAGCGGGCTTTCCGGTCTTTTCCACGACATGGAGATGCCTCTGATGGAGATCCTCTGCCGGATGGAACTCAACGGGATCCTTCTTGATGTCCCGAGGCTGGAGTCGTTCGGGAAGGACCTCGAGCAGGAGCTGGAGAAGGTCCAGCAGGACATCTACACGCTGTGCGGGAAGACATTCAACCTCAATTCCACCAGACAGCTCCAGGAAGTGCTTTTCGTGGACAGGAACCTTCCCACAGGCAAGAAGACCAAGTCCGGTTTCTCCACCGATTCCGAGGTCCTGGAGGAGCTCACGTTCCTCACCCAGGATCCGGTTCCGGCCCTGATACTCCGCTACAGGGCGGTCAGCAAGCTCCAGGGCACATACGTCCAGGCCCTGCCTGCGATGATCGACGCTTCCGACGGAAGGATACACACCACATTCCTGCAGACGGGGACCTCCACGGGAAGGCTTTCCAGCAAGAACCCCAACCTGCAGAACATCCCCATCAGGACCGATGAGGGAAGACGCATAAGGGATGCCTTCGTGCCCGCCCCCGGGTGCCTTCTTATGTCCGCCGACTACTCGCAGATAGAACTGGTCGTCCTGTCCCATGTGACCGGGGACGAGAATCTCCGCAATGCGTTCAGGACCGGTGGCGATGTCCACAGGGAGACGGCGGCAAGGATCTTCGGGGTGTTCCCCGAGATGGTGACGGCCCAGCAGCGCCGCACGGCCAAGACGATCAACTTCGGCATCCTGTACGGGATGTCGGCGTTCAGGCTGGCCAACGACACCAAGATGCCGATGAAGGACGCGAAGAAGTTCATCGAGACTTATTTCGAGCAATATCCGCTGATAGACAGATTCATCTCGGAGACCAGACGGAAGGCCACGGAGGACGGCTATGTCAGGACCGCCATGGGCCATATACGCTACATCCCCGAGATCCGCAGCTCCAACAGGACCGTCAGGGCCGCCGCCGAACGCATGGCGGTGAACACGGTCATCCAGGGAACGGCCGCCGAAATCATGAAGAAGGCCATGCTCTCCATCGCCTCACGGATGAAGGAGCAGGGCATGCGGTCCAGGATACTGCTGCAGGTGCATGACGAGCTGATATTCGAGGTTCCGGAGGATGAGGTCCGTGCCATGGAGGACCTGGTCAGGGACTGCATGGAGAACGCGTACAGCCTGAGCGTCCCTCTGAGGGTCGCCATAGAGACCGGCAGGAGCTGGGGAGAGATGCACTGATGGTCATAGGTCTTACGGGCAAGAGCTGCGGCGGCAAGAACCTGGCCGGTGAAATCCTCATGCAGGCGGGTCTGGAGGTATGGGACCTGGACAGGATGGCCCACCGCGGCCTCGAGGAGAACGCCGATGCTGTGCGCTCCGCATTCGGGCCGGATATCTCAAGGGCCGCGATCGGGAGGATCGTCTTCAGCGACCCGGCAAGACGCAGGGAGCTGGAGGACATACTCTATCCCTGGCTTGGAAAGAAGATAACGGCATGGAAGGAAGCCAATCCGGACGGAGTTCTGGTCATCAACGGCGCGCTGTTGTACAGGGCCGGTTTCCATCTGCTGTGCGATGAGGTTATCTACATCGATGCCCCGTTCGAGGTGCGTCTGAAGCGCGCCCTGGAGCGTGACGGCATAACACGGGAGCAGTTCCTCCTGCGCGAGAAGTCCCAGGCCGATGTCGATTTCAGGGTCGTGGACTACTCCGTGCCGGTGCATGTCGTTTCCAACGCAGGTCTTAATCTTGACGAACTTCGTCGACAAGTATTGAATATATGTGTTAGAATTGGGGTGCTGGAATTGCCGCTTCAGGCATGAACGGCCGAGAGGTGTTACCGTGAAGAAGAACAATCTGATTTTGCTGACAGTACTTATCATGCTGGTCATATACTGCGGAGTGGTCATCTTCGTGACCAAGCCGACCGACTTTGCATACGAGGCGCTATTCAACGACGAGGCCCCGGCTTCCACGGCCCAGGCCACCGAGGCGCCTGCTGTCGACCGGGCCGAACTCACGGCCGAGATGGAGTCCATAGCTTCCAGATATGCCGACAAGGCCGTGGATCAGGCGGGCAGGAATGCCGATGCCGCCATCAGGGAAGCCATCGGTAACATCGATATCGATACCGGATCGGGCACGGTGGATATCTCCGCGATCGTGAATACCGCAGTGAAGGATGCCGTCGCCGAAGCCAGGGACGGGATCATCCGCGAGGCATCCGCCCTGGCGGCCGCCAGCATCATGGCGGACAAGGATGATTTCGTGAAGGAAGTGGCCGACAAGGTCGCCGCCGATGTCACAGGGACAATCACCGACAAGGTCGCATCCGATGTGACGAAGAAGGTCACGGATGCCGTCACGAAGACTGTAACCGACAAGGTCACTTCGGATGTCACGAAGACCGTCACCGACAATGTCACATCGAACCTGCTCGCACGTGAGGACGAGGTCGTGGACACCGTCACCGGCAAGGTCACGGAAAAGCTTCTGGCCTACGAGGATGAGGTCGTCACCGCCGTCACAAGGAATGTCGCCTCGATACTGCTCTCCAACGGAGACGAGCCTGTCAGCCCGGAGGTCATCTTCAACGAGGATGAGATCGTCAGGTCCGTCACGGACAAGGTCCTTTCACATGAGGACGAGGTCGTGAAGGCTGTCACGGACAGCGTCCTCTCGCATGAGGACGAGCTTGTCGACCGCGTGACCGAGGCTGTCATGGAGAAACTCAAGTCCAACCTCATGGACGCGCTGCAGGAGATCGTCGAGGCGACAAAGGCCGCCCAGGAGCAACCCGCTTCCCAGACACAGGAAGCCGTTCCGGAGGCCGAGGATTACGATGCGATCAGAAACAGGATGAGGGAGGAGGAGATCCGCAAGCTGCTCGAGCAGCTGCAGGATTGATCTGAAGCATCTTCAATATCAACAGGTGGGGTCCACGATGGTTCTGGTCCCGCCGTCAGGGGTCCTGAAAGTCCAGGACCCTTTTTCTTTGTCGCTTGCGATGATGTAGCTTCCGCAGAGCGGCACCTTGCCGCCTCCGTCCGGGAGGTCGGCGGTGTATGCCGGCATGGCCAGGCCGGAGAGGCGTCTTCTGAGCTCGCGCTCGATTTCAAGGCCCTTCTCAAGCGGGACTCGGAATGCGGATGTGCCGCTGACCATGTCGCCCTGGAAGAGGTAGTAGGGCTTGATCCTGTTGAAGAGGAGGTTGTTGCACAGTTCCTCCAGGACATCGGCGTCGTCGTTGACTCCCCTGAGCAGCACGCTCTGGTTCATGGCCGGGATCCCCGCATCGACGAACAGGGAGACAGCCCTGATGCTCTGCTCCGTGAGCTCACGGGGATGGTTGAACTGCGTCATGAGGTAGAACGGCGCGCTGTCGTGCCGCCTGAACATGTCCACGAGATCCTGTGTTATCCTTTCCGGCTGCGAGACGGGATACCGTGTGCATATCCTTATTATCAGATGCGGGCTGGCTTCCCTGAACGAGCCGACCATGCTGTCCAGCCGGCTGTCGGAAAGGGTCAGCGGATCCCCGCCGGTGAGAAGCATCTCACGTATCTGCGGCTTGGCCCTGAGGTATTCCGCGGCTGAGGCCACATCCGCATCGGATGCCGGTCCGGCCATGTTGCCCGTGAAGCGGCGTCTGAAGCAGTGCCTGCAGTACATGGGGCAGATGTCCGTGGCAAGGAAGGCAACGCGGTTGGGATACCTGTGCACCAGACGCTCCCCGTGGCTGTGGTCCACTTCCTCGAGCGGGTCCGAAGACTCGGAATCCTCGCATGTGTTCTCGCGGCATGTGGGGACGACCTGGCGCCTGAGCGGGTCCGACGGGTCGTCGGGATCGATCAGGGCCATGTAATGGTCTGTTATGCTGAGCGGGACGCTGAGAGGACCCTCCTTCCAGGAGAGTTCCTCTTCGGTGAGTACCAGGTGCTCCTGCAGTTGCTGCATGCTTGTTACAGGCATTGTGTCTCCAAAAGAAAACAGGCTGTCGCACAAGCAACAGCCCGTTCATGTGTACGGCGGTTGTTATCAGCCGTTGACTCTCTCAAGGTACTCCCTTGTCTCGGTGTTGACCCTGATCTTCTCACCCTGCTTGATGAAGATGGGGACCCTGACCCTGAGGCCTGTCTCGGTGGTGACGAACTTCGTCGCGCCCTGGACGGTATCGCCCTTGATGGCTTCCTCTGCCTCGGCAACGAGGTAGACGACCTTCGAGGGGATCTGGATGTCGAGGATCTCGTCGTTGTAGACGGTGCATCTGTATGTCTCGCCGTCCTTCATGAGAAGCTCATAGCCTTCGAAGTTGGCCATGGGGACCTCGATCTGGTCGTATGAGTCGACGTTCATCATGTGGAAGTTCTCGCCGTCGTTGTACATGTACTGGTAGTCCACCATCTCGACGTTGATGTCCTCGACGCTGTCCTGGCTCTTGATCGTCTCCTGGAGGACCTGTCCGGTCGAGGGGCTCTTGAGCTTGAGCCTGACGAATGCGGAACCCTTACCGGGGTTGACGAACTCACGTTCAACGCAGATGAACGGCTGACCTTTGATCAGAAGTGCTGTACCTTTGTCGATCTGTCCAGCTTTAATCATAATGAATCACCTCTTATAATTCACAGTATCCTAATATAATAGCGGTAGCCATATTACCATTGATGACGGCCTTTGTGCAAGATATGGCGTCAGAGCATGCGGGAGAAGGGGAACAGAAGGACATCGTCGATGTCCGCGGCCCCCGTCTGGACCATCAGCAGGCGGTCGAGCCCTATGGCGACGCCCGAGCACTTGGGAAGCCTTGAAAGCACATCGCAGAACGACTCGTCCGTGTCGGGGATGGTCTTGCCGTTGCCGCTTCTGAGCTCGACAAGTTTCCGGTACTCGGTGCGGTAGTAGTCCGCGGCAATGTCCGGGTCGGTCTCCTCCAGGTAGCAGTTGGCGACCTCCATGCCGTCGATGTACAGCTCCCAGCGCCGTCTGTAGTTCCCCTGCGCCACGGCAAGGCATTCGATCTGCCTGGGGTAGTCCGTCAGGCACACCGGGTGGTCCTTCGGGATCCCGGTCTCCACGAAGTTGATGAAGATGCGGTTGAATGTGTCGTCCCACGGCTCCGGTCCGGGGATGGGAAGACCCAGGTCCTCTGCGGCCTTGCGGAGGTCCCTCGGGTTCTGGAGCGCGTCGAGATCGATCCCCGCATACCTCTGAACGGCATCGTGCACCGTCATGACCTCGAAATCAGCCAGGACGCTCTGAGGGCAGCCTTCGAGGGCTGTTGAGCGGATCATGTCCTGAGTCAGGGCGATGGAGTCCTTCTCGTCGAATCCGACGGTGTAGTACTCCAGCATGCTGAACTCGGGGTTGTGGATCCTCCCCAGCTGCTCGCAGTTGCGGAAGCACCTGGAGATCTCGAACACGGAGCCGCTTCCGTCGGCCAGCAGTTTCTTGATGAAGATCTCCGGCGACGGGATCAGGTACATCTCGCGGCTTGTGGAGAACTCGTTGACGAACCAGGTCCCGAAATTGTCTATCGTGGCCTCCGGGATGAGGTCGGGTGAGAGGGTCGGTGTCTCCACCTCGAGGTATCCCCTGTCCGTGAAATAACGCCTGATTCCGGCGTAGAGTCTGCTTCTTGAAAGCGCCGCGTTCCTGTTCATGGGCACATGATACAGCTAAGAGGCGGCGTTGAAAAGGAGTCACCATCAATGTATAATTCCCAGCATGGAATCCTACAACACAGGTGATGTCATCTACGCACTCGCAACGGCATGGGCAAGAAGCGCCATAGCCGTCGTCCGCGTAAGCGGGGAGGGTTGCATCGCCGCTCTTGCCAAGGCGGTCAAAGGCAGGCGCGACCTGACGGCCATCGGGGGCAACAGGGCCCTGTACTGCACCCTTGCAGACCCGGCTTCCGGCACACCTGTGGACGATGTGGTCCTGACCCTGTACAGGGACGGACACGGCTACACCGGAGAGGAGGCCGTGGAGATATCCTGCCACGGAGGCCTCCAGGTCGTCAGGTCCGTGCTGGAGCTCATGGGCTCGCTGGGGTTCCGGCAGGCGCTTCCGGGCGAGTTCACCCTCAGGGCCTTCCTCCACGGTAAGATGGACCTGACCCGCGCGGAGGCCGTCAACGAGCTGATAAACGCACAGGGAAGAACAGGCAAGACAATGGCCTTGAACAGGCTCAACGGCGCACTTTTCAAGCGTATCAGTGAAATCAAAGCCATCATCGTGGATATAATGAGCATCGTGGAGGTCCAGCTGGACTACTCGGACGACGAGATCGGGGAGGACCTGACGTTCCCCTCGGCGAAGCTGGATTCGGCGATCGGGGCGCTGCGCTCCATAGCGTTGTCCTTCGGGACCGGACGCCTGTATTCGCAGGGGGCACGCATAGTCCTGGCCGGTCCTTCCAATGCCGGAAAGAGCTCGCTCTTCAACCACTTCCTCAAGGAGGAGCGCTCCATAGTCAGCGGCATCAAGGGGACCACGAGGGACTACATCGAGGCCATGTGCGAGATCCGCGGGATCCCCGTCAGGCTGTTCGACACGGCCGGTTTCAGGGACCTCTCGGAGAGCGAGATCGAGGAGGAGGGGATCAGGCGCTCGCGCAGCCTTCTGGATGCGGCGGACCTGATAATCTACCTCGCGGACTCCACCGACCCGGATTCGGGCGACAGGTCCGTGACGGACGATCCCAGATGCATAGCGGTGCTGAACAAGTCGGACCTGAATGATGTCCGTCTGGACGGGTTCATGAATCTGTCTGTCGCAACAGGGCAGGGTTTCGAGGAACTGTGCGACGCGATCGCCTCCAGGCTGGCGGACGACGTAGGCGTTGCGGACGACAGCGCGCTGGTGATAGAGAGCGCGCGGCAGAAGGAGAACATCCTCAGGGCCGTGCAGTCCCTGGAGGCCGCGGGGAAAGCCGTGGAGGAAGGACTTCCGCTGGACCTCGTGTCCATGGACATACAGGAGGCCCTGGAGGCATTGGGCGAGCTCACAGGAGAGGTGACCACGGACGACATACTGGACAGGATCTTCGGATCCTTCTGTGTCGGGAAGTGACGGCGGGCAGGTGATATGGATTACGATGTGATAGTCATTGGCGGAGGCCATGCAGGGATTGAGGCCTGCCTTGCGTCTTCCAGGATCGGTTTCAGGACCCTTCTGATAACCCAGAGCCTGGACGCGATAGGGCGTCTTTCATGCAACCCGGCGGTCGGAGGACTGGCCAAGGGCAACCTGGTCAGGGAGACCGACGCCCTGGGCGGTCAGATGGGACTCCTGATAGATGCGACGATGATACAGTTCCGCATCCTGAACAGGCGCAGGGGACCTGCGGTCCAGGCTCCGCGTGCCCAGGCGGACAAGTTCTCGTACTCCAGGCTCGCCAAGGAGACCCTGGAGAAGCAGTCCGGACTGGAGCTGTTCATGGACACGGTGGTGGACATCCTGACGGACTCCGGAGGGCACAGGGCCTGTGGGGTAAGGACGCAGCGGGGCATCACCTTCACGTCCAGGGCCGTTGTCCTGACCACGGGCACGTTCATGGAAGGCAGGATATTCATAGGCGAGTACGACACAAGCGCCGGCAGACTGGGGGAGGAGGCCGCCATCGGGCTGGGCACGGCCCTCAGGCTCAAGGGCTTCAGTGTCGGAAGGCTCAAGACCGGGACCCCGGCCAGGGTCAGGATGTCCAGCCTGCACACGGACCGGATGGAGAGGCAGGACGGCGACGACGAGATCGTGCCGTTCAGCTTCATGAACCAGAAGATAGACCGTCCCATGGTGCCGTGCTGGATCACGTACACCAACGAGAGGACGCATGAGATAATCAGGTCCAACATGCACAGGTCCCCGCTGTACGGCGGCAAGATCGTCGGCAAGGGGCCGAGGTACTGCCCGTCCATAGAGGACAAGGTGGTGCGCTTCCCCGAGAGGGACAGGCACCAGGTCTTCGTCGAACCCGAGGGGATAGGGACGGAGGAGATGTATCTCAACGGCCTCTCCACATCGCTTCCCGAGGATGTGCAGCAGGACTTCATCCATTCGATAGAAGGTCTTGAGGACGCCGTGGTCATGCGTCCGGCCTATGCCGTGGAATACGACTACCTGGATCCCATCCAGCTGAAGCCGTCCCTGGAGTCCAAGGTGCTGGAGAACCTGTTCGTTGCCGGACAGACGAACGGCACCAGCGGATACGAGGAGGCCGCCTGCCAGGGCCTCATGGCGGGGATCAACGCCTGCCAGAAGCTCAAGGGGGACCAGCCTCTTGTCCTGAAAAGGACGGAGGCCTACATAGGCGTCCTGATAGACGACCTTGTGACCATGGGCACCAAGGAGCCGTACAGGATGTTCACCAGCCGCGCCGAGTACAGGCTGAACCTAAGGCACGACACGGCGGACGAGCGTCTGACAAGGACCGGCTACTCCGTGGGTCTCGCCACACAGGAGAGGCTGGAGGCACTGGAGAGGAAGACACAGGAGATCGAAAGCCTCCAGGAACTTCTGCACCACCGCGGCTATCAGGGCAAGAACGCCCTGGATGCCCTCAAGAGGCCCGAGGTCACCATGGACGAGCTGGAGAAGGACATCCCCGAGATCTCCTCATACCCCAGGGGCTCGCGGCTCCAGCTGGAGCTCAGGGTCAAGTACGAGGGCTACATCAGCCGTCAGGACAGGGCCGTGGACAGGTTCTCCAAGCTCGAGGGCATACGCATCCCCGAGGACTTCGACTACGACAAGGTCGAGGGCATAAGTTCCGAATCACGAGAGAAGCTCAAGCTCGTGCGCCCGGATTCCATCGGACAGGCGTCCAGGATAAACGGAGTCAGGACCAGCGACATAACCGTGCTGCTCGTGTATCTGCGCAGGTAGGAAGCCATGGAGAAGAATCTCAGGAATCTGCTTGAAAGAGGCATCGCGCTGATCGACCCGGATCTGCTGTCCGGAAACGTACCGTCACGCCTTGCGCGCCTCTACGACGAGATAACGCTCTTCAACCCGGGTTACGGGCTGGTCAACGCCTCCGGGGAGGACCTTGTTGTGCGCCACATCCTCGACTGCCTTGCACCGGTCCCGCTGATGAGGTGCATGGACCGCGACGGCCTGCGCATGGCCGACCTCGGTTCGGGATCGGGCCTTCCCGGACTCGTGATCGCCAGCGTGTTCGGCAACTGGGACATAAGCCTTGTGGAGAGGATGGGCAGAAGGGCGGGCTTTTTGCGCAACACCATCGCCGTGCTGGGGATGAGCTCCTGTGTCAAAGTAGTGCAGAAGGATCTTTCGGAGGTCCATGATAGCTACGACATGATAACTTTCAGGGCCTTCAGACATCTTCAGGACATCATATCCGACCTGGACCGCATACTTGTCCCCGGAGGGAAGGTGTACTCCTACAAGAGCAGCGAGACCAACATCGGAGAGGAGCTCCGTGTGCTGGAGCAGTACGGCTCCTGCGCCTTCACGCATGAGGTTGTGGATTACCGCGTGCCCATGCTCGAAGCGCAGAGAAGAATGTTTATTCTTCACAAACCTGTAATGACATAAAAACAGTAAAATGTTATCATTACTGTATGCCCGGAAAACGCAGACCCAATGCAGTAATGACGCTGATAACCGCACTGATCGCAGTCGCGGCCGGTCTTGCATGCGCTTTCCCTGTGCTCGGACTTGAGGAAGGCACCTTCCTACATGCGGTCCTCCGTCCCGTCCATGCATTCCTGGACAGGTACGTCAACGTGTTCGCATCAGAAGGCCTCAGGCCCTACGGTCTGATTCCGTTCGCTGTCCTGTGCCTCCTGAACCTCTTCCTTGCCATCAGGGGTTCGGGTCTGCTTCAGTTCATCCTGCGCTGCGTCGGATTCTACTCCCTCTGCCTCCTGGGCTTCAGTTTCCAGGACATGGAGTCGTCCGTGCCGGCCTTCATGCCGTCATGGTACATCTACATCGCCGCCGCGGCCTTGTTCCTGAGCATCGTGCTCCTCGCGCTCATCCTGAGGATCAAGAAGGGGCCGCGTCAGGATGCCGCACAGGAATCGGGTTCCGACGGGGCATCCGATGTCCCGCAGGCCGGTGACGAGATCCCGGCGGATTTCCCGGGCATCGGGGAAGGGAACGCCGACGTGGAGAAACAGCCCGAAGAGGAACCCTATGTCAGGGACCCGCAGGTGTACAAGAAGTCCGTGGGAAGCCTCGACGCGGTGAAGATCCCCGATTTCCAGACATTCCCGAACTACTCGCTCACGGCATCCGTGTCCTCCGTCGACCGAGGCATGTTCGATGTCGCCGAACGTGAGGCGAAGATACGTTACGAGGAGCAGAAGAGACGCGAGGCGGAAATCGAGCGCAGGCGCAGGGAAGAGGAGAACCGCAGGCGTCTTGCCGAGGAAGAGGAGAAGGAGAGGCTGCGTGCCGAGGAGGAGAAGAAACGCCTCCAGAACATGTTCAAGCCCAGGACGCTGCTCAAGCGCCTGAACGAGGACGCACAGGCCGAGAAGACCTTCCCGACATACGGAGCCGACCTCGGTGATGTCGATTACGGCATTTCGGAGCGCAGGGATGACCCGGCTCCTTCGGTCGCCGTCTCAAGACGCTCGTCCCAGTACCAGAAGCAGGAATCCAGGGCCAGGGAGTCCGCAGGCCAGGATGCCATGAGGGACATCCCCGTATCCCAGATGACAGGTCCGTTCGTTTTCTCTGCACCTGTCGATGAGCCGTCACAGGTGCAGCTGGACGGACTCAGGGCACCCGAGGAGACACGCGGGCCCGTCCATGAAGCCGAGCCCGAGATGGATGTCCCGGAGCAGTCCGTGTTCAGGGAGGCCATGGAGCGTGCCGAGCAGGATGCCGAGATCGCAAGCCGCAAGCGCCAGGCGGAGCTGGAGCGCAGGCACCTGGAGGAGATGCAGGAACTCGAGAGGCATAGACGGGAGGCCGAGGAGGCCGCAAGACGTGCCGAGGAGGAGCTTGCCGCAGCCAGGGCGGAGATGCAGAGGCAGCAGGAGGAGGCCAGGGCCGCACAGCAGAAGGCCGCTTCCGTACGTGCCCCGGAGCCCGAGGATGAGGACGACGGCATCTCCGACGAGGACATGGCCGCCAACGACGCCAGGGAGAAGAGCAAGGGCCCGGACATCGACATGGTCTCCGGAGTCGCAGGTCTCAAGAGCTCGCTTTCCGGCAACCCGTATCTTCTGGACAAGCAGAAGTTCGACTACAAGTTCCCGCCGGAGAGCATCCTGAAGCACTACCCCATAAGCGCCAGGATCTACGACGACCCGGAGAACGATCCCGACGGCAGGACGATAGTGGAGACGTTCAGGCAGTTCAGGATCGAGACCAATCTGGTGGGTGTCCAGCACGGGCCCACCTTCACTCTCTACGAGCTGACGCTGGCCAAGGGCATCAAGGTGTCGTCCGTCATGTCCTATTCCGAGAACATCGCCATGGAGCTTTCGGTAGAGGACGTGCGCATACTGGCCCCGATCCCGGGAAAGCCCGCCATAGGCGTCGAGGTCCCTAACAAGAAGCGCGACACCATCGGTTTCGATGTCATGATGCCCGCGCTCAAGGCCAAGTACTTCAAGATCCCCATGGTGCTCGGAAAGACCATCACGGGTGACTCGATCGTCATCGATGTCGCCAAGACACCGCACCTCCTTGTCGCCGGAACCACGGGATCCGGAAAATCGGTCTGCATCAACGGCCTCATCTGCTCCGTTCTGTACACCAAGACGCCCAAGGACGTGAGGATGATCCTGGTCGATCCCAAGATGGTCGAGCTTTCGCTC
Source organism: Sphaerochaetaceae bacterium (assembly GCA_045116915.1). Taxonomy (GTDB): domain Bacteria; phylum Spirochaetota; class Spirochaetia; order Sphaerochaetales; family Sphaerochaetaceae; genus UBA9732. Next base: position 42,002 of record JBGUMQ010000078.1, on the reverse strand, counting down.
TACAACGGGATCCCGCATCTGCTCACGCCCGTCATCACCGACGCCAAGAAGGCCCTCAAGGCCATGAACTTCGTGGTGGAGGAGATGGAGAGGCGCATGGCGCTGTTCTCCAGCATCGGCGCCAAGAAGATCGAGGAATACAACCAGAAGATCGTCGAGAAGAAGATGGCCAAGGTCAAGCTTCCGTACATCATGGTCATCATCGACGAGTTCGCCGACCTGATGCTCGCGGTGGGCAAGGAGCTCGAGACCTCCATCAAGCGCATCACGGCTGTCGCGAGGTTCTGCGGCATCCATCTGATCCTCGCCACGCAGAGACCGTCGTCGGATGTCATCACCGGCATAATCAAGAGCAACATCCCGACGCAGATCGCGTTCGCGGTTTCCAACTCCACGAACAGCAGGATCATCATAGACCAGGTCGGCGCGGAAAAGCTGCTGGGCCGCGGCGACATGCTCTACAACAACCCCGAATCCAGGCAGCCGGTGAGGATCCAGGGTGCGTTCATCGACTCGGAGATCGAGGAGATCGTCGCTTTCGTGAAGACACAGGGAGAACCGGATTACATAGACGAATCGTACTTCGAGGACGATGACGAGGATGAGGAAGAGGAGGATGAGGAGGCCGTAGGAGGCGCCTCGGAGGACCTCTTCAGCAGGGCATGGAAGATCGTCACCGACAGGGGCGAGGCATCGGCATCCTATCTGCAGCGCAAGCTCGGCATAGGCTACAACAGGGCCGCGAACCTGATCGAGCAGATGGAGGAGGCCGGCTACATAGGCCCGGCGAGAGGTTCCAAGCCCCGCGAGATCCTCAAGTACTACGGTTCGGAATAGGAAAACAGGATAGATTTTATGTTGTTCAGTGAATTGAATCTGCATGAGCAGGTGCTTGAAGGCACGAAGGCTGCTCGTTTCGAGACATGCATGCCGGTACAGGAGAAGGTCCTGCCGGTCAGCATCGGGGGCTCGGACGTCATGGTCCAGTCCAAGACGGGAAGCGGCAAGACCGCTGTCTACGTCATCACATTCCTTGAGAAATACCTCAGGAACAAGGAGCAGGGAATCAGCTCCTCGTGCCTGATAATCGCTCCCACGAGGGAACTCGCGCAGCAGATATCCGAGGACGCTATGCTCCTCTGCTCCAAGGTCGAGGGCTTCCATATCGGAGTCTTCTACGGCGGGGTGGGCTACGAGCACCAGCGCAAGCTCCTCCAGATGGGCTGCGACATCTACGTCGGCACGCCCGGAAGGCTCCTTGAGTTCATGGAGCACAGGGAGCTCGATGCGAAGCACATCGACACGTTCGTCATAGACGAGGCTGACAGGATGTTCGACATGGGATTCTATCCCGACGTCAAGAAGATGTTCCGCTATCTGCCGGGCAAGGACATCAGGCAGACGCTGCTGTTCTCCGCGACACTGGAGATGAGGATCAGGCAGCTTGCGTGGGAGTTCATGAACGAGCCCGCGGAGATCGACCTCGAACCCGACAAGATCACGGTCGAGAGCATAACGCAGGAGCTCTACCACGTGGCCAAGTCCGAGAAGTTCATGCTCCTCCTGCAGCTGCTGGCCACCGAGAAGCCGGAGACCGCGCTGATGTTCACCAACAGCAGGCACATGGCCGAGGAGCTGTGCGCCAGGCTCAGGCACAACGGCTACAACGCCGACTACCTCACCGGCGACCTCCCGCAGGCCCAGAGGCAGAAGGCCCTGGACAAGCTCAAGGCCGGCAAGACTGCGATCCTGGTCGCCACCGATGTGGCCGCACGCGGACTGCAGATTGACGACCTCCCGCTTGTCGTGAACTACGACATCCCCGAGGACTACGAGAACTACGTCCACAGGATCGGAAGGACGGCCCGCGCAGGAAAGAGCGGAAAGGCCATCACCCTGGCCGACGAGGAGTTCGTCTACGGGCTCGAGGCCATAGAGAAGTACATCAAGATGAAGATCCCCGTGATCTGGCCGGACAACCTGCCGGAGATCGAGGACCTTTCGCTCGGAAAGAGCTGGAGGATCAGACCGGAACGCCCCGAGAGAAGCCAGGGCTCCGGCAAGTCCAAAAGCAGGAAGAAGAATCCTTCCAGACCCGCCGGATCCGGCAAGGGTGCCCCTTCCACAGGGAAAGCATCAGATGCATCCGCGGACGGCACGGCAAGGAAGGAGCAGCCCAAGGGACAGAAGGGACATTCGAAGTATTCCTCCGACAGGACCAACACCAAGAGTCTTGGCGCGATGTCCGAGCAGGAGAGGATGGAGTACTACCGCAAGAAGTACGGATTCGAGCCCAAGAAGACAGAGCCTGCTACCAACGCCAAAGCCGGGGAGAAGAGCGCGGCGAAGGCCTCTTCCAAACCTGCCTCCAGGCCTGAGTCCAAACCTGTGAAGGAGGAGCCGAAGTCCCAGGCCCCGGTGCAGGAGAGTGCTCCGCAGAAAGCCGGGAAAGACGGGAAGAAAGGTTTCTTCAGGCGGATTTTCGGAAAACGCAAATGAACCAGGTGAAGAGGTTCTTCTCATACTACAGACCCTACAGGGCACTGTTCTGGCTGGACATGTCGGCGGCGGTGCTCAGCTCCGTTCTCTCGATATTCTTCCCGGCTCTCACCAGGGAGCTTCTGAAGACATGGATCCCGGACCAGATCTGGCAGAGCATGATCGTGTGCTTCGTGGCCATGTTCGTCATCTACGCCGTGCAGGCGCTCTTCACGTACATCCGCATCAGGTGGGGCCACGTGCTGGGGGTCTATGTGGAGAACGACATGCGCAGGGACCTCTTCGGACACCTGCAGAAGCTCAGCTTCGGCTACTACGACCACACCAAGACCGGTCATCTGATGAGCAGGATGACCAACGACCTGTTCCAGATCGCCGAGGTGGCACACCACTGCCCGGAGGACAGCATCATCTCTCTGGCGACGATCATCGGAGCATACATCGTGATGTTCACATACAGTGCCCCCATGGCGCTGGTATCGCTGATTCCTTTCCCGTTCCTGCTGGTCTGGGGCATCGTTTTCGGCCGCAGGCAGAAGAGGGTTTCCAGGGAGGTCCGCTCCCATGTGGCGGATGTGAACGCCAACGTGGAGAATTCGGTACAGGGGATACGCGAGGTCAAGTCGTTCACCGGGGAGAAGTTCCAGAGCGGACTTTTCGACAATTCGAACAACGACCTCAAGGAAAGCCGCAAGAGGCAGTATTCCGTCATGGCCGCGTACCAGACCGGCATGGGATGGCTCAGGAACATGTACTACTTCATCACCGTGGTCGGCGGAGCCATCCTGATCTACAGGGGCGTCATCCAGTCCTATGACCTGGTGGCCTTCCTCCTGTATGTCAGCGTTGTGCTCGAGCCCATCGACAGGCTGATAAACTTCGTGGAGCAGCTCAGCCAGGGCATCGCCGCGTTCGAGCGTTTCACCGAGGTCATGGACGAGGTCCCCTCGATCAAGGACAGTCCCGATGCGACGGACCTGAAGGTCGGCGCCGGCGACATCTCGTACAGGAACGTGAGGTTCACGTACGACACCAGGGACGGGGAGGTCATCGGGGACATCAGCTTCGACATCAAGGGCGGCACGACGGTGGCCATAGTGGGTGATTCCGGGGCCGGGAAGACGACGACGGCATCGCTCCTGCCCAGGTTCTACGAGATAGACAGCGGATCCATCACCATCGACGGACAGGACATCAGGGACGTCACGCAGCGCTCGCTGAGGCGCAGCATCGGGTTCGTGCAGCAGAACGTGTTCCTGTTCGACGCCGACATCCGCGAGAACCTGCGCTACGGCGATCCCGACGCCACAGACGAGCAGATGATGGCGGCCCTGGACGCGGCGAACCTCGGGGACTTCGTCAGGTCCCTTCCGGCCGGTCTCTCCACCCAGGTGGGGGAGCACGGCACAAGGCTCTCCGGAGGACAGAAGCAGCGCATCTCCATAGCCAGGGTGTTCCTGAAGAATCCTCCGATACTGATCTTCGACGAGGCCACGTCCTCGCTTGACAACGAGAGCGAGCACCTGATCCAGGATGCCTTCCGGAGGCTGTCCGCGGGCAGGACATCGATAGTTATAGCACACCGGCTCACGACGATCCGTGAGGCGGACAACATAATAGTTCTGGACAAGGGGAAGGTCACGGAATCCGGCACGCATCAGGAGCTTCTTTCCAGAGGCGGACATTACGCCAGGCTCTACAGAAGGGATTTCGACTGACCGCACGGTCCATGGAGGAAAGATGGTATACGTTCTTTGGGGACTTGTGATAGTGATGGCCATGACCGCGGTGGCGATGGTGACAGGAGTGATTCCGGCGCTGCTTCTGCGTCTGGTCGGGCTCAGGCGCCTGTCCGACAAGCTGGTGTTCTGGCACACATCGGTGATAGCCAACACGGGCCTGTGGCTTGCAGGCATCAGGATACATGTTTCCGGGGAGAGGGACGAGGTCGCAAGGCGTGTGGACAAGGGCGAGGGCTTCTGCTTCGTGTCCAACCACACAAGCATGCTGGATGTCATCCTCATGCTGGCGCAGCTGAAGGCCAGGACCGGATTCGTCGCCAAGCTGTCGCTCCTGTTCGTGCCTCTGATCGATGTGATGATAGCCATGACGCATTCGGTCTTCATCAACCGCAAGAGCCTGAAGAAGAGCGTCCTGGCAATCAGGAAGGCCGGAAAGCGCATAGCCGCAGGACAGTCGATGGTCATCTTCCCCGAAGGGACCAGGAGCAAGACCGGAGAGGTCGGGACCTTCAAGCACGGTGCCTTCCGCATGGCCACCGAAAGCGGGGCGTATGTCGTTCCGGTGACGGTGAAGGGCCTGAGGGACTCCTTCGAGGACAGGAAACATGTCTTCCAGAGAAGGGACTGCCACCTGCACGTGGGCACACCCGTGAAGGCACCTCTTTCAAGCGACAGGGAGGCGGTCGCCGCCTTCATCGCGCAGGTGGAGAAGACCGTGAAGGACAAATACGCGGAGCTCTGAACAGGGGATCCGAAGATGGAAGAAAGGATGGAGAGGAAACAGACTGAAAACAAACTGGGGACCATGCCGGTGGGCAAGCTGCTCGCCGTGATGTCGGTCCCGACCATGTTCTCGATGCTCATACAGGCGCTGTACAACATCGTGGACAGCATATTCGTGTCGCATTTCAGCGAGAAGGCGCTCACTGCGGTATCGATCGCGTTCCCGATGCAGACGCTCATGTTCTCGTTCGGGGTCGGAACCAGCGTCGGAGTATGCTCGGTCATATCCCGCCGCCTAGGCGAGGGACGCCCGGAGGAGGCCGGCAAGGCCGCGCAGACAGGCTACACGCTCGCCCTGATCCTCATGGTGTTCTTCATGTTCGTAGGGGCGTTCCTCTCCAGACCGTTCCTCAGCATATACACCGATGACCCCGAGCTACTGCAGATGAGCACGACGTACGTCAGGATCTGCCTGATCCTGTCCGTAGGCACGTTCGTGAACATATTCTGCGAGAAGGCGCTGCAGGCCACCGGCGACACGATCCATCCCATGATCATCCAGGCGAGCGGGGCCATCTTCAACGTCATATTCGACCCGATCCTGATATTCGGATACCTCGGATTCCCGGCGATGGGCGTGACCGGAGCCGCCATCGCCACCGTCGCGGGCCAGATATTCGCCATGTTCATCGGTCTGTTGTTCCTCAGGCGCAACAGGAGCCTCAAGGTCAGGCTCTTCAAACCGGCGCTCCACGGTCCGAGCGTGAAGAACATACTTGAGGTCGGACTTCCGGCCGTGATAATGCAGGGTATCGGAACAGTCATGCTCAGCCTGATGAACGCCATCCTGATCACGCTCGATGTGCTTGCGACCACTGTGTTCGGAGTCTATTTCAAGCTCCAGTCCTTCGTGTTCCTTCCTGTGTTCGGCCTCAACAGCGGCCTCATGCCGATACTTGGCTACAACTACGGGGCCAAGAACCGCCCCAGGATGATGAAGGCCCTGAAGCTGGGTGCCATATCGGCATTCCTGTTCATGTCATTGGGGACACTGATCTTCAACCTGTTCCCGGATGCCCTTCTGGCTCTGTTCAATGCATCCGATTCGCTCAGGTCCATGGGTGAGCTCGCGCTCAGGACCATCAGCCTGTCGTTCCCGGTCGCCGCGCTGTCCATCACGCTGGTGGCGCTTTTCCAGGCCATGGGGGACGGATACCTGAGCATGATAGTGTCGATAGTCAGACAGCTGTTCGTCCTGATTCCCTGCGCATGGCTTTTCGCAAGGATCTCCGGACTCCATGCCGTCTGGTATTCGTTCCTTGCCGCCGAGGCGGTGGCGTTCGTTCTGTCCGGGATCTTCTTCTTCAAGGAGAAAAAGAAGCTCGATTTCTGAGGGAGGGGGAGAAAATGTTCGTAATAGCACACACACAGGCATGCGCCGAAGCCGCATGCGCGATCGCGGAGAGACTGGGGGACTGCAGCGCGGTCTCCATGGAGCGTGCCCTGTCCGATCCCGGCTGTCTGAGTGATTTCGACAGCCTCGGACTGGTTTTCGAAAAGGATGGGAAGGGAGCCCCCGGGGATGTCATGGATTTCATCACCGGTGTCTTGGGCGAGTACGACCTCAGCGGCATGCAGTACATGTTCTCTGTCTGCATCTGTGACGGCAGGCCCGACCATGCGCTCAAGATCGTCGAGAAGCTCTGCGCCAAGGTCGGGTGCGCGCCAAGTCTGAGCACCACGCTCGGCCATGATGCCACGCAGCAGGACATCGATGCCGTCGTGTCGGCCATCCGTTCGGGTGACATACAGCTGGCGAAGGGAAGCGTGGGAACCATGTGGTACATGAAGGCCCACGGGATAAAGCTGAAGTAAGGTGGGTCCGATGAGCGAGAAAAGGGTCCGCAAGCCTATGTACGGCAGGGAGAAGATGGGAAGGCTGGTGAAGTGGTTCTTCGGCCTCCCGCTTGTCTTCATCATCTACCTGATCCTGTCCATGGTCATGCCGCACGGGAAGATGAGCCAGAGGATGGGCATCGTGCTGAACATCATCAGCTATGCCACTTTCCTGCTGGTCACCGTCGTGGTCGTGTCGCGCTTTCTGAAGTTCCCGTTCCGGAAGATGTTGTCGGAGGGGCAGACCTTCCGTACCGCGCCGTTCCTGACCGGTTTCGCCGCCATGGCGGTCACGGGAGCAGGCAGCACGTTCATCATGATGGCGATATCACCGTCGGACTTCACATACACACTCCAGAGCGGCTGGCCGGTGGACTTCCTGCTTGCTTTCGTGCTGGTGTCTCTGGCGGCTTTCCTTGAGGAGATCCTCTGCAGGGCCTACGTGGTGTACTTCGTGTCCGACGAGATGGAAAAGCGCGGCAAGCAGAAGCTCTGGTACTGTCTGGCATCCGCCGTCGTGTTCACGGTCTTCCATTTCCAGAACCCCGAGGTCCAGGGACCTCAGGCGGTCTACGCCATGGTCTTCTACTTCATCATGGGTTTCGCGCTCATGGCCGTGACCCTCAGGACGCGGGGGATCGAGGCCGCAATCGGAATCCATCTTGCGAACAACCTCGTCAACGCATGGCTGTTCACGTACAAGGATGCCGCCCTCATCACCAACGCTGTTTGGACGCACAGCAACAACATCGGACCGGGCATGGTTGTCCAGACCGTGGTCTGCGTTGTCCTCAGCTGCATGGCCGTGATCATGGCAAGCGGCAGGAAAACCGAAGCCGGAAATGCAAAGGAATGATCTGCAATGGCTGAACAGAAAAAGAAAAACACATCAAGCAGCAGTAACAGGCAATCGTCACAGGTTTCCAGAACCGTGACAAGGGAAGTGCGCAAGTCCGCGAAAAAGCATCCCGTCATCTGGATCCTCATCCTGCTGGCAATAGCCGTGACGGTCTTCATCCTCACCCCGGTGGAGAATCCGCTGGGCACGGAGCTTGTGTTCGGCTCGGTCTCCGAGGAGCTTGCCATCCCGGCCCGTTCATCCGGCGACATAGTCGTGCAGCATACCGGCTACACGCTATCCTACAGCGAGGAACACGAGCAGCCCGTCTGGGTGGCTTACCTGCTGACTGCGGACGAGGTCTTCGCAGCCGAGACGGACAGGGCGGACAACTTCCGCGAGGACCCGTCCATCCCCACCGGCAGCGCCACGCTGGCCGACTACAGGGGATCCGGCTACGACAGGGGCCACCTGATTCCCGCCGCCGACCAGAAATGGTCCGCCGAGGCCATGGACGACTCGTTCTTCCTGTCCAACATGAGTCCCCAGACCCACTCGTTCAACGCCGGCATCTGGAGCAAGCTGGAGTCCGCCGTAAGGACGATGGCCGCCCAGAACCGGGAGATCTGCGTGGTCACCGGACCTGTCCTCACCGACGGTCCCTACAAGACCATCGGCGCGAACAACGTCTCGGTCCCCAACTACTACTACAAGGTCATCCTGGATTACCTGGAGCCGGAGAAGAAGGCCATCGGCTTCATCCTGGCCCAGGACGACAAGGGCAGCCTGTCGGCGTTCGCGGTCTCCGTGGACGATGTCGAGAAGCTCACCGGAATCGATTTCTTCCCGCTTCTGGATGATGCCGATGAGAGCGCCCTGGAGTCCACGTTCGATGTCTCGCTCTGGGATTTGGGTGATTTCAGCAGGACTTCGACCGCCGCGAAATACGGTTACGACCTGAGCGGGACAGGCTACGGCGAGACCCCCGTTGTCCAGCAGACGCAGCCTCAGGACCCCTGGGAGAGCGTGCTGTATTTCCTGTACACCAACTTCGGCGAAGCCAAGCGTTCCGTGCTGGATTTCTTCAACAGCCTGTTCAAGGTTGAAAAGAAACAGGAAAAGCTATAATATTGGTCACATCAGGCGGCATTAGCACATCGGTAGTGCACGAGCTTCCCAAGCTTGTGAGGCGGGTCCGACTCCCGTATGCCGCTAAAAAGGCACAAGGGCCATTTGCCCCTGTGCCTTTTTAATATCCTACGTCGGGAGTCGGTACGAGCCCGGGAGGCTCCGGTGGAGCGTTCCGGGTGAAGGTGGGGTAGCGGAGCGACGACTCCCGTATGCCGCTGCATTTGTACATTGTCAACTTTTTTATCGAGAATCAGACCAAAAAGTTGTAATAATAAACTTTTATGCCTGAAATCAGTTGAAAAAGTTGTAGCCCACTATCATGATGGCCGGAAAACGGCCGCCCTCAGCCGTTGGTGACCGTCACACTCCTGAAAATGTCGAAGAATCCGGGGTAGAGTTCCTCCACGCACTCGGAGTCTCCGATGGAAAGAGCCCCTGTGCACCTGAGCGAGGCCAGCGCCATGGCCATGACGATCCTCGGATCGCCGAATCCCAGCACGCAGCAGTCGTTGCGGAACGCATGGATCGGGTAGACGACTAGCGAGTCCCTGAGAAGCTGGGCCTGGCCTCCCATCGCATTGATGTTCGACGCGATGACGGCGCTCCGCTCCTTTGTTCCCCTGAAGATGTTCTGCGAGACGTTGTCCAGCCTCACGGGGCCGGAGGCGAAGCACGATGTCACGGCAAGCGCCGGAAGCAGGTCCGGAATCCCGCTCATGTCTATGTCCACGGCCTTCAGACGCGATGGCCCCGTGAGTGTGACGCTGTGGCCCTCGGTCCTGACAGAGCAACCCATGGAGGAGAGGATGGACAGGATATCCCTGTCCGCCTGCGAGCTCCGGGCATCCAGATGGGTGACGGTTATGGTGCTTGCCGTTATGGCCGCTGCGCAGAAGAAGATCGCGGCGAGCGAGAAGTCGCCGTTTATGTCCGTCTCCAGGGCTTTGTACGACTGCCCGCCGCGGAACGTGTAGTGGTTCATGTCGTCGTCGCGGAAGAAATCGATGCCTTCCTTCTCAAGCCATATCTCCGTGGTGCGTACGGCGCTCTTCTCCCTGAGCAGGAAGACGTCGATGGTCGTATCCCCCTTTGCAAGCGGGGCAGCCAGCATGAGGGCCGTCAGGAACTGTCCGGTCATGCACCTGATGCTCGTATGGCCGCCCAGAAGAGGCCCGCAGACGCTGTACGGGGCGTTCTCCACCGACGGGTCGGCGTTAGCCCCCAGGTCGTGGAGGCTGGAAAGAAGCGGCCGGACCGGACGCCTGAGAAGCGGGGCATCACCGGTGAACCTCATGTCGGAGCCCAGCGTGCAGCCCAGCGCCGTGGCGAAGTAGAGCGTGGTTCCGCTGCTCTTGCAATCGATTTCGATCCCGTCCTTCGGGCTCAGTGCCGTGGAGTCTACGACCATGGTGTCACCGCTGTAGCGTACGACCGCACCGAGCTTGACGCAGAAATCAAGGCACGCCTGCGTGTCGGAACAGATGAGCGGGTTCGTTATGGTGCTCACGCTCCGTGAGAAAAGCGCGATGAGCAGCGCATGTATCGTCTGGCTTTTGGAAGCCGGTATGTCTACCCGGCCCCATACGGAACCGGGGTGAAGAAGCATTTCCATTGCACTTCAATTCTACCCCCGATTGCGCCTGCCGGCAACATCAATCGACGTGACTCATCTTGACTACGGGGTGCATAAAACGGACACTTAGGGCATGGGAAAAAACGACAGCTCAAGATACCTTTATATAGAGAACCTGGGGTGCGCCAAGAACCAGGTCGATGCCGAGGTCATGGCCTGCAGCCTTGCCTCCGACGGGTGGGTCCTGACGGACGACGCATCGCAGGCCGACCTGATCCTGGTCAACACCTGCGGTTTCATCGAAAGCGCAAGGGAAGAGTCCATCAACACGTTCTTCGAGCTCAGGGAACAGAATCCCGATGCCAGGATAGTCGTGGCCGGCTGCCTTGCACAGCGCTACGGTCAGGAGCTGTCGGAGCAGCTTCCCGAGGCCGACGGCGTGTTCGGAAACAGGGACCTTAAGCTGATCAACGGTTTCGTCCGCGGTCTGGACAAAGACAAGGATAAGAACAAGGAAGGGACGGCCCTCCTTGTTCCCGAATACCCCGATCCCGATTCCGAAATCTACGGCAGGGACAGGCTTTTCAACTATCCCGGCAGCGCCTATCTCAAGATATCCGAGGGCTGCAACCACAGATGCGGCTTCTGCGCCATCCCGCTCATCCGCGGAGGTCTGCGCTCAAGGAGCATGGAGAGCATCCTGGACGAGGCCCGCACCCTGGTCTCAAGGGGAGTGCGCGAGATAAACCTCATCGCGCAGGACCTGGCCGCATACGGTACCGACATGGGCGGCAAAAGCCGTTTCCTCGAGCTTCTTCAGAAAATCACCGACATAGAGGGTGACTTCAGGGTCAGGATGCTCTACATCCATCCCGATGCCTTCCCCTATGAGATACTGGACATGATCAGGACCAACCCCAAGATCATGCCGTACTTCGACATCCCCATCCAGCACGCCAGCGAGAAGTTGCTCAGGCCCATGAAGCGCATGGGGAACGCCGACAGCTACACCGCCATGGTGCGCCGCATCCGCGAGGCCCTGCCCGAGTGCGTGATCAGGACCACCATCATGCTCGGTTTCCCGGGGGAGACCGATGCCGATTTCGACCTCGTCTACGACTTCGTGAAGGAGAACCGCTTCAACTGGATGGGGTCGTTCGTATACTCTCGTGAGGAAGGCACCTATGCCTGGGACCTCACTGACGAGAAGACCCACCAGGCGCTTTCCAAGGTCGCCGCCAAACGGCAGAAGAAGCTGGAGAAGCTCCAGGAGAGGATCACGGCCGAACGCCTGCAGGAGTTCGTCGGGAAGGAATACGACGTTCTGATCGAGGAGCTGATAGAAGGCGAGGACCTGGCCATAGGAAGGTTCTGGGCCCAGGCCCCCGAGGTCGACGGCCTCACCGTGGTCATGGGCCGCGGCATGGTCCCCGGCAACGTGTACAGGTGCGGGATAACCAAGGTCAACGGGGTGGATCTGGAGGCGGTGAGGATATGAGCATGCAGGACCTGATGGACAGGCTGAACGAACAGCAGCGCGAGGCCGTCCTGATAAACGAAGGCTCCCTGCTGGTGTTCGCCGGAGCCGGAAGCGGAAAGACAAGGGTCATAACGACCAAGATCGCATACGCCATAGACCAGCTCAAGGTCAGGCCGTACCGCATACTCGCCGTCACGTTCACCAACAAGGCGTGCAAGGAGATGCAGGACAGGGTTGTGGACATGATCGGAGACGAGGGCCGCCAGGTCATGATAAGGACTTTCCACTCGTTCGGCGTGTGGCTCCTGCGCAAGTACGGCCAGCTGGTGGGGCTGGACCCGAACTTCAAGATCTACGACGACGATGACAGCGTGAACCTGCTCTGCCAGGCGTTCGGGGACGACAACAAGAAGGAGATCGCCGCATACTACAGGAAGATCGCCGTGCTCAAGGACCGCATGGAGAAACCCGGCAGGAACGACGAGCGCCTTTTCCGCTACTACCACGGATACGAGGAAAGCCTCAAACGCACCGGCAACGTCGACTTCGCCGACATGATAATCAAGTCCATCGAGCTTCTGGAGAACAACCCGTCCGTTAAGGAGGAGATACAGAGGCGTTTCTCCATGGTCCTGGTCGACGAGTATCAGGACTCCAACAAGGCCCAGTTCCTGCTTCTGAAGCAGATCGTCGGTCCGGACACGTTCATCTGCGCCGTGGGCGACGACGACCAGAGCATCTACCGCTTCAGGGGCGCCGAGGTGAAGAACATCCTGGATTTCCCCAATGCGTTCAAGGGAACCCGGAAGGTTGTCCTCGGTACCAACTACAGGTGCACGGAGAGCATACTCAACGCCGCCAAAGACGTGATCGTGAACAACGAGACAAGGGCCGACAAGTCGCTGTCCGCGGACAAGAAGGGCGGCTCGCTTCCGAAGATCTATTATGTGGACAACGGTTTCGATGAGGCCCAGCAGGTCATCGACCTCCTGAAGAAGGCCCATGCGGCCGACCCGGCGGCCTACCGCAACAGCGCCATACTGTACAGGACGAACTCGCAGTCGAAGGATTTCGAGGACCGTCTGATGATAAACGACATCCCGTACCATCTGGTCGGCTCGCTCAGGTTCTACGACAGGGAGGAGATCCGCGACTGCATCGCCATGATATCGCTCATGACGAACCCGCGCGACAGCGTCTCGTTCCAGAGGATGGTCAACAAACCGGCAAGGAAGATCGGCGATGTCACCATCGAGCGCATCCTGGAGCTCGCCGCACAGGACGAAAGCCTGGCAGGCGATGTCATCCTTGCATGCCGGAAGGCGGTCGACCAGGGGATCGTGAAGGGCGTTGCGGTCAACGGCATACGCTTCTTCACGGAGGCCTATGCCAGATGCAGCGGTCTTTTCGGAACCATCGACAACGGGCATTTCCTCAAGCATGTCCTTGTCGAGTTCGGGATCCTGGACTACTACGTAAGGCGCGACAACGAGGAGAAACTCAAGGTCAACAAACGCACCGAGAACATCGAGCAGCTTGTGAACATGCTCTCTTTGGAGCAGTTCTCGGACGGACAGGAGGGGATCAACAGCTTCCTCGAGCTCGCGTCGCTCGATGCCTCGTCCCTTGGAGAGGAGGAGGGCCGCAGCCAGGAAGGCGTCACGCTGATCACCATGCACAACACCAAGGGCCTGGAGTTCGAGCGCGTCTTCATGGTCGGCATGGAGAACGAGATCTTCCCCGGCCGCCTGGACGAGAGGACGCACGAGGACATAGAGGAGGAGCGGCGCATCTGCTACGTGGCCATGACTCGTGCCAAGCGCGAGCTGTCCATGTTCTGCGCCTCCAGCCGCCTCAGATGGGGCAATGTCCAGCCCGAGACTCCCAGCATGTTCCTGCGCGAGATCGACGAGGACCATGTCGATGTCGTGGACATGCGCCTGAAATCCCGTTTCGGAGGACAGAACCAGTACCGGTTCGGAGTCCGCTCGTCGGACTACCGCAGCGGTTACGGCAACGGATTCGGCAACAGCTTCACAAGCCGATACAGCCCGTCGGGGAAGTATTCCTCGAACTACATCAACACGGAGAAGCGCGATGCCCCGGTATCCAGGCCGGCAACCACGGATTCCGGCAAGTACAACCTGAAGAACCTCAGGATGCAGAACGCCTCCGCTCCGGCTCCTAAGAAGCCCGCTCCGGTCCCCGGGACGGTGACCTACGAGGTCGGGGACCGCATCCGCAGCGATTTCTACGGCGACGGGACAGTCACCGGCAAGAGGAATTTCGCCGGGCGCGAGGTTCTGGACGTGAAGTTCGACAACGGACGTACCGGAACGTTCGCCAGCGGCAAGGTGGCTTTCGAGAAAATATGAGAGGCACCCACTAGACAAAGTCTGCCTCATAAATATATTATTCAGTTCGTGCGCCTACAGGGCACGTTCTTTCCCAGGGAACTCAAACCCCTTTCCCACGGGGTTCCGGAGGAACAGGACACCTTGGCGGGCCAACGGTGCGAAGGACCGCTCATCCCGACCATCCACGGCATGCACGGACATACAAATCTTTGATGTAGGTGTTTACTATGAAGACAATTATTGTAAAGCCGCAGACAATGACCAAGAAGTGGTATCTCATCGATGCCGAGGGCAAGGAGCTCGGACGCGTCGCGGTTGCCGCTGCCAACATTCTCCGTGGCAAGAACAAACCTGAATATCTCCCGAACGAGGACATGGGCGACTATGTCATCATCATCAACGCTGCCAAGGCCGCACTGTCGGGCAACAAGGCCAACGACAAGATGTACCGCAGGGTCTCCGGTTATGCCGGCGGAATGAAGGAAGAGACATATGCTCAGACCGTCGTCCGCAAGCCGACATTCCCCATGGAGCACGCCATCAAGGGAATGCTCCCGAGAGGACCTCTCGGACGCAAGCTCTTCACCTGCGTGAAGGTCTATGCCGACGCAAAGCATCCGCACGCTGCACAGCAGCCAATCCAGATTGAGGTCTAAGGGGTACGAATATGGCTAAGACAGAAGAAAGAAACATCAATCTCGGTCAGGGTACCGGACGCAGGAAGACTGCGGTTGCACGTGTCTACCTCCGCGAGGGTAACGGCAAGATCACAGTCAACGGCAGGGATGTCAACGAGTACTTCAGCGATCCCCTGTGCATCTATCAGGTCAAGCAGCCCCTCCAGGTCACTGACACCGAGGGCAAGTTCGACATCGTCATCACAGTCTGCGGCGGTGGCCCCTCCGGTCAGGCCGGTGCCTGCCGTCACGGCATCGCACGCGCCCTTGTCGCAGAGAACGAGGCCAACAAGAGCGTCCTTCACGCCAACGGCTTCCTTACCAGAGACCCGAGAATGGTCGAAAGGAAGAAGTATGGTCAGCGTGGAGCCCGCCGCAAGTTCCAGTTCTCCAAGAGATAAGTTTTTCCAGCCCATCCGGAATTACTGCGCTTCGATTCGAAGCCGTGCACAGAGCACTGTCTTCTCATCTCATCGCAGTCTTCCGGCGGCCTGAAAAAACTTCAGGCTGAGGCGAAATCTGAAAAAACTGACTATGGCGGTATGAAACAGATTGCTTGCAAACAGGAGCCGACTCGGAAAGAGGACGGCTCCTCTTTTTTCAACAGATGTCAGGACCAGGCGCTCCGGTACCTCGCCATGAGGGAGCACAACAGGAAGGAGCTCCAGGTCAAGCTGTCGGCGAAGGGTTATGACAACGCCACCATCGCCAATGTGCTCGACTCCCTTGAGGACGAAGGCTCGCTGAGCGAGGAACGCTATGTGCGCTCGTTCGTGCAGTCCCGCAACCGCCGCAACCCTGAGGGCCTGTCCGTCATGCTCCAGCGCCTTCTCCAGAAAGGTGCGGACAGGAATGTGGCGCAATCGGTGCTTTCGGAAATCTACACTCCGGAGTACACCGCTACCCTTGCCCGGGAGGCAAGGGACCGGATACAGGAGAAGACCGCTGATGACGATCCGGCAAGACTGAGGTTCCTCCTTTCGAAATCAGGATTCAGATTGTCCGACATCACGGACTGACTTTGTGGTAGATTTGGCATATGAGCAGAAGATACAGACTTCCAAGATTCAACGACCAGATCCTTTCGGAGATAATCTTCGGGATGGAGAACCAGGATGTGGACTACATGCTGGACATAGGTACAGGCAACCTCTACAGCGACGGGTTCGACGATGTGGAACCTTCTTCGGAAGACAACCTGGTGGAGCTTCCGCCATGGACAAGCTCCGACGGATACCAGCTGATGGTCTCGTTCACCAATTCCTGCCAGGATCCGGTTCTCAGGCAGAGGCTTTCCGACGAACTCATTTCAAGGCAGCGCGGCGTGTTCCGCAGGTTTCGCGATGTCCTTTCTGAGAATCCGGATGTGTTGAAACAATGGTACGATTTCAAGGATAGAAGGATGAAATCGTATATAAAGTCATGGTACAGGTCGCGATTCTCCGATTCGGCTGATGAAGTCGCCGATGAAGGGGATCTTTCGGAAGGCGCTCTTCTGTCCGATTTCGAAGTCGTCCATCTGGATTCCCCTGATGACTACTGCATGGCTCTCATCGATTCCTATGTAAATGACGATCCAGTGAGAAGGAAGGTCATGGAATGCTTCGGTTCCAAGGAGGCGTTCGAGGTTGTCTGCGGCGGGAAGGCCTGCGGGGCCCTTGTGTACGAGCGCGTGCAGGACCGTGCCGTCATTATTCTATACTATATAGAGGAGCAAGACAGGGAAAACGGACTGTTCGGTCTGATGTTCGATCTTTTCAACCGCGAGCTGGAAAGAAAGGGGATCGTGAAGGTCTCGATGCCGTTCCCCGACGGTTCGCAGTTCCTGAAGCACATGCTTTCGGAGCACGGAGCAGGGGTCGCGGAACCGACCGAGGGCGGAATCTATGATGTCTCCGACTGGACCAACGGCACCGAATCGGCCGAATTAGTCTACGTCCTGTAAGAAGTTAGAAAAAGACTGAAGAACAAGCCAAAAAACTTGTAACTATTCGGCATTTATTGGGTTTTTCTTGACAGTTATGGAGCACATCGTTAAAATGGCTTCTGTATAACGAGAAAAAGGGACAAAGCTGGTCCTGGACCAGCCCCAAAATTATTGGAGGAAGTATGAAGAAAGGTATTATCGTACTTTTGATCGCGGTGCTGGTCGCTGGCTTTGCATTTGCCGGAACACTCAAGGGATCTGCCACAATCAGCTTTGGCGCTGATCTCGATGAGAAGACTTTCGGCTTCGTCAACGATGCAACATGGAAGTATTCATTCAAGTTCGAGTTCGACACAACAAAGGTTGAGGTCGCTGACCACCAGACAGAGCTCTGGGCAGAGATCGCTGCCGAGGCAAGTGCCTCACTCTCCCTTTCCAACGGAAAGCTTTCCAAGGGCGAGGGTCTCACCGGAACCTACACAGCCAAGATCACCAAGGCCAACATCCATGTCGGCGAGTGGACATTCGGCATCCTGAACGCAGGTTCTGCAGTCGACTATGCCAAGTCCTACTACACGGATGACGACGGCAACGCAATCAACGACGTTGTCAAGGGTGGCTCGAAGCTCGTTCCCGGCTTCACAGTTTCTTACAAGGGCTGGAACGGCGGATTCGGTCTCCGTGGCGACTGGAGTGACGGCTTCAAGGTCAATGTCTTCGCTCATGGCCAGACAAAGGAATTCAAGTTCGGTGAGAACGAGGAGTTCTCAATGAGAGCCGGTGCTTACATCCACTACTACAACATGGAGCTGCTCGGTGCAGATCCCAAGAACGTCGGTGCTGCAGCCAAGGTCGCTTACGCAGCAGACGCTTTCAGCGCTGATGCCGCTGTCGATCTCAAGATGGACAGACTCGGAGGCGAGAACGATTTCTTCTTCGAGGCTGCTGCAAACGCAACATACAAGATCAACGACAACGGTTCTGTCGGTCTGAATGTCTACGGAACAAACAACATCGCCAAGGTTGATTCTGTTGACAAGTATGCTGATGGAAAGGGCATCAAGCTCGACGCCAAGCTCTGGGCAAAGTACAACTTCGACTTCGACGGAACAAAGCTCGCAACAGAGGGTTATGTTGAGGCCAAGGACGCTCTGGTTGACGGCAGAGAGATTGTCGTCTACGCCAAGGAGACACTCACGATCCTCGACGGCAAGCTCGCTCTTGCTTTCAGCGAGAAGTATGCTTTCGCAGCCAAGAAGCTCACACTCACAGCCAAGGCAACTTACACAGCTGACAAGTTCGAGGCTTGGGCAGGTGTTGATGACTTCACACTCGCTTTCGGTACAGTCGGTGCCGGCGATCCCGCCATCACAGCTATCAAGCTCTCCTGCGGAATCAAGTCCACAAAGATCATCGAGAACGCAGAGATTGGTCTCACATACAAGGGACTCAACCTTGCCAAGAACGGCGAGTCCATCACATCCAAGGGTGCCATCGAGGCTTACGCAAAGATCGCTTTCTGATAAAGGGATCGGAGCAGAAATCGGCCGCCTTCGGGCGGCCTTTTCTTTTCCCCGGAATTGTATGCCCCGTTGTTTTGACGTATAGTTGATACCATGGGAACAACGGAAAAGAAGAAAACGCTCATCGACATTTCGGGAAAGACTTTCATACAGGTTACGGCCCTGCTTCTCGGGCTGCTTGTCCTGTCCATAATCCTCACATACATCGTCCCCAAGGGACACTTCGGAACATTCGCATCCGGTGAGGTCAACTATCTGGACTACATCCCCTCCGATGATGCAGGCGGGATATCTGTGATAAGGGGCCTGCTCGCGCCTGTGCTTGTCTTCGCATCGGGAGACGGTCTGACGCTCATCATGCTGTCCGTTTTCCTTTTCGTGATATCGGCATCATTCCAGGTGATGAACGACGTGGGAGGGATCAGGGCGCTTGTGGGAGCCGTCTCACAGCGTTTCATGAACCGCAGGAACATCCTGATAGTGCTTGTGTCGCTGGTGTTCTACTGCTTCGGTGCATTCCTGGGACTGTTCGAGGAAATGCTGACCATGCTGCCGATAATCACGGCGCTGTGCGTCATGGTCGGGTTCGACTCCTTCACCGGTTTTTTGTGCTGCATCATAGCCTGCGGATTCGGTTTCGCAGGGGCCATCACCAATCCGTTCACAGTGCTCCTTGCTTCAGAGATAATAGGTGCCAATCCCATGGCCCACATCTGGTTCAGGATCCTGATCTTCATCGTCATGTTCGGCCTGCTGATGGCGTTCATCTTCATGTATACGAGGAAGATCTCCAGGGATCCGTCTGCAAGCCTCACACTGGAGCATGACGGACAGCTCAGAAACAGCGCTGAAAGGGAAGGCGTGGCTGCGGAAGGGGCTGGGAAGCGGATAAAGGCCGTCTACACCGTTTTCCTGCTTGTATCCCTGATCCTGATCATTGTCGTATCGATGAGCGCCGCATTGCGCGGCTACGCCGTTGTGATCCTTGCGGCCTATTTCCTGATATTCGGCCCTGTGGCCGGAATCATCGCCTCCGGAGACTTCGGGAAGACGATGGGGAGCTTCGGGCGCGGCATCCTGGGAGCGCTTCCCACAATCGTGTTCATCGCCTTCGCGGCATCCGTCAAGTTCGTATTGGAGGAAGGCGCGATCCTGCCTACGATCGTACATCAGATCAATGTGATGATAGAAGGCCACAGCCCCGTTGTCGTGGCCCTGGCCATCTATCTGATAGTCCTGTTGCTTGAGTTCTTCATCTCGTCGTCGACGGCCAAGGCCATCCTCGTCATGGGACTCCTGGCCATGGTCAGCACGGGGCTGTCGAAGCAGATGCTGGTCCTCCTGTACACCTTCGGCGACGGATACACGAACGTGATCTTCCCGACATCCCCGGTCCTGCTGATATCGCTCTCGATGATCGGTGTGGACTATTTCAAGTGGGTGAAGAAGAGCCTCCCGCTGTTCGCGGTCAACTTCATCCTTGTGGTGCTATTCATAGCCCTTGGTGTTGTGCTGGGATACTGAGTATCCCGGATTGGGGAGTCAGCCCTGCTGGCTCTCCAGGAAGGAGACGACGTCCCCGACTGTTCTGAAATCGGCAAGCTCCTCATCGGGGACCTTGATTCCGAAATCCTCCTCGATGGTCATCAGCAGCATGAGGATGTTCAGGGAATCGGCTCCCAGGTCCTCGATGATCCTTGATTCGGGCTTGATGATATCCTCGCTCTTCCTGAGCTGCTTGGCCAGGACGGTCTTCACTTCCGCAAACAGTTTCTCATTCATCGGTTTTCTCCTTTTCAAGTGCTATGCGGTCCAGAAGGCTTTCGGTCTTCTCCGCAAAGGCGTTGCGCTCCATGCCCAGAGCCTGCTCTATGCACTTCTCCACAGCGGTGGCGTTGCTGCTTCCGTGGCCCTTCACAACGACCTTGGATGTTCCCAGAAGCACGCTTCCGCCGTAGTTCTGATAGTTCATGAATTCCTTCAGGTCGGTGAACAGGCCTTTCATCAGGCCGGCGCCGATCTTGTAGATTGTCTTGGAATAGATCTCCTTCTTGAGCTTCTTCAGCAGCTCCATGGCCGTTCCCTCTGTCGTCTTGACAAGGACGTTGCCTGAAAAACCGTCGCAGACCACAAGGTCGTAGTTCCCCGTAAGGAGGTCCCTGGACTCCATGTTGCCCATGAAGTTGATCTCAGGCGTGTCCTGCAGGAGTCCATAGGCCTGCTTGCGCAGCTCATCGCCTTTTCCCGCCTCGGTGCCGATATTCAGCATGGCGACACGCGGATTCCTGATGTTGTATACTGTCTGGAGGTATATGCTTCCGAGTACGGCATATTGCTGGAGCTGCTCCGGGGAGATATCCACGTTGGCTCCGCTGTCGCACACGCCCACGATTCCGCCCGCCATTGTCGGCAGGATGGGGCAGAAGGAGGGCCTGATGACGTTCCTGAGTCTTCCGATCCTCAATACCGCGGCCGTGACCAGGGCTCCTGTGGAACCCGTGCTGACCATGCCGCTGACGCTGTCGTCCTTCCTGAGGAGGTTGACGGCCGCCATCATCGAGCTGTCGCGCTTGAGCCTTATGGCGTCGGTGGGTTTCTCATCCGGAGTGATCACCGCCGGTGCATGGACGATCTCCAGCCTGGAGGCATCGTAATCCTTTCCTTTTAGGTTCTCCTTTATGATGGTCTCGTCGCCTGTGAGTATGACACACAGGTCCCTGTTCTTCCCGAGTGCCGCGAGGCTTCCGTCTATGTTGGCCTGCGGGCTTCTGTCGCCGCCGAAGCAGTCTACCGCTATTCTGATCATATCCTTTCCTACACCAGTTTCCTTACCAGTGCGATCCTTCTCTTGTGCTTGATTTCCTTGAATCTCTTCCACTGGTTCTGGATCTGGTAGTTCGTTTCCAGATTCAGGTTCGTCTCGGCGTACTTTATCCCCGGCGCCTTGAGCATCTTCAGGAGCTCGGCCGAAACGATGGCGCTTATGCCCCTGTTCGTGTACTCGGCATCGACGCCGACAAGACAGAGGTCGATTATCTCGGGGTGCTTGATCGTCCAGAGCAGCCTTGCGATCCCCAGCGGGGTCAGGTGTCCCTTGCACTTCTGCACGGCCTTGGCGATCGACGGGAAGCAGAGTCCGAAGCACACGACCTTCTCGTTCTTGTCCAGAATGACGGCCACATGGTCGAGGTCTATGACGAGCTTGAAGCTCGATATCAGGCTGTCCTTCATTCCGTCCGTGAACGGGACCGTGCCGTAGATGTCGGTGTACGACCTGTCCAGGATGTCGAAGAACTGGTCCTTGTACTTGTCCAGCCACTGGTTGATGTTCTTCGCTGTGCCGAAATGGAGGTCGTAGCGCTTCATCAGGAAGTCGGCCATCTTCTCAAGCGTGCCGTCATCCTCATCCGGGGGCATGATCATGCTCTCCGTCCAGCCGACTTCCTTCTCGTAGCCGCGGTGCTCGATCAGCTTCCGGTAGTAGGGGTGGTTGTACTGCTCCTCGAACGTCGACAGCTGGTCGAATCCGTCTATCAGAAGGCCCTCCCTCTCGAGGTCCGAGAATCCCAGCGGTCCGACAACGGTGTCCATGCCCTTGGAGAGCGCCCATTTCTCGACGGCGTCGAAAAGGATGTCTGCCACTTCCTGGTCGTCGATGCTGTCGAAGCGCGAGAACCTGACGCGTTTCTCGTTGTGTTTCTCGTTGCTGGCCTTCTGCAGGATGCCCTGGATCCTTCCGACCATCTTCCCGTCCCTGTAGGCGTTGTAGCACACATACTCGCAGGTGTCCCTGTAGTGGTAATCGGCCTTGAACATTGCCTTCTCGTCCATGTAGAGGGGCGGGACGAAATACGGGTTGTCCTTGTAGAGCTCCAGCGGGAAGTTGATGAACTGCCTTATCTGGCGCGGGGTCCTGACTTCTTCAATTGTGAGCATAAAGCCTTCCGATCATCTGTGTTTCGCGCGGAAACAGACGCCGATCGCGTTGGGTCCGCAGTGTGAGCCGGCCGTGGGGTTGACGGGGCAGACCATGATGTCCAGGTTGTTCCCGAGCTTCTCCCTGAGGTAGCTGACGGTTTCCTTGACCAGATCCTCGGCATCGGTGTGTCCGATGTAGATGGTATGGTTCGCCGCATCGTCTCCGAGCTCCAGGACCTTGCCTACGACCGCCTCGATGGCGCGTCCTCTGCCGCGGGCCGTGCCGTAGCTTTCCATCTTGCCTTCGGCACTCATGTAGATGAGGGGCCTGATTCCCAGGATGCTGCCCATGGTGGCCGTGAGTCCGCTGACCCTTCCGCTGTGCTTGAAGAACTTCAGGTCATCGGCATAGAAGTACATGGCGAACGTGTCGACTCCGGTCTTGGCCCACTCGAGAATCTCCTCAAGGCTCTTCCCGTCCTTGTACATCTTTCCAACCTCGAGGCAGATGGCCAGGCTGATTGTGGTGATTCCCTTGGTGTCGATCTGGTAGAGCGTGCGCTCCGGATACTTCTTCTTCAGGTCG
This sequence comes from Sphaerochaetaceae bacterium, assembly GCA_045116915.1. GTDB lineage: Bacteria > Spirochaetota > Spirochaetia > Sphaerochaetales > Sphaerochaetaceae > UBA9732. The sequence goes on along the minus strand of JBGUMQ010000078.1, from coordinate 19,132 downwards.
GCCAGGGCCTGGTCCATGTTCTGGAACGTCATCGTCATCGCCGCCGAGAAGTGGACGTAGAGGATGTCGTTCCCCTGTGCGAACTCCTTCTCGAAGTAATCGTAGTACTGCTGGGCGCTGATGGCGCTCGTGTTGGGCAGGACGCCGCCTCTGAGCTGGTCGTAGAAGGTCTTGCTGTCGAACTCCTTGAAATCCACATACGGATATGTCGTATTGCCGTCTATGCTGTAAGGCATGCTGATGATCGTCCTGTAGCCGTACTCCTGGGCGAGCCTGGGGGTCATGTCACAGTCCGAATCCGTGAAAAGCACATAACTCATTTTCATGTCTCCTATCATTCCTCAAGTATCATAACATAATCGTGCACGGGCTGCTTCCCGTCGATCAGGATGATCTCCGTGCGCCTGAATTCCTTCTCTAATTCATCCGCAAGCCGCTGCGCCTCGTCGTCCGGGACATCCTTGCCCCTAATGAGCATGAGGATGCCGAACTTGCCGGCATCGAGCTTGTGGACAAGGTCCTTCGCCGCCTCAAGCCTGGACGGATTGTCCGTGTAGATGGTCCCGCCCGCGAAGCCGATGTAGTGGCCGTCCGATATCGCCACGCCGTCCTGTTCGGTGTCCCTGTTGGCCTTGCTGACCATGGCCGTCACCACGCCTTCCATGCTGGTGTCGATCGCGTCCACGAGCTCCTCGACCGTTTCCACAGATGTGTCGAGCATGGAGATCGCGGCATATCCGGTTCCCAGGTCCTTGTTCGGGATCACGACGATGTTGGATTTGTCCCAGGCATCGGCGCTCTGGCGGGCCGTGAGTATGACGTTTCCGTTGTTCGGGAAGACGATGATGTTGTCCGCATCGATATCCTCATACGCATCAAGGAAATCCTTGACGGACGGATTCATGCTCTGGCCGCCGTTTATCACCGCGTCCACTCCGACTTCGTTGAAGATGTCGCAGATGCCTTCGCCTGCGGCGACGGTGACGAACGCGTATTTCTTCCTTGGCTTTTTGGTCTTCAGCACCAGCTCCGGCCTCTCATGGCCGATCGTCTCGTTGTGCTGGACCGTCATGTTCTCGATCTTTATCTTCAGGAACTCGCCCCATTTCTGGCAGTGGTTCAGGATGTCTCCCGGGGTCTTGGTGTGGACGTGGACGCGGATGATGCTTCCGTCCCTGAAGGCCACGAGGGACTCGCCGACGGAGTTGAGGTAGTCGAACACCTCCTGCTCGTCGAAGTCCGCGACTTTGCCGACCTTGGCGGTCATCAGCTGCAGGATGAACTCGGTGCAGTAGCCGTAGACCAGCTCGCTGTCCTCGTTGAATTTGGAAAGATCAAGTGCCGACTGGGCGTTCTGTGCCGGTGCCGTGCCGTCGTCTTCGGTCTCGAGGCCCAGGAGGGCGTTCTCCATTCCCTGGAAGATGTAGATAAGTCCGGCTCCGCCGCTGTCCACCACGCCTGCCTGCTTCAGCACGTCCAGAAGCTCCGGCGTGTGCTCAAGCGACCTGCTCATGCCGTCGACCAGTTCCTCGAACAGGAGCTCGAACGCCATGTCGTCCTTCGCGAGTTTCTCCGTGGCCTCCACAGCCTCCCTGAAGACCGTGAGGATTGTTCCCTCGACCGGCTGGGAGACGGCCTTGTAGGATTCCGTCACGCCCGAATGCAGGGCATCCAGGAATGTGCGGATTCCGGCATCGGCCTTGTCCTTCAGACCCACCGAGATGCCCTTGAAGATGCGGGAGAGGATGACTCCGGAGTTGCCCCTTGCGCCCATGAACATGCCCTGGGACGCCTGCCCGGCGACCTTTCCAAGATCGGGGCACTTCGCGTCCACGGACGTCGCTCCTCCGTTCATCGTCATGTACATGTTGTCGCCCGTGTCCCCGTCCGGGATGGGGAAGACGTTGAGGTCGTTGACCGTCTGCCTGTTCCTGTTCAGTTCCCTGGTGCCTTCCTTTATCATGCGGGCATAGAGGGAACCGTCTATCTTGTGTGTATCCATATCTTCCGTCCGCCTTGCGGCGTTGTTTCCCTGTTTAATAAAATATTTCATATACTATATCGGAAAACCTCTTTCTTTTCAATTTGTATGACACATTTCACATTTTTGTAGGAAAAAGGCGGAAAAACCGCCGGAAAGGTTGCCTCCCTGAGGGGACGGACGGTATTTTTAACCCATGAGAAGAATCAGACGCTTGATAGGCATGATCGTCCTCTCGACGGCCGCCATGTGCGCATCCGCCCTCAGCGCGGACGACATCGTCGCCGCCGCGCTTGAAAGCAGCACCACGGTCAGGACGCTCAACATCAACAGGGAGAACACGCTGATCAACAGGGAGATCGCGGACACGGATCCGAAGATGACCGTGTCCCTTTCCACAGGAGAGGTCACGGTCCAGAAGGAGGGCACCGGCAATCCGGTGTTCACCATGGGGCCGTCCGCGACACTGACACTGCCGGAGGTCAACGACTCCACGGTCTCGTTCGGGCTTTCGAACGTGACCAGGATATACCGCTCGGGCGACAGCACGGTCACATTCACTCCGGACGCATCGTACCGCAAGACCATCGACATCAGCTCGTACAAGGACACAAGGGAGGATCTCACAACACTCTCATCGCGCATCTCTCAGGATGTCGGTTATGAGAAGAGCCTGCTGCAGTTCAGGATCAATGTGCTCCAGAGCATTGCCGCCATCATGCAGAGCGAAATCAGCGTGAAGTCCGGCCGCATAGCGTACGAAAGACTGGTGGCCGACCGCAGGACCGCTCTTGCATCCGGAGAGCTGACGGAGGGAAGCCTTTCTGACCTGCAGAGCCAGATGACAATCGAAAGCCGCCGCGTTGCGCAGGAGTCGGCCGAGGAAAAACTCGCCTCGCTTCTGAAGTCGTTCAGCACGAATTACGGGATTGCATACGAAAGACCCGATTCAGTCAGGGAAGCCGATCTGACGGTGGAGGAGCTCGAGGGCGGCAACACGACGGTGTTGCTTGCGGAGCTGAACCTCGAGCTCGCACAGCAGGCCCTGGATGCGGCCACCGGTTCCACGACGAAGCTCCAGCTGGGAGCCAACGCGAACGCACCAATGACACTGACCAACGGAACGGATCTGAAGACCGTCGTGAATGCTTCCGTATCCGGAACTGTAACCGGCACCAATTACTCCATCGGGGCAAAAGCGGGGGCTTCCTACAGGTCCGAGGAGTTCTATCCCTACATAACGGTATCCGGGACGTGGAGCAACAAGAAGAACTCCGACACCGATGAGATGACAATCCAGAGCCTGACCAACAAGGTCATCCTGGCCAGGATGGACTACGACAGCGCGCTTCAGACGTACAGGAGCGACCTGGACGATCTCAGGTCATCCCTCGCAAGCCATCTGTCGGATGTGGCGCAGTACGAGGTCGGCGCGCGTTACAACACGCTGATACTGGAGAGGAAACAGGAGATGTACGACAGCGGCCTGATCACCGGCCGCGAACTGGAAGACGCACGTCTGGCGGTCGAGAAGGACGAGGTCCAGGCGGTAGTCTATGCGCTGGACGCGCTTGTGCTGGAGAGCAGGATCGCTGCCCTGCAACTGTGAGGACGATATGGACAATGAGAGAATAGCAAGGGACGAGAAAGCCAGGAAACTCAGGAAGAAGAGGATCCGCACATGGATCATCACGATACTCATCATGGGTGCGCTCGCCACAATCTGGTGGATCTACACGTACAAGATGGACAAAGGTGTGTTCCCGTGGCAGCAGACGGAGGAAGCGGCCGCAGCCGCCGCCAAGGAGTCTGTCAGCACCACCACCGTCAGGAGGGAGTCCTACCACACGTCGATTGATGTCTCGGGTTCTGTTGTGGCTTTCGACACCCAGAAGGTCCAGATCCGCGGAACAGGTGCCGTCACTGGCGTGTTCGTCTCCGAGGGCGACAGGGTCGTCAAGGGCCAGCTTCTGGCGACGGTGGACGACTCCGACCAGCAGTACGAGCTTGCGAACCTGGAGAAGCAGGTGGAGACCGCCCGCATGAGCGGGACGACATCGGCCAGGGACATCGAGCTCCTGGAGATGAGGCTGGACAGCGCGCGCAAGAAACTGGACAACATGAAGGCCTACGCCGATTTCGACGGTGTCGTGGTATCGGTCTCGATCCGTGAGGGCGACTACTACACGGCGGGCTCGGCGGCCATCACCGTGATAGACGACAGCAAGCTCAAGGCCACGGTCGAGGTCGACGAGATCGACATCCGTATGGTCGAGGTCGGTACTCCCGTCCACATCACATGCGACTCATGTCCGGGAGAGGACATCGAGGGCAGGGTGAGCTACATCCCGATGATCGGGCGCTACACGAACCAGGGCATCGGCGTGATGGACGTGGAGATAGTCATCGACGAGCCGCCGGCCGGCCTCAAGCCCGGTTTCTCGTTCGGCGGAAGCATCGAGGTCACATCCGAGCAGACCATGCTCCTGGTGAACCAGGCCGCCGTCTCGACGAGCAGGGGAGTCAGCACCGTGATAAAGGTCCTAAGTGACGGGACTTACGAGGAGGTCCCTGTTACGGTCAAGTACGTGGGCGAGAACCTCTACCAGATCATCGACGGTGATGTCGATGACGGCGATGTACTTGTCTACAACCTCACCGGTTCTCTGGCGAACTACATAAACAGGCAGTTGTCGAACATCAGGAGCAGCATGGACTGACGGAGGCTTTCATGAAGAGGACTTACGACAGACAGGAGCTGGCCTCCATGATCGACTCCAGGCGCATCCCGATAATCTACCTGCACGACGTGCACAGGTACTACATCGTGGGCGACATTGTGGTCAAGGCGCTGGACGGTGTGTCCGTGAAGATATACAAAGGCGATTTCACAGCTATAATGGGTCCGTCGGGAAGCGGGAAATCCACCATGATGAACCTCATAGGCTGTCTTGATACCCCCACCAGCGGAGGCATCCTGATCGACGGCGAGGACACCAGGGGCCTGAAGGAAAGTGACCTTGCCTACATCCGCAACCGCAAGATCGGCTTCGTGTTCCAGCAGTTCAACCTGCTGGGCAAGCTCAACGCCCTGGACAATGTCATGACTCCGCTGATCTACTCCGGCGACACGACATACCGCGAGCGCCGCGAGAGGGCCGAGCATGCCCTTGAACGCGTGGGGCTGGCCGACAGGATGAAACACCTGCCCAACGAGCTTTCCGGCGGACAGAAGCAGAGGGTGGCCATTGCGCGTGCGATCGTCACGCAGCCGTCCATCATCCTGGCCGACGAGCCGACAGGCGCCCTGGACACCAGGACGGGCGACCAGATCATGGACCTGTTCCACGAACTGAACGATGAGGGCAACACGGTCGTGATCGTCACGCACAACGAGGACATAGGCCGTGCCTGTCCGAACCGGATCCGTCTCAGGGACGGGAAGCTGGAGGCCTGACATGATACTGCAGAACATAAAACTCGCCATGACCTCCATGAAGGGCGGAAGGATGAGGACCCTCCTTTCCCTGCTCGGAATAATAATCGGCGTCGGATCGGTCGTCACCATCCTGAATCTGGGCAACAGCGCCTCCGACAGCATCACCGGAAGCATAACTTCCAGCGGCTACGACATGATCTACCTGACCGCATACGACAACGGCAAGACGACACACGACACGTTCGACGAGCTCTTCGGCAACACGCTCATGGCCAATGTCGACGGCATAGAGTCCGTCATGCCCGCGGTATCGGGCAGCGCCCGGCTGCGCTACGGAAACGAGATAACATCGGCATCGATCATGGGAGTCTACTCGGACTATGCCGACAAGAACGGCTACGATGCCTCATACGGCTCCTGGTTCACGGTTGAGGACAGCATATTCAAGCGCCAGGTGGTGGTCCTGGGTTCCAAGGTCGCGGAGAAGCTCTTCCCCGGCGGGAACGCGGTGGGGAACTACATCACCATCTACAGGGACACAGGCAAGCGCTACCTTGTCGTCGGAGTGATGGAGGACAAGGACCCGTCGTTCGCATCATCGTACAACAACACGGTCTACATCCCGATGAACACGTTTACCCAGAGGTTCCAGCATGTGACGAGCATCGGGGAATACATAATCAAGGTCCGTGACGGATTCGACCCCAGGAAGGTCAACAGCGACTGCGAGGCTTTCCTCAACGGCCTGGTCGGAAGCGACAACTTCTTCCTCATATCGTCGGCATCGCTTGCAGACATGGTCAGCTCGGTCACGAGCACGCTGAGCATCTTCCTGGCCGCCATAGGAGGCATCTCCCTTCTGGTCGGAGGAATCGGGATCATGAACATCATGCTCGTCTCCGTCGCCGAACGCACGAAGGAGATCGGGATCCGCAAGGCCCTTGGGGCTTCGCCTTCCGTCATCAGGCGTCAGTTCCTGACCGAGGCCATAACGCTGACATCGATCGGAGGGGTCATAGGCATCCTGTCGGGCATAGGTATCAGCAAGCTGGTGACCAACATAGCCGGATGGGATTTCTCGGTGTCACTGACCGCATGCCTTCTGAGCGTGGGATTCTCCACCGCGACGGGAGTGTTCTTCGGACTGTACCCCGCGGCCAAGGCCGCGAAGCTGGATCCGATTGAGAGTCTGAACTACGAGTGACGCCCATGAAGCGGCGCCGCGGGTGTCTCCGTCCTCAGAACGTGTATGAGATGCCCAGGACTGCCGACATCCCGAACGAGAACGAGAAACCTGTTGATTCCGTCAGTTCCGTCTCCGAAAGGGTGGAATAGCTGTCGCTGTCCTTCTTGTCGTAATCGATGTGCCTTGCGATCGTGAAGAACCCGACGTCCGGCTTGAGCGTCAGGACCAGGGAGATTCTGGACGAAAGGTTGTAGCCGACCGTTGCGTCGAGTCCTGTCGACAGTGTCGTGACCGTGCGGTAGTCGGCGAAGTAGTAGGGTTTCCCCTCTTTTGTCATCACCATCGTGAAGCCCGCGCTGGTACTGCGGATGCCGAATCCGGCTCCGACGGTGAATTCCCATTCGCCCAGCTTCAGGTCCAGCCTGTGGGCGAACCCGATGTAGGCGACCAGCGACCTCATGAAGGTGCCGCCCGAATGGAACTTGAAGTCCGAACCGGCACCCGTCTTGTCTTTTTCCATCGCGGCCGCGATATCGGCGCGTGTGATTTTCTTTGCGATATCCACGTTCCCGGGGAAGGCCAGTGAGAACCCGAAGTAGAACAGGACATTATTGTTCAGGTCAAGCTCCACTTCCAGGTCTCCGCCGAAACCGGCCGAGCCGAACCCCGCCTTGCTGAGGGCGTCGGAGTTCTTCGCTCCCACCGATGTCTTTCCGGCCAGGAGGAGGAACGACGTGCCCGCCTTGGCGGTGATGTCATATGAAGCGAAAGCCGAAACGGCGACAAGTATCAGAATGAAAACGACAGACAGTTTCTTCACGTTGTACCTCACATCTGGATCATTTCTATTTCGTTGTAGAGGATATGGCTGCGCATGTTGTATATCACAAGCTCTATGGCATCCATCTCCACCAGGTGGCTTATCTTCACGACATCGGCCGCGGTGGCCTTGTTCTGGTCGAAGAGATTGCAGACCTGCTCATAGGCCTTCTTGTCGGCCTCGTACTTGATCATGAACACCTCGCGCTTGTTCCTGTAGTCCTTGATGGATTCCTGGAGTTCCGCGCACTTGGCCACGTACTGGGCCAGGGCCTCCTTCCACTCCTTTTCCGCCACCAGGGCGCTGTACTCGAGTTTCTCCAGTTCGAGCGATTCCTTGCGCAGCGTCTCGTTCGTGATGTTCCTCAGCGTGGTCTCGTATTCGTTCCAGTTGACCTTCCCCGTCACCGACTGGGTGGCGCTGTCGTAGGAGTAGTCCGTGTACATCAGCTTGAGCCTCTCCATTTCGGCGCTGGACAGGACCTGCGGTGTGTTCGTCCATGAGAAACCGATGGAGAGGGTGGGGCCTGTGAGGCGTGACCCGATGTCGGCCCTGAAGTCGTAGCCCGTGCTGAACGACAAGTCCATGTTGAAGTTGCCGCTTGTGTAGCTGGCTCCGATCTCACCGCTGAGCACCGTGGTCTTGTATGTGAAGTTCTCGTCCATGGTGACTTTGGGTTCAAGGCTCGCCTTGATGTTCAGCTGGCTGCTCTTTCCGGTCTTCTCTTCTATCTGCTGGAGTATCGTCAGGTACTCGTAGTACTTGGAGAGCACTTCGGAGTTCCCCTGCTCGGAAGGCGTGAACTCAAGCCGGTATTCCTGTGCCGAATCGATGTACTGGGGTTCGATCCCGTAGTTCTTGCTGAATTCGCTGAACTCCGTCTCTCCGGAGTCCAGGGACTGCTCGGCCTCCTTCTGCTTCATCTCGACCTCGGCGTAGCGGATCGTCGCATCGGGGGACCCTTCCTCGAGCTTGCCGCTTCTGATGTCCTGCTCGTAGGATGCCTTCATCAGCAGCGCCTCGCTGTTGATGTCCCGCACCTGCTGCGACCATTTCATCACCTTGATCAGGTCCTCCAGGAATGCGTTCTGGAACTGCAGGACCGATGTCCTGTAGCTGTTGTTCCTCAACAGGTCCGACTGGCCTTCCTGATAGTTCGTCGTGTCCCAGCTCTTGAACTCGAAGCTCTTGGACATGCCGGTGCGCAGGGAATAGCTGAATCCGTCGAGCTTGTACCTCGCCGTGGCGGTGTCCCAGCTGAATACGGGACCGCCTATGGAGAGTCGGGCCTCGAACGACAGCTTGTCGTTGTTCTCAGGTGTGCTCACACCGACCTCGATGGAAGGAAGCGTCAATGCGAGCGGACTTCTCAGGTCATCCTTTCCGGATATCTCCAGGCTCTGGAGGCTGACGCTCCAGCTCGGGCCTTTCATGGAGGATATGACCTGGTCCAGGAACTCGTTGCGTCTGGTCTGCCTGATCTCCTTTGCCTTCGGGCTGGTCTCCATGACCGTCTCGAACAGCTCCTCCGCGCTTACGGCGCAGAGTGCGGAGCAGATGAGCAATGCCGCAACCAATATGGAAATGAACCTTTTCATGGATTCGATTATACCACCGGAAGCACGGTTTTCAATCCGTCAATCGATTGCTGTCAATCGTTTGCATGGCGTTTTGCGGCTGAGCGATTCCTTGTTATATTTGCGTTGTTCCCAAAGGAGGCAAGACACATGTTCTTCTGGCTGATGTCACCATATCTCGTCTACAGATGGCTTCTTATCGCCGCCGCGGTCATCCCCGCGGTCTTCCTTCTTGTCAAGGTCTACAGGGCCGACAGGATAGAGCGTGAACCGCCAGCCCTGATCAGGCGTCTGGTGATCGGCGGGATCATCTCCACGTTCTTCGCCATCGTGGGGGAGAAGGTTTTCGGCTTCCTGCTGGGTGCTCTTGTCCCGCAGTCCTCGGCGGCATACAACGTCATCCTCTATTTCGGTGTGGTCGCCATCTCGGAGGAGCTCTCCAAGTACGTGCTTCTGAAGAAGCGCACATGGGACAGTCCCGAATTCAACTGCCTGTTCGACGGAGTTGTCTACGCCACGGCCGTATCGCTCGGATTCGCCCTCTGGGAGAACATCTCCTATGTGACCATGTACGGGTTCTCCACCGCGCTGATAAGGGCAGTCACGGCTGTCCCCGGACATGCCTGTTTCGGCGTCTTCATGGGAGTGTTCTACTCCCTTGCCAAGAGCTGCGACTATGCCGGTGAGGTGGAGAAGTCCAAGCTTTTGCGTGTCCTTGCTGTGTCCGTCCCGGTCCTGCTCCATGGCGCCTACGACTACATCGCATCGATGGAGACCGGCGATTTCAGCTGGGTCTTCATCATCTTCGTGCTGGCGATGTTCTCCGTCTCCTTCCTGCTTGTCGGCAGGATGGCCAGGAAAGACAGGTACCTGTACCGCCGCTGAGAAAACCGGTTCCTGTAGAGCAGAAAGCAGTCCAAAATGGTCAGAACGACGTTTTGGACTGCTTCTTTTTTGAAAACCGGCAGTCCGGAAGCCCTAAAAACCTGTTTTGGACTGCTTTTTTTCGATCCCGGGTTATAATGTGACCCGATGGATTCACACCTGTACGGAAAACCCGGTTCACCGACATTACTCGTCCAGATGGTCGACGACCACGACCTGGGTCTGATCGAAAGCGAGTACGTCAAGATCGTCTCGTCATGCCCGGGCAAGGACTTCTCCCTGCTTGCAGTCAAGGTCGATGACTGGAACCATGACCTGTCCCCATGGGCGGCTCCTCCTGTATTCGGGAACACTCCGTTCGGGGATGGCGCACCACATACGCTTTCTGTTCTGATGGATGACATAATCCCTGCTTTCGCTTCCGACTCTTCCGACCGGACGGAGCTGTACATAGGCGGGTATTCCCTTGCCGGTCTTTTCGCCCTATGGGCATCGTGCAACTGCGCACGGTTCAAAGGTGTGGCCGCGGCTTCTCCATCCGCATGGTTTCCCGGCTTTGCGGATTATTGCAGGGCCAATGTCCCACGGACCGGAGCCATCTACCTCAGCCTGGGCGACAGGGAGGAGAAGACCCGCAATCCCGTGATGGCTGCGGTAGGGGAAGCGATAGGGCATCTGTACGGCGGTTTCTGCGAAGCGGGAATCCCGTGTATCTTCGAATGGAACGAGGGCAACCATTTCCGTGATCCCGACCTACGCATGGCGAAGGGATTCTCCTGGCTTCTGAACAGGGAAAGCTGATTCCGGGAAAAGCGATGGACAAAAAGAAGGCTGCCGCGGACAATCCGCAGCAGCCATGATGTATGGAAGGGGGTTTGATTTGTTTGATTCCGTCAACCAGCGATCTTCACTGTGATCTTCCTCGGCTGCTCGACAGGGAGCTTCGGAAGTGTCACCGTCAGGATGCCGTCCTTGAAGCTGGCCTCGATGGACTCCTCGTTGATTCCCTCGGGCAGTGAGAAAGCCCTGTTGAACTTCATGAAGCTTCTCTCGCGGACGACGTACTTCTTGTCCTCGTGCTTCTTCTCGATCTTCTCGGACGAGATGTGCAGAACGTGCTTCTCAACACTGATGTTCACATCCTCTGCCGTGTATCCCGGGAGCTCGGCTTCCACGTAGAATGCCTTGGCATCCTCATATACGTTCACTGTGGGGTATGTGCTGTTCCTGACGCCCCAGTCACAGAACATGTCGTCGAAAAGAGTATCGAAAACGTTGTCCGCATTCCTTGTTGTCATAAGATAATTCCTCATTGTATTGCCTCCGTATCGTTTGCTTTTTTAATTCTGTCCGCCGTTTCCGGCTGACACCTGCTATATTGCACAAGGCGTGCCAAGTTTTTGTTATTTCTTTTTATTATAATAGCTTGCATTTGGATGATATGTCTGGCGGGTCGGCAATTGGGTCTTTCTGAGCTGACTATGGACTGCTTTCAGGGTGTGGAGAGGGCCTTTTTGAAACACATGACATAATGGTGTGTTATTTTGCGTCATATTGACACACTGTGGAAATTTTGACCCAAAAATCGGTCATTTTTACTTATTTTCGGCCACGGGTTGACACTTCTGTACAAACAATGTAGATTGATTGAGCATTCGACGCAGGGTGGAGCAGTTGGCAGCTCGCCAGGCTCATAACCTGGAGGCCGTAGGTCCGAGTCCTACCCCTGCTAAAAGCGGAAAACCAAGGCTTGTCCTTGGTTTTTTGCTTTTAAGGGGACAAGTAGGACGAGGATCGAGGAGCAAGGCAGGCGCATTGCCTTGCGACGAAGGCGGTGTAGCGGAGCGACGAGTCCTACCCCTGCTAAATGACAAGAACCGATCCGCAAGGGTCGGTTTTGTCGTTTAAAGGCGACGAGTCCTACCCCTGCTTGTGATTCCTTACTGAAAAAAGTGATGATCCAAATAGACTCCTCATGGGCACAGACCGATTCACATCCTGTGCAGTGCCTGGCACCTCCGCTGGCGTCAGCCCGCCTGGCTTAGGGGCCGCGGGCATCCTGGCTGCGGCTGGCCACCGCACAAACTGCGAACAGCCTGCGCACAATCGTCGTTTTCAGGCTTCAACTATGGATGGGGGATTTATATATAGTGCAGAGATATGTCTTTTTTGCTGTTCTGCGTGAAAAAATAGTGCAGAGCCACTCAAAAAACGTATTCTGCACTACAGCTTCTGCAAGCAAAGAGGCTGGATTATCAGTCCGCTTTTTGGGCAGGTGCCTGCATTTCAGGCACGGTCGGCGTGGCCGGGTGGCCCTTGACCACGAAGCATGCGTAGGCGAAGAAGAAGAGGGCGATGTAGTAGAGGAACATGTAGACGACATGCATCAGCAGCATCCTGTTGCCGATCGTGAGGTATGCTCCCAGCACCAGGTCGGAGGACAGGTACAGCACGCAGGCCAGGCTCACCATGGGCCTCTGGTGCATTGAGGTCATGACCAGCAGGAGGTTTATGCAGCAGTATGCGGCGATGGCGAATCTGAAACCTTCGAGTTCCCTGCCCAGCACGAGCACCACGGGGATGCTGGCGATCGAGACCGCACCCCAGGTCAGCCACTGGTAGGCGGAAGGCCTTCTCCTCAGGATGAATACGGTTATGAGGCCAGCGTTCGCAAGCGCGAACAGGATGACCCCGCATGCGAACGAGAGGTTGATCACGCAGTTGGCGACCGAGTAGAGCAGCACGGCACCGGCGATGGCGATCGTGTTCATCCTCTCGTCTCTGTCGTCCAGAAGCCCCATCTCCCTCCTGCGCAGAACACCGATCGCGGCGAACGCCGTCAGGACGATTCCGATGGTGCATTTTGCAATGATCATCGGTGTTTTGCTCTTGAACAGCCAGAAATAGAGCTCTCCGAGCAGGAATCCGACCAGGACCAGAGTGAAGAACAACACGGGGACAAGGCTCACGCGCTTCCTGCTGACCGCCCTTATGATCGCAGCGAGGCCTATCACCACAAGCATCAGGACGACAACCGGAACAAGGACAACCAGGAACAGCATCGTCCGCCATTCGTAGGCGGAACCGGACATGCCCAGCGACCCGGCTATGAAATCGGGCGGAAGGTATTCCGAGTCGTCGCTGAAGTCCTCTGGGGTGAGCACTATGGAATCGATCTGCGAGGTGCGTCCGTCGGTCGAGTACAGCATGAGGTCCTCGCATTCGGAATCGCAGAAGCAGATCATGACGGAGCTTTCGGCGATGTCGATGGTGTCGCATTCGACGACCATCGCCAGCATGTTGTGGTTGACCACAGGGCAGGAGTACCAGACGGTGTATGTCTCGTCGTGCGGGAGCAGGATCGTGAGGTCCGTGTCGTCGATATGGGTTCCGGGCAGGAACGGGGCGTCGTCGTTGACCGTGAAGTTGCCGTCTCTGTACTCAAGGACCTCGATGCCGTCGTCCTCGCCGGTTGTCACACGGATCGTGTACTTGTCGCCCAGCCCGAAGAAGGCGATCCTCGTGTACCGGGTCTTCTCCGTGAAGATGTCGTCCGGGTCGTCCGAAGACAGCATCCATGACAGGTAGACGTCCTGCGTGTGCTCATGGAGAAGGTTGCTCGTGAGGTTCGCATTGGGATTCCACATCAGACCTATGTCTCCCGACATGGTCAATGCGTTCAGCGCCAGCCTGAACAGGAAGTTGATCAGGTTGGACGCCACATCCTCGTTGTCCTCGTTCACGAGCCCGGGATCCTCCGACAGCTCCGAGAGCTTTCTCAGGATGTTGTTCACCGACCTGTCCTGGAACATGGAGATGACCCTGTCCTGCAGGCAGTTGGCGTAGATCTCCTGCGTCGGGCATACCTGGGCCACGTATCCAAGGACCGAGTGGAGCTGGAAGTTGACCGCCGTGTTGGACCAGAAGCCCTGGCCCGTGAAGGCCCTGGAGACCGTGTCCGCGCGGTCCATCTTGTCGAAATACGAGCTGTCGGTCTCCCGCAGGGAGGTGTAGAGCACCGTTCCGTAACGCTGGAAACCCCAGCTTGCCAGAGGAACCTGCGGAACCACATCGTACTGTCCGGGCCTGGGGTCCTTGGTCGTCCTGGGAGTGGCGAAGGTGTAGGCGAAGATGTCGTCCTGAGCGAACACTCCGCAGTCCACCAGGTCGGCCGCAGTGATGTTGCTGACGGCGGCCGCACGGCTGAAACCGGAGATCCAGATCTTGATCCTGCCCTGTATGTTCGAGCGACCTATGTATCCGAAGATCCTGTTCTCCACAAGGTGTGCCGCGCTGTCGAATCCCTGATGGCGCTCCCCGGTTCCGACCGTGAAGTTGGAGAGCCATTCGTTGGCGTATCCGCCTCCGCAGACACCCACGGCGATCAGGGTGTAGGGCTGCCCGTCGGAACCCGTCATTTCCTTCATCCCTATGACCGTGGCGACGGTGTAGAGGGAAGGGTTCTTGTCGTAGTCGTCGCTCTGAAGGTCCGTGAACCCGCACTGTGAGAGGAACTCCACCAGATGTTCGGAGGGATTGCTCTGGTCCTGGTGACGCGTGGGTCTGAAGGCCGACAACGCCATGCCCAGGCTGGCCTGCGCGAGCTTGTGGCTGTACTGCGTCGCCTGCCAGTCGAAATAGGAATCGTCGTAGTCCACCGGGAACTCGGAAACGGAACGGGTCACGAAGGAGTTCGTGACGGCGGTGACCTGGAGTGCACCAAGGGTGCAGGGGAGGATTGTCAGAACAAGCAATGCGGCGGCGAAGGCCTTTCTCACGGTGCGTGGCATGGGGACAGTATATATCAGAACACGCGTCATGCGAACAGTGGGGCACGCCGTTGTTGATTCACATCATCCTTTGTTATACGATGTCACTCATGAAAGTTGTTATTCTGGGCGCAGGACGCAGAGGAATAAGACTGGCCAGACATCTGGTCGAGGAGAACAAGGAAGTCATCATAATCGATGAGGACGCCGAGGATGTGAACACCGCCATGGCCAAGGTCGACTGCCTTGCCATCAAGGGCAGCGGCACGAGCCTCGAGGACCTCAGCGACGCGGGCATAGACGATGCCGATGCATTCGTCGCCCTGACCGGAAGCGACGAGACCAACCTGGTCTCCAGCGGAATCGTGTCGTCCGAATTCAAGGTACCCCTCACCATAGCCTCCATCCGCAACCTCTCGTACACGGGCTACAGCGGGATCGGCAACTCCCTCATGGGGATCACGCACATAGTCAACCCCACGCAGGAAGTCGCGCAGTACATCTACAAGGATGTCGAGCGCGGGATCTACAGCGACATCATCCCGTTCGAGAACTCATCGCTTCTTCTCTACAACGTCTACGTGGAGAAGGACTCGCCATACGCGGACAAGCTTGTAAGACAGCTCAGGCATGAGCTGAACTCGAACTTCATCATCGCCGCCCTGGACCGCGACGGCGAGGCCCTGGTCCCCAGCGGAGACACCACGGTCAAGCCCGGCGACACGCTCAGCCTTGTCGTGCCGGAGGAGAACGTCAACGAGCTTCTCTCCTCAGTAGGCCGCAGGTCGATGAAGGCCAAGCGCATAGCCATCGTCGGAGCCTCCCAGGTGGCCGACTTCCTCCTGCGCGCCATCCCGCAGTACCAGCACCGCGACATCGCCCTGATCGACAAGGACAGCGCCGTCTGCGAGCGCATGGCCACCGTCTATCCCGATGTCCTGGTCCTGAACGCCGACATCACCGCGGAAGGAGTCTTCGAGGAGGAGGGGCTGGAGAACTACGATCTCATGCTGTGCCTGACGTCCAACGACGAGCTCAACATCATCACGGCCAGCTACGCGAAGCATTTCGGCATCAAGACGTGCCTGGCTCTTGTCAGCCACAACCCGAACTACCTGCGCATGGCGGACCACACCGACATCGACAGCATCATCTCCACGCAGGACGTCACGGTCGATTCCCTGATGCGCTACCTGCACGGACAGAACGTATCCAGCATGCACTCGCTCTTCGGCGGCCAGATCGAGGCCTTCGAGTTCACCATAACGGATGACAACCCGATTGTCGGCCGGGCGCTGAAGGACATAGACATGAGGGGCAAGGGAATCATCGCCGGCGTTACCAAGAGCGACGGCAGGACGCTGATCCCGGGCGGTTTCTACGTACTCGAGGCAGGGGACTCGCTTATCACCGTCATAGAGCGCAAATTCACGGATTTCATCCAGAAGCTGTTGCACACCGAATCCTCCGTCATGAAGAAGGGCTGATCATGGATCTCAGGAAAAACATCAAGCTTCTAGCCATCATCGTGGTGTTCCTCGCCATACTGATGCTCCTTCCCATGGTCATCAGCTACTCGTACGGTGAGCTCAGGGCCGCGCGCTCATTCCTGGCCACGATCCTTGCCATGGTGATCCTTTCGCTTGCAGTGCTGCTGATCCTGAAGGACACGGAGCTTTCCGATTTCCGCCAGCGCGACGGTTTCTTCTTCGTGACCTTCACCTGGATAATCGCAACCGCATTCGGAGCCATCCCGCTGGTGCTTTCCGGCGATTTCAAGTCCTACAGTGCGGCGTTCTTTGAAATAATGAGCGGTTTCACCACAACCGGGGCCACCGTTCTGTCGGACATAGAGGCCTGCGGCAAGGGCGTCCTCTTCTGGAGGAGCATGACCAACTGGCTGGGCGGAATGGGAATCGTGGTCCTTTTCGTCGCCCTGCTTCCGGCAATCGGGGCCAACATGGGCGCAGGCTCGTTCCACCTGATGGGTGCCGAATCCGTCGGACCCGTGAAAGGGAAACTCACCCCCAAGACAAAGACCACGGCCATGCTGCTGTGGGCCATCTACGTGGGGTTCTCGGTCCTCGAGACCATATTCCTGCTGTTCGGCGGCCTCGATCTGTACGAGTCCGTTACGGTCACGTTCTCCACCATGGCGGCTGCAGGTTTCTGCGTGAAGGGAGCCTCCATCGGCTCGTTCAACAGCGCCTATGTGGATGTCGTCGTGACGGTCTTCATGCTGATAGCGGGCTGCAATTTCTCGCTCTACTACAAGGCGTTCACCGGCAAGGTCAGGAGTTCGCTCAAGGACACCGAGCTGAGGTGGTTCATGTCCATCTGGTTCATCCTGTCCTCCCTGGTTGCGTTGCAGCTGACGAACTCCGGGGTATACGACAGCTTCGCCACTTCGTTCAGGTACGCGGCGTTCCATATAGCGTCTGTCCTGACGACCACGGGATTCGCGACGGCGAACTACCTGAACTGGCCCTCGTTCTCCATCATGGCCATAATCCTGACCATGTTCATCGGTGGCTGTGCCGGATCGGCCGGCGGCGGAATGAAGGTCACAAGGATCGCGACGCTCTTCAAGATGGGCGGCAACACGATCCGGAAGAAGATCCACCCGGCATCGGTCTCCAAGGTCAGGCTGGGTGATGATGTCATACACAACGACACGCTGCTTTCCATAGCGTCCTTCTGCGCGGTCTACATCATCACGTGGCTGCTGGGGACGCTGGTCCTGTCGCTGACCAGGATAGATGTCGAGACATGCATGGCGGCATCGATCCTGAGCCTTGGCAATATCGGAATCGGTTTCGGAAAGGTGGGGCCTGCGGGCAACTTCTCCATATTCCCGCTGTGGTCGCTGTGGGTGTGCGCGTTCGAGATGCTGCTCGGAAGGCTTGAGATATTCACGGTCCTGGTCGTGTTCTCGCGCTCGTTCTGGAAGAGGTAGGCCCGATGGCACGGAAGAATGCATCGGACAACCGTGCGGTGGACTCCGCACTCATAGGAAAGGCGACATCGTTCCACACACTGTACAGGATACTGTTCCCGGAAAGCGACAGAACCATGTTCGAATACAGCACAGGTCTGAAGAAGACCGCGCTGACATCCCGACAGGTCTGCAGGATGGTGGCGGGTATGGTGCCGTCGGTGGCACGCCGTCTCTCGGCAGTGGAGAAGGGCTCCGAAGTGGGGCTTCTCATGCAATCGGGGGTGAAGTGGATCGCCGTGTTCTGGGCCCTGCTGATGAACGGGTACAGGCCGGTCCTGATCGGGACGGAGGATACTACGGGATGCCTCGACGGTCTTGCCGATGTGATCCGCGATGATGATATATCCGCAGACGATGATGCGCAGGGTCTTCCTCCGGAGAGTTCATGGGCCGACGGGTTCTGCTTCCGCATTGGCAAAGGATCCGACCTCCGCTACGACATCGAGGCTGTCCGCAGTGCCGTCATAGAGGCGATGGACATGCCGCACGGCAGCGCACCGGAGGTCAGGACCCTGGTCGCCGCACCGCTTTCATCGGAGCTGGGGCTGTTCTCGCTTCTTGCACTGCAGGCCATGGGTGCCGTCGCGGTGTTCCCGCCGCAGGGCCGCCTGAAATCGGTTTCGGATTGTGCCAGAAGCCACGATGTCACACACATCGTAGCTTATCCGCTGGAGCTTTCCATGATGGCCGCAAGGATGCGCCGCAAGCAGGACGGACAGTCCGGACAGGGAGCCCTGGACAAGGCGCTGGCCTCTCACGGACTGTTCGGGAAACTGCGGTACGGATCGCTTTTCAGGAAGCTCAGGAACGAGATGACAGGTTCTTCTGTGGAAGTCATCTATACCATAGACGATGACCTGAATCCGCAGTTGATATCATTTTTCTCGCGTCTCGGTTACATCACGGGCTGTCTTGAAGACTGCAACGGATACAGGACGGAGCCCGTCGAGAACGCCATGACCATGGCTCAGGTCAGGTCCGCATGTCTTGTCAGACCGCAGGTCGGGAAACCCGTTCTCCTTGTCTCACTGGAAAGCGGGATGTCCTCCCGCAGGACTGCAAATGTCATGGATCTTGTCAGACGGGCGGCTTCCGGTGCCGGAGCCGAGGGCCTGGACATCGTGTTCACCACCGCGGACCTGAGCCGCGGAGGCTTCAGGTTGGACCGCGGACGACTTTCGGCGGAACTTGCCGCAGGCCTGATCCCCCTGATCGAGCCGGAGACCGTCCCGCCGCGGAAGGTGCTTTCGGAAGAGGAGGTGCGTAGCGGCGTGGCACGCTGTTTCGCAAACACCCTCGACCGGCCGGTGGAGGAGATAACCAACACAGGCGACTTCTTCACGACATTCGGAGGGGAGAGCCTGGATTACTTCGTCCTCCTGGGCAACCTTGAGTCCATGTTCGACATGGAGCTGTCGTCGAAGGACGGGGCCAGGCTTTCCAGCGTGAAGGCGCTGACGCGCTACATCATGGACCA